>JAEUQE010000131.1 GCA_016789785.1 Bryobacterales bacterium
ATCCGCCCGTAGAGGCACGGCGAACCGCGCTGGAGAACACTGGCAAAGTGCAATCGTCGCCCGAGCCTGTCCCACGTGTGGAAGACCTGCGAACAGCGGGCGGCACTCCGATCCGGGTGTATTGGGGATCGGAGGAGACGCCCTGCCCCGCGCTGGTCTACTTTCATGGCGGCGGGTGGGTGCTCTGCAATCTCGACACCCACGATGTGATGTGCCGCGCGATTGCGAATCGTGCAGGAGCAGCAGTGATTTCCGTCGACTACCGTCTTGCTCCCGAGCACCCCTTTCCCGCCGCGGTGAATGACTGTTACGAGGCGGCATGTTGGGTCTTGGAGAATGCCGCGCGGCTCGGCGTGGATCCAGACCGAGTCACTATCGGAGGCGACAGTGCGGGCGGAAATCTCGCAACGGTGGTCTGCATTCGTGCGCGCGATGAAGGCGGGCCGCGCTTCGCGGGTCAGGTGATGGTGTATCCGGTGACGGATCTCTCCAACTTCGATACGCCTTCGTATCATGAGTTCGCGGAAGAACACAGCCTCACGCGCCCGTTGATGGAGTGGTTTCGCGGACACTATCTGCCCAGCGCACAGGATGCGCGGAATCCTTACGCGTCGCCGCTCCTGACGCCAGATCTATCGGGACTCCCTCCGGCTCTCATCCTCACCGCGGAATGCGACCCCCTGCGCGACGAGGGCGAACGGTATGCGGCGCGCTTGGAAGAGTCTGGCGTTGCGGTGACTCTCTCCCGCTATGCCGGCATGATCCATCCGTTCTTCTCGTGGACCGCGCTGATTCCACAATCCATGGAGGCGATCGCGCAGGTTGCGCGGGTAGTTCGCACATTTCGACGGTGATCGAAATGTCTCGCGGCCGCTTGGGCCGCCGTGCTGCAAGCGAAGTAAGGCGTTTCAGAAATTCAGCGCGTATTCCTTGTGGTAGTGTCGCGCCGCGAATCAAAACTCGTCGCTGCCGGGCCAGAGGGTCGAGGTGCACAGATGGATCTGCGCCCGGCCGGAGGCGTCCCCTGGAGAGGGGACGCGGCAGACCTGGAGGTCTGCGCTACCGTGTGCGTGAGCCAAGCGTCCTCATGAGTGGCAACGCCGTAACGCTGACGATGCAAGATCACTACAAACTGAAAGAGCGGGGCACCTTCATCCAGTGCCCCGCCCAGTGAAACCGCAATGTCGGCCTTCTAGAAGCGGTAGTAGAGGCCGAACTCCCACACTCTGGCAGAGCTCAGCGTGCTGGTGAGGCGGCCGAAATTGACGCTGTTGATGTCCTGATCGCCGAACGAAAACGTCGGGTGATTCGGAAGGTTGTAGGCTTGGCCGCGGAACTCCAGCGTGTGGCCTTCACGGATCTCGAAGCGCTTCAGCATTCCCATGTCGAGGGCGAAGGTGAAGGGGCCGGAGAACATGCGGCGCTGCAATGCGCCGACGTTGCCCGCCTCCGGATGAAAGAAAGCCTGACCGCTAAACGGCGCGGCGCCGTCGTTTGCCACCGCGCGTCCGTCGGTGTTGCGCGTCGCAACTGGCACCATGAATACGCCGTCACCCTGTTTGCGCAACTCAAAGAGGCTGTCCAACTGGCTCTTATTGAGAAGCGAGGTCGCCGTGTTGACGTTCGTGGAACGCGCGGCACGATTCAAGGTTCCCCGATTCGACAGGATCGAGAACGGGAAGCCGGACTGCCATGTCATCACGCCGGTGGCTACCCATCCACCAAGAACGTGATTCATGAATCGGTTGCCGGACCAGCGGCGGCCCTTGCCGTAAGGAAGGTTGTAGCTGCCATTGGCCTTGATCGCATGCGTAATATCGAAGGGCGCGCGAGACTTCTCGAGAGCGTTGTTGCCGAAGTCGAGGAAAGGTTCAAACCGGTTCTGTCCGTCTCCCGCGACGTCGCTGAGCACTTTGCTGTAGGTGTAGTTGGCCTGAACCTGCAGGCTGCTGCTGAGTCTGCGGCGCACATCCACCTGCAGTGCGTTGTAGCTGGAGTAGGCGCCATTGCTGATCGTATTGGCGCCAAGAGTGTTCGGGTTCCCATAGAAGTTGATCGGGCCATTGACGCGATTGATCTGGTAGAAGTTCGCAAGTTCACCGGCCTCGCCTTGGCGCAGGCGTTGCTGCACGGTCGCGTTGGTGAAGGCTGGGTTGGCAAGCCGTGGAAACACGGTGAGCGGCTGGCTGCCTGGACCGTTGTAGTTCGGATTGAATCCCTGGCCAGCCCGCTCCGAGAGAAATGCGTTGTTCCGCGCACGGACGAAATCCGCGAGGAATCCGTTGTCGCGGATGTTGACCTGATTGTAGTCGAAGGCTCGCAGCAGGCTGGTGCCGCGATTGCCCACGTAGCGCGCCTCAATCAGAGTGCCGCGGAAATCCCGCTGGATTCCGACGCTGAACTGCTGAATGTAAGGTGTGCGGGTGTTGGGGTCGGGGATCCCGAGCGCGACCTGCGAGTTGTTGGCGTAGTTTTGTGCCTGCGTGATCGGCACCTGGAAGCGGGGGGTTGGCACCGCGGGCGCCGCCGAAGTCCGAGCCACCAGGCCGACTTGCGTGATGCTCGTTGCCAGCCCAGGGTTCGTGTTGACATTGTTGCGAACGGCGGTCAGAGTCTCATCGTTGATGAACGAAATGCTATAGCCGCCGCGGACCGACGTCTTGCCATCACCGAACGGATCCCATGCGACGCCAACGTTCGGCGCGAAGTTGTTGCGATCGGGACGATAGAGGAAACGCCCATCTTTGCCAACGAAGTCATGCACGAGATCGGGGCTGCGCAAGGTTGCGATGAGATCGTTGTTCACGAGTCCCGGCAGCAGCCAGAGATTGTCACGTTCCTTGAGCACCGTCCAATACTCATAGCGAAGGCCGAGCGTGAGCGTCAGCCGGCGGTTCATCTTCCAGCGGTCCTGAACGTAGCCGGCGTAGGTGTCATACAGGAAATTGCGGCGCTCGCCGGCGCCGGGTACGAAGCCCGAAGTCGCGCTAGTGACGTTGAACGTCTGCGCAGAACTGCTGATGATCCCGCCAAGCGACGAATACAGCAGATTGGCATTGTTGAGATCGCCAGTGTTGATTCCCGGCAACTGCGTCGCCGTGAAGCCCGTCGTGTTGTTCGCGCTAATCCCCAAAGTATAGGTGGGGATGGTTGCCCCATCGTTGTATGGTTCCGTGCGGATCAACTGCCCCTGGAAGCCGAACGATATCTCGTGCTTGCCCTTCAGCCAGGTCGCATTGTCCTGAATCGAATAGGTATTCGTATAACGCCCCTGGGGCAGGAACTCGTTCACTGGATTCGTGAAGAGCGTGTTCGTCACGAAGAGATTCGGCGGCTGCTGATCACGCATGAACTGCGTGGGACTCAGCAGGAATCCGCCCCGGAACTCGTTCGTCAGCGACGGCGACGCAGTCCACCGCCAGCCGAGACTGGTGAAATGACGGTCCGTGGAAGTGAAGGTCGGCGCAATCGGAGTGTAGAAGCGGTCGCTCAGATCGGGACGATCGTTCCGTTCGAAGGTGTAGTTGTAAGTGCCCGAGAAGCTGTGGGCCGAGCTCATGTAGTAGTCGAGCCGTCCCACGTACTGCCGCCGGTCCGTGTTGGCGCGGGCATTGAACCGGTAGCCTGTGGTATTGAATCCATCGCCGCGATCCGTGGAATTACCTTCCGGCAGCGCCTGCAACTGCGGCGCCATGAAACTGTCGACGCTGACACTGCGAAGCTGCAGCAGGTTCGCACTGTTCGCGCCACGGTTGTACTGGAACACGCCGGTGCGGGCCGAAGGAGTCAGCACCGTGCGCAACTGCGAAGACTGCTGGCGCAGTTTGAATTCCTCCCAGTTGCCGTAGAAGAACAGCTTGTCGCGAATGATGCGGCCACCGAGCGAAGCGCCCGGCTGATTCAGGTTCAAGAACGGAATGCGAACGCCGCTGCGGTTATTGAAGAATTCGTTCGCGGAGAAGGCGCTATTGCGGTTGTACCAGTAGACCGAACCATGAAATTCGTTGCTGCCCGACCGCGTGGAGAGTGTGACTTGCGCAGCGCCGCCTCCCACGGTGGACGAAGCATTGCCCACCGCGATCGCCATTTCCGAAATCTGTTCGATGGTCGGGCGGATGGGCATGAAGTCGAGCGAGTTGTTGCGAATGAAGTTGTCCTGAATGTTCACGCCATCCAGAGTGACGTTGGCCGCGGAAGTACGCATGCCATTGATCACCGTGGGACCTCGGCCATCGCTGACGCCGGCTTGCGTGGTGAAGAGCGCGCTGACCTGCCGGCCCAACGCTGGCAGGTCCTGGATCTGCTGGCGCGTGACGGTGGTGGAAAGTTCGTTGCTGGTGAGTTGGATCGCTTCCACCCCGGCGACCACTTCCACGGTCTGCTCGGTAGAGGCGACTTCCAGTTTCACCGTGCCGAGGGAAGTCTCCGTGAGAGGATCGACCTTGACTTTCTTCGCGTTGAACCGCGAAAAGCCTGGTGCGCTAATCACCACTTCATAGATTTCAGGGCGAACGGCCGAGAAGCTGAACAGCCCCGCGTCATTCGTCTTGGCGGAATAGACGGCTTGCACGCCGCCTGGTACGAGAACATCCACTTGTGCATTGGGAACCGCCGCTCCGCTCGGATCAGTAACGATCCCGGCAAGGCGTCCGTTCACTTGTGCAAACAGGGACGTTGAGAGAAGGAAAAGACCAACCCCTAGTTTACTCATGAAACCAGCGTAACAATATCGATAGAGCGATGAGAAGGCGAACGCTGTTAACACGTGTGGCGCGCAAGGCGCCCCCGCCGGCCGGAGACGCTACTTCAGCAGCTCGATGGTGAGCGTGCGATAGGGCTTCGAGCCCTGATTGATCAGCACCGGAGCGTCTTCACCCTTGTCGTGCCAGAGGACTTCGCCCGACTTCCGCTGACGGATGGTCTTTTCGCCGGTCTTCGAATCGATGCGCTGATACTTGCAATCATCCAGAAACACGATCACCTGATCGGTGGGCCGGATGTAACGGTCTCGCGCGACGCCGGGCAGGTACGTCACTTCACTCACGCGAACGCGCGCGTTTTCAAGTGTGACCTTCTTGGGAAGTTCCGCGCCACCGACTGTGAAGACCAGCAGCAGCGTGAGCATCGACGACAATACCGCGGTGAGAAGAAGCTTTGACATAGTAGAGAGATTATATGGCACCCGACCACCGCCGATCGACATCCCCGCATCTTTGGAAGCGCACCGCGATCAGCGCGGTGTTCCTTGCCGCGCTTGGCTGGGCACAGCTTCGCCAGGCACCCGAGTCCGGTGAGTTCACCGCAAAGCTGGATCTCGTCACCGAGCCGAACATGCCAGTGCGCGTGTACCTCTTCAAGAACGGACGTCCGTTCCGTCTCAGCCCGGTGGATGTGATGCTTCCGTTGCGCGCGGACACGTTCTATCGCGAGCGGCTGTGGCGGCGGTCGGCGGATGCGTCGACGCTGGAAGTGACGATCGCCGATCAATCGCACTTCCTCCTGTTGAAGGGCAAGGCAAGCTTCGAACTGCCAGCCGGCAGCTATCGCATCGAAGCCTATCGCGGGCACTTCTTCGAGCCGTTTGAAGCGGAGTTCACGCTGGAGGCCGGAAAGGCGACGCCCATTGTGCTGCGCATGAAGAACTGGCTCGGCGAGGAGGCGAAGGAATGGCTATCGGCGGATGATCACATTCATCTCGTCCGATCGCCGGAGGACGATGAGGTGTTCCTGCAATGGATGGAGGCCGAGGATCTGAGTGTCGGCAATTTCCTGCAGTTGCAGAGGCAGATTGACGCAGCGTGGCAATACGGATTCGGACCGAAAGCGGAAGCGCGAAAGGCGGGGCGGTCGATCCGGTCAGGGCATGAGTCGCGGTCGGAGTTCTTTGGGCATGTGAACCTGCTGGGCGGGCGGGAGATGATCCGGCCTTTGAGCGTGGGCACGATGTATGCGAATAGCCCCGAAACATTTCCCTATCCGAATGTTCTGTTCGAACGAGGCCGCAAGGTGGGCGCGACCGTAGGCTTCGCGCACTTCCACGGATCGATGCCGCATTCGACGCTGCTGATGGACCTGGCGCTTGGGTCGCTGGACTTCATGGAGGTGTTTCAGTTCGGCAAATTGTGGAACGCGGAGTGGTACGAGTTGTTGAACGCGGGCCTGGTGGCGACCGGTGTGGCGGGGAGCGACTTCCCTGTGTATCTGAGCCGTCTGGCTGCGGACAAGGTGCAGTCGCGATGGCTGCCACTGCTTGGTCCGGAGCGCGCGCTGGTCAGGGCCAAGGCTGGACAGTCCGCATATGAGGCGTGGGCGGATGGGGTGCGGAAGCGGCAGGTGGTGGTGACGAATGGTCCGCTGGTGGAGTTGCGGCGCGAGGGCAACCGGGCGGTGGCGCGCGCGCGTTTCTACCGGCCACTGGCGTCCGTGGAAATTGTGGCAGACGGCAAGGTGGTGGCTTCGCAGGGTGGCGATACGGATGTGAGTGCGGAAGCGGAGGTCGGGAATGCCCGCTGGATCGCGGCTCGGGCAGTGGCCGTGAAGCGTGGCGATGGGCCGGAGATTCAGGCGCACACGAATCCGATCGTGCTTCGCTCGGGGGCGGACCCGGAGTCTCGGGCTGCCGTGGCGAGACGATGGGAAGCGGAAGTCGCGTACTACCGGCAGGCACCGTTGGTTTTTCCCAACGCGGCGGCTCGGAATGAGTTTTTCGCTAAGGCGGAAGAAGCGTTGCGGCGGCTGCAAAATCGATGAGCGCTTGGCGCTTTTGAAGCACCAACTACACATTTCGCCTTAGTTTTTCCAAGATCGTCTCCAAGATCTGATTCAGTGAGCGAGCCGTTTTTTCGTAAGACGGATTAGATTTACAAATTGAGGACAGACTCAGCGAACAAAAGGCTTGACTCCGGCGAATCACTGTGTCACAGTTCGGGATAGATATGCGGATTCATGGTTGTTTTTTCGCCATGTTCATCCCCCCTCTCGCCGCACTCCTTGCGCCGGCGCCTCTTGCCGGCAGTCCTCAATTCCAGACCAAAAGCGAAAATGCGCCGGGGGGGAAACTGTTTTGGAAGCGCTCTCCGAAGGGAACATCAGTCAGGCGAATGAGTCCCCTCCGGGATACTACGTGGACTCTTATGACGAGATTGGAGGCGAGGCTGGTCCAGGTCAGGTCACCCGGAGCCGAACTGTCACCCTGCCGAGAGGCACCGGCCGCGTTCTCCTCACGTCGGTTCTGCGATACACCTTCAACCCCGGATCTGCGTGCCCTGCACTCCTGGTTTGTACCGGCACGTGGACGCTCCGCATCCTCAACGGCACGACGCTTCTCCACACCGCGACCGTCTCAGCCGGACGCAACAACCCCGGAGCTTGGCCTTGCGTCACACCCGCGGGCCGGACTCACTGTCAGACGCGGATCACGTCGACAGTGGACTTGAGCGGTGTCACGGCCAACAATCCCGCCCCGATCACTGTTGAGACCTCTTTGGTCGCGGGAAACCCAGTGTCTTTAGGCGAGGATTTTTTCGTCGCAGAGACGCAATTCGGGCATTTGCCAGCGCTTCAGACATTGGCATTCAATTCCACTGACACCGGCGCCGTGCCAATGCGGATTGACGCTTTCACCTCAATTGCGTTGCCGGAGTGGCAGCGCTTGAATCGCGAAAAGGCGCCGACCAGCGCGGCGTACGATGTGCAAACATCGGGGCCGGCCGCGTTTCTGGCAGGTCAACCGCTGAAGGTACGGGCGGTCTTTCGCGTTCCTGCCAACTGGAAAAGCGCAACGATCGATGCGCTCATTCAACACTCGGATGGATCAGCGAGTGGTTACGGGCAGCTTGTTCCGCTGCCGGCCACGTTTATGACGGAAGGAGGTGCGGACGACGGGGCGGAGATCGGCACCGCGGCGTTCGGGAACGCAGTGTCCGCCGAGATGACCTTCGCCTCGACGCTATCGCCAACGGTGATTCAGGCACGGGATCTAGTGATTCGCTGGCGAATGAGTTCGGTACAGATGAGCGGCGGGTATCCGGCCCTCACGGTGCCGGCGGGCGCCGAGGCCTCGATCTCACAACACCGGATCTATACGCTGCGAAAGGCTCCCGTCGCGCCAATGACAGAGCCTTGGGCGAAGGTTCTCGAACTTACGTCGTTCGCGCTTGGCGGCCAGCAGTCAACCATTACTGACCGCCAGGTCGTGGACAAGTTGGCGGAGTTCCTGTTCCATTCGCGGTGGGGGAATGGGGATACGAGTTCTTTTCGCTTTTTCTGGCCGCGAATTAGATACGCATATCATCCTGCGGCTTCTTGTCTATGCGGTAACTTCGCAGTGTCCAATTCCTCGGGGCGCCAAGAATTTAACTTGAACCAGGTTCTGAGGTACATGACGCTGCCGCCTTCAGTTCAGTATCGCCCACGCTTTCACCTCATGTGCGCGGACAATACCAATGTCACCAAGTCCCTCGCGGCAGTCGCGGGTACAGCGGTCGTTCAACAGTACTTGGCTCGCACTGGTTTCCCGCAAATGGTTCCAACGCCGTTCGTCCGACCCGCCGGTGATCAGCAGTGCCGAACTTATACTTTCGAGTATCATCAGTTATCGATGCTGGCATCGGAAGTATGGGACACATCAGTACGCAGGGCCACCACCTCACCGTGTACGGCGGGAACCAACTTCTTCGGCCTCTGGCTCTGGCCTTACGTCGCCGAGGCCTTCCCGGGGCAGACTCAGAGCGGGACGACGACCGCAACTCCCACCTTGGAATACGGCCCTTGCCTCTGCCGAAGGATCTGGATCAACTAAAGGAGAACCGGATGAACTTGATTTTCCATCAACCACCCTTTCGTACTCTTGTGACTCTCGCGATGCTTTGGCAAAGCCCCTTCATGGTGTGGGCGCAACAGACACAGTCGTCGGCACCTTCATCCCTCCAGGCACAGGCAGCCCACCGAGGCCGGTTCGGCGAGGCGTTCCGAGCCAAGCGGCAGCACCCGGAAGCTGCTGTGTCCTACGTGACGGACCTTCGACCTCTCCTCAACTTCCTTAAGGGTCAATTCCCACACTTGGCTTCACAGATTGATGAGAGTTATCCCCCACCGTCACCTGTCAGGGCGATGGCGGGTGCTCTTTATCCACCTCTCGCATCAGGTACTCGCGAACCCCAGATGTTGGCAGTACACGCGATCATCTACCCGACGTTGGACGAAGCGCTGAACGGCGGCGTACAGGAACTCGATCGTTTACCCGCACATTTTGAACCTGGATCGTTCTCCGGGCAGGCGGTGGGTGAGATCGTCTACAGGTACGCCGATCCTCAATCTGGACCAGAGAGGGGAACGTATTCCACAGAGCTGGCGTTCTTTCGCAGAAATGTGTTTGTGACGGTCTCGTACTACAGCGCGGCTGACCCGACTCCCTCCGACGATGCGGTAATTCTGGTGCCGGATTCCACTCTCATGGCCAAAACCGAGGCGATGGCGATTCAGATCGACAATGTCCTCAAGAACGCGCCCGGCGGCCCGATCCTGGATCTCTTCGTCACACCCGCGACCGGCATGCTGGGCACCAACCAGACACAGCAGTTCGCGGCATCCGGAAGCGGCGCGGCGTCGGGCGTGGTCTGGGAACTTGCGCTTGCCCCGGGTGCACCCGCCAACAGCGCCACCGGGTCAATCTCGACGGGCGGCCTGTACACGGCTCCCGCCACCATCACAAGCGACTACGGGGTCCATGTAATTGCGGGCAGTCAATTGGACCGGGGATTGAAGGAGAAAGCCGTTGTCTCGCTCAAGGCCGGCGAGGTGATTTCGACGCCTTCCGTACCGGCAGGCCCGACGGATGGCGTCTCCGGCGTACTCTATGGCTACTCCGTGACCGCCTCATCCTCCAGCACCGGCCATCCGATCGAGTACACCTTCGACTGGGGAGACGGCAATCTTTCCGGCTGGACGCCGCCTGGAGTTCTTACGTCATTCCACGCCTGGAACCGGCCTGGCGTTTACCAGGTCAAAGTGCAGGCGCGCTGCCGGGACCACACGAACGTTACCTCCGAGTTCTCGGCACACCGCACAGTTACGATTGGAGGAGAAAGCATCAGTACGCCGCAGGCTCCCGCCGGGCCAACCAGCGGAGTGGCGAATACGACTTACGCTTTTTCCGTTGCGGGATCCGCGTCAAGCGTTGGACATCCGATCCAATACCGCTTCCTTTGGGGCAACGGCGCGAAGTCCGCATTTCTGCCGGTTGGGACCACCAGCGCTTCGTACGCATGGCCGCAGGCGGGCTTATTCCAAGTGACTGTGGAAGCCCGTTGCACAACGCACACGCAGGTGATCTCGCTGCCTTCGAACCATACGACGGTTCAGATTGCCGCTCCTCCGGGTGAAGTCACTGATGGGAAGGCGGCAGAGGTCTCAGTGCCCGAGTCGCTGCCGATCCCCGATCCGCCCAGTGGGCCGACCGCGGGCTTCACTGGCGAGGCCTACCGTTTCGGAGGACTACGTTACTCGTCCAATCTGACTCACTCTTCACAGATCCTCTTTGACTGGGGCGACGGCACGGATTCCGGCTGGGTCCCTCTGGGTCATGGAAATCACCGTTGGTCGAAGCCCGGAACTTACAAGGTCCGGGCGCTCCTGCGCTGCCGCAAGCATCCGGAAGTTGTCTCGGCTTACTCGGAGGAGGCTTACATCGTCATCACGAACCCGGTTGGCGCAAAGTAAAGCGGCAGCCGATCGTTGCCCGGCTGCCGCAGTTAGACGGTCAAGGTTGTGCCGTTTAGAACGCGTACCGCAGACCCACCTGAATTCGGCGGGCAGGCACTTCCGCCGCCCCTTCGTTCAGGAACGCAGCCGACGTGAACACGCCTTCCGGAATGCCCCAGTCGCGCGTGTTGGTCGCGTTGAAGAAGTTGGCGTGGATCTGGAAGGTGTGGCCTTCGCGGACCCGCACATTCTTGATCACGCCGAAATCGACACGGTTGATGCCGTTCGCACGCAGGATGTTGCGGCCGGCGTTGCCCGCAGGCGCATTCACCGTCGCCGCGCGGAACAGGCTTGCGCCTCCAGCCGTCTGAATCTCACGGACCTGCATGCGCGACAGGTCGAGCGTGGTGTTCAGGAACGGGCGGATCGACGTGCCGACAATGTTGCCCAAAACCAGCCCACCCGGGTCGGTGCCATTCAAAACACCAAACGGTGCGCCGGACTGCAGGGTGAGGAATCCATTCAACTGCCATCCGCCCAGCACACGCCCGAGAGCACCCTTCTGCTCGCGGTGGATGGGCAGTTCAAAGACGCCGTTGGTGGTGAAGCGATGCGGCCGGTCATAGGTGGAACGTGCCCGCTCGGAGGCGCGATTGTAGGGGTCCTGCGGGAAGGCGATCTCTCCCGATGTCGAGGGGTTGAAGATCTCCGATGCGCCATCAATAAACGAGCTCCAGGTATAGTGCGCAGCCATCAGGAAGTTGCGCGAGAGGCGGCGTTCGAGCGTCGTCTGCAGGGAGTGGTAGATCGACGAGGTGCAGTTGCAGCGCTCACGGATGACGCCGCGGCCGGGATCCTGGCGCACGGAGCGAGGTACGCCCGCCGCGCCGGGGACGGTCGGATTGCCGTCAATCGACTGGAAGAGCGCGGTGCCCTTCGTGCCGACGTACCCCATGGATGCCGCCCAGCCTCCGGGCAACTCGCGCTGGAACTGTAACGACACCTGCTCGGCATAGGGGGCGCGGAAGTCTTTGGAGACGATGGTCCGCACGAAGATGTTCGGATTGGCGACGGTGGGGATGTTGCCACCGCGAATGGACTCGACGGTGGAGAACGCGTTGGGCACCAGCGCGGTCACCGGGTCGTTCGGAACATTGTAGGCCAGCACCATGGGGAACGAACTGGCGATATTCAGCGCGATGTTATTGAACGCGACCTCGTAAGTGCGGGAGTAACCGCCGCGGAGTACTAACTTGCCGTCGCCAGTGAGCAGACCGAGCATGCCCGGCGCCTGTCCGAACCGGTAGTTGAACCCGAGCCGTGGCGCCCAGTTGTTATTGTCGCGCGCCGGAACATGGAATAACTGGTAGCGAGGGTCGTTGTTATTCGCCGCCACGATTCGCTGGTTCACATCCGCGAGATTCTGGATGGGATTGCCGGGGGATTCATAGCGGATCCCATAGGTCAGCGTGAGATTGGGACGGATGCGCCACTCATCCTGCACGAAAAAGAAGTAGTCATAGTAGCGCATGTAGGTGATCTTCTCGCTGCCGCGCAGCAGAGCGTTGATTTGGGCGACCGTGGCCTGATCGTTGACCAGGGTCTGCAGCGAACCATACTGGATGCGGCCGCGGAGTTGTGGGAGGAACAACGAGAACTGCTCCTGGCGCCGGAAGTCGACACCTGCTTTCATGCTGTGCGTCCCGCGCAGCAGGGTCACGGACTCCTGCATCTGATACGTATTGAACGTACCGCGCTGCGGCAGATTCGCGGCGAGACCGATCCCGGTGCGGGTGGTTCCGCTGTTGAAGCCGTTCAGGTTCAGCGCGGTGACTTCGATGGAGGGAATGCGCTCGGCGACGGATGGATCCACCGCGTTGGTCTCGTTCTCCTGGCGGCTGTATGAGAGCCGAAACTCGTTCAAAGTGGTGGGTGTGAGGGTGGACCCAAGGTTCGCCGTGGCCGACTTCGTCTTCAAAGGCTTGAGTTCGGAGAGGCCGACGGGAGTAAGCTGGCCGGTACCACTCGACAGCGAGTTATCGTCCATGTAACGCAGCGTCAGGTTGTGCTTGTTATTGAAGCGATGGTCGATGCGGTAGGAGTACTGCCAATCGTCGAAGATCTGGTTGGATGCGCCGGTGAGAGTGCTGAGTGGAATCTGGACCGTGCGGCCATCCACTGTAACCTGGGCGTTTTGGCCATTGGGCGTACCAGCCGGGAGATTTTCGAGAAACGCCCTGACTACGGGGCGGGTACCGGCGATCTCGTTGAGCAGACGGCGGCCCTCTTCGCTGGGCGCGCCGCTGATCGAAGTACCGGAGCCGAGGCGCCGGTCGGTCCAGCGTTGAAGCGAGGCGAAGAAGAAAGTCTTGTCGCGGATGATCCGGCCGCCAAACGTTCCGCCGAACTGATTCTCCACGCGGAAAGGTGCACTCGTGAGAGTGGGGCGGCGGCGGTCGGCATTGGTCATGGCGTTGAGTTTGTTACTGTTGTGGAACCAGAACATACTGCCGTGGTAGTCATTGGAGCCACTGCGCGTGATGACGCTCATCACTGATCCGCCCGCACGGCCAAACTCGGGCAGAAACTGATTCGTGACGATCCGAACTTCGGCGATGATATCGGGATTGTTCATCGGCTGCAGCAGGCCGCCGGTACTCACGTAGTAACTGTCCTGGCCGTCGATATAGAATGCGTTCGACCGCTGGCGCATGCCGTTGGCGGAGTAACTCAGGCTGGTGGTCTCGGTACCGGCGTTCCCGTTGCTGCCGAAGTTCGAGTTGCCGGCCGACACCTGGGCCACGCCTGGAACGGAAGCGGCAAGGTTGAGAATGTTGCGGTTGGTGGAGAGCGGCAGGTCGGCAATGCGCTTGGTGTCGAAACTCGTGCTGATCTCCGCGTTCGTCGTGTTGATGACGGGAGCGGCGGTGTTTACGGTCACGGATTCGGAGAGCGATGCCACATTCATCGTGATGCGAAGGTCGGCCGCCTGATTGAGGCGCAACTCGATTGGGCCCTGCTGGTATTTCGCAAAACCGTTCTTTTCCACGGTCACTTCATAGAATCCAGCCGGCAGAAGCGGCACGCGAAAACCGCCGGATGGGCCAGTGACGGTATCCTTGGCGGCGTTGGTTTGCAGATTGCGGACCGTGACCTTCGCGTCGCCGATCACGGCGCCGCTCGCGTCCGCCACGATGCCGAGGATATCACCCGTGGTTGTCTGAGCCGGCGCGACAGCAGCAACGAAGGCACTTAGCGCGAAAAGTAACAATTGTTTCCTGATTAACATGTGAGACTAGCCTCTTTTCGAGATCTTTTCCCGATCCCCGATTGAGTTACACTTTGGCATCGATCACCGGCGGTGTCAATGGAGTAACTTGTGAAATCCCGCTGAACCGCCTTCCAGGAGGGGTGAGTGGCAAGACGGGCGGGGACTAGCGGGGCCGTTTCCAACGCTGGGTGAGATCCCCCCTCCCCTCCGTGGGGCTTAACCCCCAACCCAACATGGGTCTGCCCCACCCGGAGCGCGCCAGTCGAGAGACGGATTCCGTCTTAAAATCAGCAAGATAGGTTTCGTTACAATTTGGCAACCTGAGTGCTGTCAGAACACGATAGTGGTCGAAGACCGTTTTCAGCGGGAGAGCAGAAAGAACATGTTGAACATCCGACCCAACCGATCCACTGTCATTTGGATCTGTCTTGTCGCGGTAGTGCTGGTGGGGGCGGTCGCCCTTGTCAGCGCGCCGAAGTCACCTTTCAATGTCAATCAGAAGGCCTACTATACCGATGAGAAAACCTTGAGCTTTGTTCGCCCAGGGCTGGTGGTGCGCGTCCTATCCGTGGATGTGGCCGCCGACGGCGTAGTACGGGCCCGAGTCAGGTTTACCGACCCGCAGGGGGTTCCCCTGGACCGGGAAGGCATTCAAACTCCTGGTGTGATCGCGGCCAGTTTTATCCTGGCGCGCATCCCCAAGGACCAATCACAGTACGTCGCCTACACCACACGCGTGCAAAACAGCACCATCACCGGACGTTCCGCCACGCAGGCCGGAACCGACGCGGGTGGGCGTTGGGAGCGGGTGGCGGACGGAGAATACAACTATACGTTCGGCACCCGGTTGCCGGCTGGCTACGACCGGACGGTCACCCACACCGTCGGCGCCTACGCCAACCGCAACTTGACCGAATTTGAGTTTGGCACCTCACTGGCGGATACCGTGTATCACTGGGTTCCGGACGGCTCCTCGCGTCCCGCGCCCCGTGATGTGATCAAGACGAAGAGTTGCCAGCAGTGCCACCCGGACAATTTCGCCTTCCACGGCTCGACCGGCCGGATCAGCATGGAAGTGTGCGTGCTTTGCCACACGCCTCAAACCATCGACCCGGATACCGGCAATAGCGTCGACATGGTGGAGATGACGCACAAGATCCACATGGGCGCCAATCTTCCGAGCGTGGAAGCCGGCGGCAAGTACCAGATCATCGGCTTCGGCAACACAGTGTGGGACTACTCGAAGATCGTGTTCCCGACCGACGTTCGCAACTGTACGGCTTGCCACGAGCAGGATACCGGCGCCACACAGGCGGGCCGCGCGCTTACGGCTCCGTCGCGGGTGGCCTGCGGATCGTGCCACGACAATGTCGACTTCGCCACGGGGCGCGGTCACATCAACTTGCCGCAACCGAACGACAGCCAGTGCGCACGCTGCCACACGCCTTCCGGCGAATTGGAATTCGACGCTTCGATCACCGGGGCCCACACGCTTCCATATAACTCGAAGATGCTGACCGGATTCCAGTGGGAGATCACGAAAGTGGACGATGGCGTGGCCGGCCGCAGACCAACCATCACTTTCAACATCAAGGACAAGGACGGCAATCCGCTCACCCCGGCGCAGTTTGGCCGTATCTTCGCGGTGCTGGCCGGCCCGACGGTGGATTACACCACAAAATTCGGCACGGCGGCGACAAACGGCTACGTCTCCGAGGATCTGGCCCGGGCGACTGGCGCCAATGGCATCTACACTTACACGTTCAACGCCATGATTCCGGCCAACTCCCGCGGCACTTATTCCATTTCGCTGGAGGGCCGCCGGGTGGAAACGATCTACGCCGGGACACAGCGGCAGCAGAGCGTACAGTACGGTCCGAAGAAGAACGCGGTGGCGTATTTCTCCGTGGACGGCTCTCCAGCCGCCGAACGGCGCAAGATCGTGTCCATCGAGAAGTGCAATACGTGCCACGTGAGGCTGAGTCTGCACGGCGAGAATCGCGTCGACACGATTGAGCATTGCGTGGTCTGCCACAATCCGGTGGAAACGGATGTGGCGCGGCGTCCCGCGACTAGCGGCAAACCGCAATCGATCGACTTCCGCCAGATGATCCACAACATCCACGGGGGCAAGGCGATCAAGACGTTCTTCGGCAACGAAGACTACATTGTCTATGGTTTCGGCAATACGCCGCACAACTATAGCCATGTCGCGTTCCCAGGACGGCTGGCTTCCTGCGATGCATGCCATATCAACAATTCGCAGAACCTGCCGTTGCCGGCTACGGCTTCCAAGGTCGCCAATCCACGTGGTCCGATCGATCCGGTGGGACCGCAGGCTGCGGCTTGCCTCTCGTGCCATCAGAGCATCGACGCTGCTTCCCATGCACTGGTGAACACCAGTGCGCTTGGCGAAAGCTGCGGCGCATGTCACGGCCCGAATGGAGAGTTCTCGGTCCGCAAGTCTCACGCTGTTCCATCCAGTCCGGTCCCTCGCGAATAGCGGGCATCGGAACCTCCTGACGCACGAAAGGCCGGCGAGCAATCGCCGGCCTTCGTCGTTCTGCATGGGACATGATTACGGTTGAGCGGGTGGGGGCTCGTCGGCAAGAGTGAAGTTAACATCCACCTGCGTCAGCACATCCACGGGATTCCCGTTCAAAAGAGTGGGCTTGTAAGTCCACTGCTGCACTGCGGTAACGGCCGCCGGCGCCAGGAGCGGATGCCCACTCACCAGTTCGATGTTGGACACTTGGCCGGTCTTGTCAATCACAACCGCGAGCACCACCTTACCCTGAATCCGGGCCTGTTTGGCGAGTGCCGGGTACTCCGGCCGGACCATCCGGTCGATCTTGCTGGCCTGGACGTTGCCGCCGACGCGGATCCGCTGCGGCATGGCGGGGCCGCCTTCCGAATTAGTACTCACCCCTCCGGTGACGCCGCCACTCGCGCCCGTCGCTCCCTTCGCGATCCAGGGCGCGAAATCGACGCGGAGGGTATCATCCGAGAAGCCCATCGTTAGACGGCCATCAATCTCGCCGAGAATGCGAGAGATCGCTGCTGCCGAACTTGGCGACATCGCGTCACCCAATTTCACGGGCAGGCGCGCCTCGGCCCGCTCACGAAGATTTGAAGGCATGTCGCCAAACGAGATCTTCCGCACGTAGCCCTTTGCCGCCACCATCCGCGGATCTTCTTGCGGCAGCCTGAAATTGAGGCTGACGGTGGTGCGAGTGGTCTGCGAAGGCGGAGCAAACTGCCACCGAAGGACGGCCTGAAGGGCAGCGCGGCGCAGTTCCGCCGGTCCGGATACTACCCTCGCGTCCGATACCATGCCCTGGACATCCACGTCTGCTTCTACCACCACGGTACCCTCGACTTTGCGGAGTTTGCCCTCCGGAGGATAACTGGGGGCTGCTTGATAGAGCACCCTCATCGCGGGGCTTGGGGCTTCCATCGTGACTCCCTGAGAGCGCTCCTCCTGTTGCCATGCCCACGCCGGCAGGGGCAACGAGACCGACATTGTGACACCAGTTACAACCACAGTGAGTAAGCTGACGGCGCCATAGCCAAACGCGCGTAACTTCGACATACGAACCTCCTCGAGTAAGTTAGCCACCCGTCCGGCCAGATGGCGTTTTCGCAAGAACAAAGGCGCGGGTACAAAGTCCAGCCTCGCCCGCACTCCGGCAATCGCGAGCAGCGCGTCGACATACGCCGCGCGCCGGCCCGTGATGCTCACGACTTCTTCATCCACCACCTGCTCGCGCGCTGTCTGAACGTGGCTCAACACCCACCAGATCGCGGGATGGAACCAGAGCAGCGCGCGGATGAACTCTTCGCCCACGGCAAACAGCCAGTCCTTCCGCCGCACGTGCGCGAGTTCATGTTCGCGGATCGCATCCTGCTGATCCTCGGGCATTTGCAGGACCTGGGCCGGAAGAAGGATGGTGGGGCGCAGCCAGCCAAACGTGATGGGACCGCTTACTTCCTCCGACACGCGGAACGACGCCTCGGGATGCGGATAGTCGAGCGGCTTGGACCGGCGCCGGTAGAGATGAATTCGCACACCGCCAATCGCGAGCCGGAACATCAGCAGCAAGGAGCCCACCGCGATCGCCCCGAGCATTGCCTCGCGCCACGGCAGAGGTTTCGCGGGCGAACCCGCGAGTTCGGCGGTGAGGACGGGGCCGGCGGTAACCGAGACGGCCCCGGATTCAGAACCCGCCGGCTGGAAACGCGCGAAAGGCAGCAACAGCGCCACTACCAGCACCGCGCGCCAGTGCAGCAGACGCAGCTTCGCGGTGAGGAGCATGAGCCGGCTCATTGCCTCCGCCGCCAGGACAACGATCAGAAGTTGCAGCGAGTACAGCAAAAGGTTCTCCGCAAGCCAGCCGGTCATGACTGCCTCCTTTCCTTCAGGAGCCTTTCGATCTCGCGGATTTCATCGTCGGAGAGATGCTTCTCTTCCAGCAGGTGCACAACGAGCGGTTCCGCGCTGCCGTTAAAGACGCGTTCAATGAAATCGCGAACCATGCCGCGCACAACCTGCCGCTTGGGCCGCGTGGGCGCGTAGACGTGAGCTTTGTCTTCGGCGGACTTCTTCAGATGACCCTTCTGTTCCAGGATCTTCATCATCGTCATCACTGTGGTGTAGGCCACTTTTCGCCGCTCCAGCAGCGCTTCGTAGACGTCGCGGACAGTGGCCTGCTTGCGGTCCCAGACAATCTTCATGATTTCCAGTTCCTGCTCAGTCAGGGTCGTGCTTGCGTGCCTCATACTAATTAATTAGTACGAATCTCATAGGATGTCAAGAGCTTTTTTGCAGCTCTCGCCCGGCGCTGTTATATGATCGGGCTGATGCGCAAGGAAGACTTCACCGAAGTGGAATGGCAGGCGATTCGCGAGGCGCCGCACTGGGCGGGTCTTGCCGTGATGGTGGCAGGATCGAGCGGCGTGCTCGGATCTCTCAAGGAAGCCTTCGCGGCCGGCCATGCAACCGCCAGCGGCAAACAACACCCCAGTGAACTCATCCGGTCCCTCTCGATCCGCCAGGAGTCCGAAGCCGTCGATCGCGGGATCCGCGCTCAGATCGCGCAGCGCAGTGGCACCGGCGCCGGCATCCAAGAATGGGTGGCCGAGACAGCCCTTACCAGGCTCCGTAGTGCCGGACGAGTGATGTCGTCGAAGCCCAAAGAGTCCGCGGATGCCTACCGACAGTGGGTGCTCGACATCGCGAAGAGAGTTACGGAAGCGGCAAAGGAAGGTTCGGTGCTCGGCTTCGGCGGCACGCGCGTGAGTGCCGCGGAAGAAGCGATGATTCGTAAGATCGGGGCCGCTCTCGAGGGAATCGAATGAACAGACTCACCATACTGATGCTCGCGCTGGCGGCTATCGCAAGTGCGCAGAAGATCGAGGAACGTGGCGACGCGTCGTGGCCTACCAGGAATCGCTACCGAGTCACGCATAGCACCTCGGCGCCGTCCGGCCAGCCAGTAGTCGTGGAGGCGGCGCTGCCTCTCGACCTGAACCCCGATTCCATCCGCGTCTTCTCGGGAAATGCGGCTGTGCCGTCGAAGCTCGATTGGCGCATGCCGAAGGCGCGTGTGTTCTTCCGCTCGACGGGCGCCTCCTCCTATCACATCACCTTCGATACACAGCGCAACGGCGAGACTCAGCGGGTGACCGAGCCCGCCATGATCGGCGCGGGAGATCGCATGACCTTTGGGCGGGCAGGTGTTCGCGGAAGGCTCTCCGTGGGACTCTGGGCCCACCCCGCTCCCATGGATTGGGACGGCGATGGCGAAATGGACCTGGTGGTCGCATGCACGGACCGGCCTTACAACGGCATCTATCTGTTCCGCAATCTCGGCACCACGCGCGAACCGCTGTACGACCGCGCGCTGTGGCTTGCCCCCGCCAAAAAAGACCTGGTCGCCGCTGACTTCAATGGCGACGGCGCCGTGGACCTGGTGTTTTCCGGCGGCTACTACAGCGATCCCCGGCGCAACGGGCTTTCGAAGCTCGTCACGGTGAAGGTGGACCAGCCCTATCACATCGGCCGTGACGACCTCTGGTATCCGGTGGACTGGGACCATGATGGCAAGATCGACCTGCTGAATGGCGTGTCGGATTGGCGCGAGTATGGTTGGGATGACGCCTACGATTCGCAAGGCAAGTGGCTGCGTGGTCCGCTCCATGGCTACGTGTGGTTTCATCGCAATCGCGGCACGAACGAAAACCCGTCCTATGAGCCGCCCGTGAAATTGCTGGCCGGCGGCAAGCCCATCGATCTCTACGGCACACCAGCGCCGAATCCCGTGGACTGGTTCGGCCGCGGCGTCCTGGACCTCGTCGGTGGCAGTTTCATCGACCATGTGACGTTGTTCCGCAACACAGGCACTCGCGAGCGGCCTGTTCTCAGCGAAGGCGAACGCTTTCCGTTCCGCATGGAGCTTTGCATGATCCAGCCGCGGGTCACCGTCTGGCATAAGGATGGCCGCCCTTCGTTGGTGATCGGCGAGGAAGACGGCACCGTGTCGCTGGTGGAGAATCTCGCACCGAAGGGTCAGGCTCCGAAACTCGCGCCCCCGGTACGCTTCGAGCAGGTGGACCCCTACATGAAGAGCGGCGTTTTGTCGCGTCCCCAGGCCGTGGATTGGAACGGCGACGGGCGCATGGATCTGATCGCGGGCAACTCGGCGGGCTACTTACACTTCTTTGAAAACGTGGGAACCGCCAAGGAACCGGCATTTACGGATCGGGGGTACCTGAAGGCCGGCGGCAAGGTGATTCGCCGGATCGCCGGGCCGAATGGGTCGGTCCAGGGGCCTGCTGAAGAGAAATGGGGTTACTCGAATCCCTCGGTCGCGGACTGGGATGGCGACGGTAAGTTAGACATTTTGGTGAACGATATCTGGGGCGACGTGCTTTGGTACCGTAACATCGGGAGTAAGACGGAACCGCGGTTATCGGAAGCGCAGATGGTGGAGGTGGAGTGGGAAGGCCGCGCGCCAAAACCGGACTGGGTGTGGTGGGAGCCCAAGCCAAAGCAGTTGCTCACGCAGTGGCGCACCACGCCAAAAGTAGTGGATTGGGACCGCGACGGGCTCGCCGACCTGGTGATGCTGAATCATCAGGGCTACGTGTCGCTGTTCCGGCGGGCACGCCGCGATGGACGGCTGGTGCTGCTGCCCCCGGAACGCATTTTCGTTCAGGCCAGCGGCCGCTTCCTCAACCTCGCCAACGGGCGTGCCGGCGCGAGCGGCCGCCGCAAGATCGAGACCGTCGATTGGGACGGCGATGGTGACCTCGACCTGGTTTCCGATTCCGATCAGGGCCCCATCTGGTATCAGAACACGGGCACTCAGGCAAAGCCCGTCATGGAACTCAGAGGCACCATTCTCAAGGCGCCTCTGAATGGTCACAACCCCACCCCGAATGCGGCCGATTGGAACGGCGACGGGAAGCTCGACCTCATTATCGGTGCGGAAGACGGCTTTTTCTATTTTTTTGACCGCAATTTCATTGAGGCGGCAAGGTAGCGCCCTCGACTCAGCCTCCTGCTTACTCTGGAGGACGGCAGGCACGAGATCCCTGAAGTTGGCGTTATACTACCGGATGAAGCTGGGGGTCGAAAAGCGCCAGCTCAGCCGGGGTGGTCCACCCCATGTAACACTCTGTACACAAATGAGTTCGGTCATTCCACCCGAATCCGGTCCTCTCGCCGCGCTGGAGCGCATCCTCACTGCTCCGGAATTCGCGCAGGCTGACCGCCTGCAGCAGCTTTTGCGCTTCCTTGCCGAAAAGGCGATCGCTGGCGATACGGGTGCCGTGAAGGAAACCGTGATCGGTGTGGAGGTTTTCGGACGCGAGCCTGGCTACGACCCAAAGATCGACAGCGTGGTGCGAACCGAAGTCCGCCGGCTGCGGTTGAAGCTTCAGGATTACTACGCCGGGTCGGGCGCCGCGGATCCGATCCGGATCGAGATTCCCAAGGGTGCCTATCAGGTCACGTTCCGGGACTACGTGCCTTCCGCAGTCACTGCAGCATTGATACCGGACGTGGTGCCCCCGGCAACGCCTCCGCAGGGAGGTCTCCCACCGGCATCATCGAAGACCCTCGCACCAGCCTACCTGTGGGCCGCCGCGGGCGTGGTGGGAATCGTCGCCGTGGCAGCCGGACTCTGGCTATTCCCTGACCCCAAACCGGTACGTGCGCGCATCCCCGTGGAGCCCGTTCTGCTCACACAATCCATCGGTCAAGCCACCCACCCCAGCCTGACCGCCGACGGCTCGACCGTCGTTTATGCGTTCTCCGAAGGCGCAAACTCGGGCATCTACTTGCTGCGTACCGACGGTCAATCGGCGCCTCGGCGCCTCGCCGGAACGCGGGCGCGCGACTTCAATCCAGTGATTCATCCCGACGGCACGAAGGTCGCCTATCTGCGAGAGGAAGGCGCGGCTCAGTTCGCCCTTCTCGTGCAAGGCGTGGACGATCCGGAGCCGAAGCGCTGGGCGGCCATCGACCGCCGTGACCGCATCGCATGGGTCCCCGACGGGAAGCGCATGATCGTGTCGATGCGTTTGACCCCCGCCGCCCCGGCCTCGCTGGTCCTCATCAGCGACTCGGGTCTTCGCACGGTGGTGACCTCGCCTCCGCCCGGCACGCTGCTCGATGGCGCTCCAGTGTTTTCGCCCGACTACCGCACGCTCGCATTTCTACGCGCCACCGAGTCCAGCGTGGATGAGATTTACATCGTGCCCGTTGGCCCCGATTTTCTCCCTCGCGCGGAACCGCGCAAACTCACCAACGAGAAGCGCCGCTTCGCTGGATTCTGCTTCTCCCCCGATGGCACAAGCCTCCTCGCTTCCCTGCAGCGCGGCCGATCAGTTCGCGCCTTGTGGCGGATCCCAATCGAAGCGCCGGAGCGAATGGAGCGGCTGCCCGAAGCAGGCATTCAGGCCGCCTATCCCACGCTTGCCGCTCGCGCCTCGCGGGTTGTGTATTCCATTGGCATTGACGATCTGAACCTGTACCGCCGCAACGGGAACGACCCTCCCAAGGCGCTATCTCCGTCGAACACCCTTGACTCCTCGCCCGCGATCTCGCCGGATGGCACACAGATCGCCTTCCGCAGTGCCCGATCGGGGACAAGCGAGATCTGGGTGATGCGCTCCGATGGC
>JAEUQE010000132.1 GCA_016789785.1 Bryobacterales bacterium
CCCAGCCTTGCCTGCCGGAAAAGCAACGCTCCAGGGGATGACATTCGGATTAGAATCGCGATGGTCCCGAGTAGCGGCCACAGGACAGCAAGCGCACAACCGGCGATCAGGATATCCATTGCGCGCTTCAGTGATTTCATCAACGCATTGTCCCCCTTTCCGCGACCCGTACGAACTCCTTCAACAGTGGGTTTCCCGGCACGCGCTGGCTTAAGGTCTTCATGTAGAGTTCCTCCCAAAGACTGGTGACGACGCCGATTGCGTAGTATTGTTCAACGCGCTCACGGGCTGCCCGACCCAATGCGAGCCGGTCCCGCGGGTTCATCGTAAGCACCCTCCTCATTGCGTCGGACAGGGCGGACGGATCTCCAGAAGGAACAAGTAGGCCTGTCTTTCCATCCACGATGACTTCTCCAATCCCGCCCACATCCGTCGCCACCGCGGGGAGTTCGGCGGCGGATGCTTCGAGGAGGGCCATGGGCGTGCCTTCCCAGGAAGAGGACATCACGAATGCGTCGGCAGCCTGGAGCAGCCGCGGCACATCACCACGGGTGCCCAAAAAACGTACTTGATGCTCGATACCTAGGCCCAGGGCAAGCGAGCGTAGTTCCGCCTCGAGGTGCCCGGTCCCCGCGATCGCCAATCGAGCACTTACTCCCTGTTGACGAAGCCGTGCGTGTGCTCGAAACATGGTGGGATAGTCCTTGGGCTCCCTTAGGTTTCCGACGGCCAACCAGACGAAATCCTCGGTCCAACCCTCCTCCATCCGTGCTTTCGCCCGAACATCGGGGGAGCGGCGATACAGGTGCAGGTCAAGACCGTTTGGAATCCACAGTCCTCGTCCTTGCTTGATCAATCCGTCATGGAAATAGCGATGGAGGCCGCGCTGGCTCACGTTCGTGGTGACATCTGAAAGCCAGTCCGTGGCGCGGTAGGCGAGGTCGCGCCATGTCCCACCCTCATGAATGCTGTGAGCCGTGGAGACCACTACCGGAACCGCTGTGAAGAGCCTTGCGATTCGACCCAAAAGATTGGCGTGCACCATATGGCAATGCAGCACGTGAGGCCTGAACCTTCGCAGTAGTGATCTCAGGCGGAGAAGACCGCGAGGATCTGGGATCCCAGGGCGCATTCCAAGGCTGTTGACCACGATGCCATCGCCCTCCAGTTCGGTAGCATAAGCGCGAGGCGGAATCATGGACACAACACCAACCTGCCAGCCGCGCTGCCGGAGTGACCTGGCAAGCAAGGCAACCTGAGCTTCTGCTCCACCAATTGCAAGCCCGGTCGTCAATAGCAGGATGCTAGGCATAGGCGGTTCCGTATCTCGGCTTGATCACCGGAATGAGCCAGCGGACTGCGCGAGGCTTTCGCGGTAGCGCTGCGCCAAGGCCAAAGAGTAGCCAAGTGGTTTCGCGGTTTTCCCAACTCAGCGACATGACCGCAACACCCCAGGCAAGCAGTAGAACCACCCAAAGGCGCGGCTCCGTTGCGTACGATTTCAGCGCACGGGCGAAGACTGCGCAGAAGGCTCCAGCAAACAGCACGAGGCCGATCAATCCATGCTCTACCAGCACACCGAGATAGGCATTGTGAGCCGCGAGTTCGCGGCTTCGGCGAGTGCCAACAGCCGCTCCGAACCCGCCAGCGCCGTGGCCCACGAGCGGACTTTCGAGAAAGGCTGAGTATCCTCTCTGCCAGATGTCGACACGCCCGTTCATGTCCCGGGTGGAGAGTTGCTCAAAGATTGTGGAAAGGCGGTGAACCGAAGCCTCGCTCCACATGTATGTCACCACGACACTGGTAAGCCCGCCGATCAGAACCAGTCTCACTAGTGATCGTCTTGAGAAGCGGGCAACTGTTGCCAGAACGAATGTCAAACAAATTCCCAGTGTTACCAGCCCGGCCCGAGATGCCGTCAGCAGAACACAGATGACCGCTGCCGGGACGAAGAGCCTGTTGATCCATCGCAGCCCGCAGCCCTTGAGTTCGAGGTGCCACGCCATCGGTATTGCCAGTGCGAGCGTGACTGCAAGATCGTTGGGATCAAAACCAGGTGCGGTGTATCTCCAATCTCCGGTGTGCACCTCCCTGCTGAAATTCCACAAGAGACCCGCCACCCCAGCCAGACAACCACAAATGTAGGCCTGCAGTAGTTGTAGATAGTTCGATTCCCTGTCACAGCTCTGATGGATGACCCATGCGACGAAGAATAACTGTAGATAGGAGGTGGCCCTTCGGAGCCCCCGCTCGGCTTCGGGTGTCCAGAGAACGTTGATTGCCGCCCATGCGACGAACAGCAACAGAAACCAATGAGCAGCTCTTAGGGGTTTCGCCTTGCGGCTTCTCCACAGAAGAATCACCCACACGACGGCTGTTGAGACCGAGAGCACGCGGCTGGCTTGAACCTCGAAGGGCAGCAGGATCATGTCGCCCCACGGAATGCACATCGTCATCATCCAGACCAAGGAGAACGCCACCGACCGCCACCGTTGATCCCGCATTTTCGGGGGTGCGAGAGCGCTGGGATATGTGGAGCCTGTGTATTCAGTATTAATGGGCATCGGGAACCCTCCTCTCATCGGCTTGGCGGCGTGCGAAGCCGCAACTCTTTTTCGACCGGACGCTATGCCTTGGCATTGGGCCGATAGTACTTGCCGTAGTGACTGTAGTAGTAGTAACTGTCGCTGAGTTCCTGGTGGACCTGATTGAGCACCAGTCCCATTACGTTCGCTCTCAATCGCGCAAGGGTGGCCAGCACAGCTCCAACGGCTTTGCGGCTTGTCTCACCCGCACGTGTCACGACGACGACTCCGTCCACCGCAGTGGCCATCTGCAAAGGTTCTGCGAAGCCAAGCAGGGGTGGGGCGTCCAAGACCACCAGGTCGTACTCCTTGCCTGCCTCATCGAGCAATTCCATGAGTCCCCGGCCGATAAGGTCGGCAGCCCGGCGCGAGGGTGGTCCGGCTGGAAGTACGTCGAGATCGGGGAGGCCATCGGGCTTAACCAACGCGTCCCGCCAGGGCATTTCGCTCACCAGTACATTCGAGAGCCCGACATTGCTGGAAAGCCCAAACCGTTTATGCACACTGGGGCGCCGCAGATCGCCGTCAATGAGAAGGGTCCGGTGATGCTGCTCTGCGTGCGTGGCAGCCAAGTGTGCCGCGATGGTCGACTTGCCCTCTCCTGGGGAAGCGCTTGTCACCAGCAGAGACCGGAGCCGGCGGTCGAAGTCGCTCAGCAGGATTGAGTTCCGCAAGGTACGAATCGCCTCCGCGTATCCGTTCACCGGGTCGTTACCTTCCGACAGGGCGATCAATGCGGTTCCTGTACCGCTCTGAGCGACAGGACCAAGCCGGCTTTTCCAGTTCTTCACAACCGGGAGCGTGCCAATCACTTCCGTCTTCAACGTACGAGCCACGTGCTCAGGATCACGAATGGTGTTGTCGAGCGCGTCGCTGACAACGGCCGCACCGAGTCCAAGCAGGGTGGCGAAGACGAATGCCAAGGCGATATTGAGCTTCACATTGGGGAACACCGGTTTTATCGCGGGACGGGCGAGATCCGCGATGCGGATGGCCGAATTCTGGAAACTGGCATTGATCCCCGCCTCCTTGATCTTGCGCACCAGTTCTTCGTAGAGCTTCTTGTCTGCTTCGGCCTCCCGTTTCAATGCCTGATACTCGAAGGAGCGCGCGTTGAGCCGGTCAAAGTCCGCCTTGGTTTCTTGGAGTGCCTTCTGCAGCATTCCTTCTCTGTTGACCGATTCGTTGTATTCGATTTCCACCCGCTGGACAATGTTCTGTCTCGTCTTGTCGAGAAGGCGTTGGACTTCCGCGAGATGCGCCGCCGCTTTGCGATGCTCGGGGTGGGCGGCGCCGTAGTGAGCCTTGATCTCGCTAAAGCGTTCTTGTGCTTCATTGAGTTTTTCCGTCAGGCGCCGCAGCGGTTCTCCCTGTCCAGAGACCTGCGCGGCTTCCAATGAGCCGTTGCGAACGGACTGGAACGCAGCTTCTTTTCGTACGCGATCGGACTGAGCGTTCGTGTATTCCGAGTTCAACTGAATCAGGCGCGCGGAGAGGATGTTGGTCTTCTCCTCGGGATTGATCACGTTTAGTTCGCGTTCGAACTGAATGAGAGCCGCGCTGGACTGCTCCATTTTGGCACGCAGCTCTTCCAACTGTTTCTCCATAAACGTGGTAAGGCTTGCCGAGGATCGATACCGGATGTTGTAGGTGTGCTCGAGGTAGGACTGGGCGATGGCGTTGGAGACATCAGCCGCGAGTTGGGGGTCCGGAGAACGATAGCTGATCAGCAGCAGGTAGGTACTGGTGGGGCGATTCACCTTGAGTTTGCGCAGGAAAACCGGAGCCTGGCCCGAGGCCGCCGCCGCACCCTGCTCATCATCGAGTTGTCCTTCATGTCTGAGTAGCTGGTACTTCTGAGCGACAGGACGAAGGACGCTGTCGGACTGGATCAGCTTGACTTGCGTAGCCAGAAACTGATCGGAATCGTTGATCATGTTCGAACGGGTGGATTCCTGGCCTACGACTCCATTCGGTGTTTGGCGATCAATGTCGACAGTAGCGGTGGATTCGTAGATGGGAGTGATACGAGTGGAGATGACCGCCGTGGCCAGAACGGATGCCGTCACAAATGTCAAGATCTTCCACCGGTGCCTGCGAAACACCCACAGATAATGGGAGAGAGGAGTGCCGTCCTCCTCCATCTCGGGTTCCAGCATAGCGGTGGGAGCCGAGTAGGGGGCGATCCGGTAAGACTCCGGCATGGTCATCAGTTCCCGGTCGTTCTTGTCCAATGCCATCTGATGCAATCCTTCTTGTAGGGGAATTCGTTCATCGATCTGGGTAAGGAACGGTTGCTTGCACGCCGCCTTCGCGTACTTACCGCCGCCAGATAATCATCCCGCTCGCGGTGGACGAGCCGAAGCCAGCAATGCGTTCCAATGTGGTGACAGTAAGGCGCTTTCCCTTGTTATCCGGGACATACAGGATGTCATTGACCTCGAGAGGAATGTCCGGCGCCTTGCGTTCAATGATCTTCTGCAACTCGATGGGTATCTCGTGCTTGGCGGTGGAGTTCGGCTGCTGGCGATAGATGTAGGCTTGTTTGGCAGCGAACGGAAGAAGCCCCTCCGTGAGCGCGAGCAGCTTGAGCAAACTCGTGCCGGAGGCATCCTGGACAGGAAACGCGCCGGACTTTCGGACGTTGCCAACCACGTAGATCTTGCCGACTTCCGGTACCCGAATCTGTTCTCCGCCGTGAAGTCTGATGTTCATTTCGGCGTCGGCATCGTTGATCAACGCGCGTATCGGGATTCTCTGGATGATCGTAGCCGGTGCACCATCCGGACCTGGCTGACTGCGGCTGACGACGATTTCCGGGCCAGCGTCAGGGCTGAGCCCCTCGGCCCGAGTGATCGCGTCGAGAAGTGTGGATGGCCCGACAGCCTGGAATGTGAGAGGTTTTCGTACCGCGCCGACGACGCTGATCGGGCGGCTGTGGTACTCGGCGATGTTGACCGTGACCACGGGGTCGACCAGAATGCTTTCGGACTGAATCGCCGAAGCGATCGCGAGTTCCAGGTCCACGGGGAGCAGGCCTTCAGCCCTCAGCTTCTGACGAACCATCGGAAGGCGGATCAATCCGTCGGAACCGACACGAATCGAGCGGCTAAGTTCGGGCGCGCCGTAGACCGAAACGGAGATCAGATCGTTTGCGCCGATCCGCTGGGCCGGCAAGTTTGCGGAGGTTTCCTGTTGGGGGCCTTGGGCGAAGGAGATGGTGCAGAACAGGAGGGCAATTGCAGTGCAGCGCTTCATGTTCCTCAAATCCTCTCTGACCTTGATGGCTCAGCGTTTTCGTAGGCGTTCGCCGTTTCCGGTACGGAGGCTGCCCGAAGTGCCTGCATCAGCTTCATCATTTCTTCGATCCGAGACTCGAGTTCGCTGATCCTGCGATCATTGACAGCCCTGGCGTTGGACGAAGAGCTTGATTCGCCGGTGCTGAGTTCCGCCACCGTGCGCATGACAGCGGCACGAGCGAAATCAGAAAGGCTTCGCGCATCGTTGAGTGAGCTACTCGCCTTCAGCTTTTCGAACTCTTCCTCGCTGAGACGAAAGTTGACCAGTCGGTTTCTTGGTTTGAACACGGGCATTGCTGTTGGCCTTGTCTTTCTGGTTCGCCGCGATGTTTCTCGCGGCTGCTTCCATACGAGAGCAATGCACACGCCAAACCGGGGCCAAACAGTAAGCAACTGCAATCTATTGAAAACTGAGACACAACCTTTTCCTCAGGGAGCGCCCGCGCAATCGAATACACAGCCAGCGTTCCGAAATGGGTTTCCTTGTGGAACCGAATTCCGAACTTGCACGCGAAGTGGTGGACCCTATGCTGACGTTCGTGCGCGCTGAAGATTCTCAGGGGTACCCGCGAGCACCAGGATGTCTTCGCTGGCAATCGGGCGGTGCGGATCAGGCGCGCAGAGCGGTTGGCCGGTTCTGGCCATGGCCAGTACCATCACGCCGTACCGAGAGGGAAGCGCCAGCGAGGCAAGAGTTTGCCCGAGCCAACTCGATACCTCAGCCGCCCGCACCTCGTCGACTGCGAACTTGTCCTCCGAGCGATCGGCCGGTCCCCCGACCAGGGATAAGTACTCGATGGCGCGATCGAGGGAAGAGGGCTCGCCAGAAAGGAACAGTCGGTCGCCCGGGAACAACTGAAAGGAAGCGCCTGGGTTGAAGAAAGTACGGCCACCCCGGCTGACAGCGAGAACGGTTGCGCCGAATTCGTCCCGAATCGGTACATTCCCGATCGTTTGGCCGGCCCATTTCGAAGTGGAACTGAGACGCATCTCACGAAGTCCTGGGGCCGCGGTCGCAATCGCCGACAGCTTGTCCATCGCCGCTGTGATCGCGTCCGCTGCCTGTTCAGAAGCGTCTGCGTAGGGCCGCAACAAAAGATCCGCTCCTTCGAAGCGAAGGATGTCGCCTTCATCTGCCGTGCGGCAGGTCACTGCGATCTTGCCGCTGAAGCCACGCTGCCTGAGATGTTGGAGCAGCACGAGGCTACTGTCCAGATCAGGAGCTGTACTGACGATCCAGGCAATGCTTTCGAGCGGCAGGTGGCTGAACAAATCGGGGTCACTTGCATCGCCGTAGAGGACTGGCACCTGAAGTGCTCGCAATCTGGCGAGGGCCTCGGGGTCGAAATCGATGCCGATCACCCTGCGATTCCGAAGAAGGAGGTGCCGGATGATGCCGCTGCCGTAGCGTCCAAGTCCGATGATGAGAACGTCGGCGGGTACGTCTGCCACCAACTTGTCCGACGCGGTCTCGCGGAAAGGAGATCTGCGCTCGAACAGATGCAGCCACTTGGAAACTGAGTCATAGATACGAGCGGAGTGAATGATCATGTAGGTGGAGAGCCCGATGGTGACGAGGCTCACGGTTGTGATCAGGCCCATCGCGTCGGATCTGAGGTGTCCAACGCTCACACCCAGCGCGCCGAGGATTAAGGAGAACTCGCTGATCTGAGCGAGAGTGAGACCAACCAGGGTGCCTGTGCGCTTGCGGTAACCCATTGCGCCCATAGTGGCAAGCACGATGAGGGGCTTGCCGATCAGGACGAGCACAGAGAGGACGATGGCTTGGCCCAGCGTGGCGCCGAGGGTCGAGAAATCCAGTCTGGCGCCGAGATCAATGAAGAAGAACAGAAGGAGGAAGTCGCGAATTGTCACCAGCCGGCTACCAATCGCCTCCCGGTATGGGGTGGATGCCAAGGAGGCGCCCGCCAAGAATGCGCCCAACTCTTTGCTTAGCCCGAGTGCGTGCCCTGCCGCAGCCAGCACCACGGCCCACGCGATGCCGGAAAGCACCAACAGTTCCGGGGAGCGTGCCAGCCATGCGGTTGCCGCTGGTAGAGCCCGCCACGAGAGCGCCACCACTGCGGACACGAAGCCCAAGCCCGTGGCGGCGACCAGCACGGCATGCTCAGCGAGACTGCGATCCTCGATACGCTCACTGCCCACCGCGGTGATCGCGATCATCGCAACAATCACAGCAAGATCCTGGACAATCAAGAAGCCGACGGCGAGCCGGCCATGGAGTGCGTCGATCTCGCGCCGGTCCGAAAGCAGTTTGACGACGATGATTGTACTGGAGAAGGTTAGGGCCAAAGCGACATAGATCGAGGTCAGCAGATCCATTCCCATGGCAAGGGAGGCCAGCGTGCCGAGGATGGAGGTGAGGGCGATTTGGGCCGCGCCGGCGGCCAGCACTACGGGACCGAGCGTCCGGACGGTGTGAAGGTCCAGCTTCAGGCCGACGACGAAGAGCAACAGCGCAATGCCGATACTCGCGAACAACTCGATCTCTTCGTGCTTGGTTACGATACCAGCGCCAGCGGGGCCAACGAGAATACCAACCGCGATAAACGACACAATAAGCGGCTGGCGTAGCCAGGAACCGATCGCTCCGGCAACCACCGCCACCAGCAGAATCAGGGCAATCTCGGCAAAAGGGCTCAGAGGCATCACTTACCTGGGCTTGGATTTACAGCAATGTGGAGGCCGATCCAGCCGCGAAGAACAACCACGCGCAGTGAGAACGAGCCTGCTCCGAGGGAAACCACCGCCGTGCCGGTGATCGAAAACGGACCTTCTCGCGTAGGTACACCCAAGGCGTACGTGGCGAAGCTGCCCCTATTGTAACAGCGACCGACTATGCGTTGAGCGTGGAGATCTAGCGCTTCTCTTTGGCCTGCTTCTCTTTCGTTTTGCGGCCGGAAATCTGAATGGCATCAGGACGGCGAGTCGCGACCTTCCAACGGTCCGGATTCACGCCCGTGTGCTCCTTGGCGGCCTTCATCCAAGGCAGGGCATGGACGATCTGCACCTTGTGGAGGGCGCCCTTGTCTTCCACTCCGACGTGAGACGCGTGTTCCTCGTTGAACACCGCGACACTCGAAAGCAGCGGCATCTGGAGACGGTAGTAACGGTGAATGCTGGTATTGTCACGGCCGATCAAAGGCATGCCCAGCAGATGGGCGATGTCCTTGATCTGGATGATCTTGGTGTTGGAATCCGGAGTGCTGCCCCGATCAGCGTCGGCGAGCCAACCGGTGAACCCGTTGCCCCCGGCCATCACCCGATTCGCGCGATGTTCGCCCTGCACCATTACATTGAAAACATGATGGGCTCCGGCTGCTGTCTCGATCGGTTCGATCTTCAACTCGCAAGCCAGATTCGGACGAATCCCACGGATATCGAGAACATCATAGTCCTCGGGCGGGACCAGCCAGAATTTGTTTTCCCAGAACTGCTCAATGATCAGCTTCACTTCGTTGCGCCAGGCGTTGAAGGCGAAGCGGTCCCAGTGCCAAGCGCTCCAGCGATCGTCATTCTCCTGGTAGAAGCCGCCCTGCGGACCGTTTCTCAACTCCATGGGGCGGAGATGGACTTTGATCCGCATCTTCAGGCTGAGATTCCCGTCCGCCTGCGCGTTGGACGTCCGTAGCGTAGAGTCCCAGTGCTGCCCCCAGATAGCGTAGATGACGTCTTTGTAGGCTTGCTGCTGAATTGACGGCATGACTGATCGCGTCCTCCGATGAATGTAACGCACCTTCGCGGGAGAGGCAATCGGGGTGGCGGAGCGCCACCGGGTTGCGGAACTCCCCTAAGGGACACCCCTTCAACTAGTAAGGCGGATTCGGTACGCAAATCTCGTCACCGCTTCTGTCAAAATAGTGCGAAGGAAAATGACACGAATTCTGTTTGCCGGTCTTGCCCTCATGCAAGTGATGCCGCTTCTTGCGAATCCGAAGTTCAATGGCCGTTGGGATATCACGGTGACGAACGAGCCGCGCCGCCGTGCATGGTGGCTGGAGGTGGAAGGTGCGGGCACTGCGCAGGCGAAGGGAAAGTTTATCAGCGCCTACGCGGGAGACTTGAACCTTATTGAGGAGATCAGCATTCAAGGGGATCTGCTCACGTTCGGGTTCAACGTCAGGAACCGGGGCCATCTCGTTTACAAGGCCAAGCTGGTTGGCGGCAAACTGGATGGCACGTTTGAGGTGGAAGGGAATCCGAAGTCGAAGCTGACCTGGACCGGCGTGCGCGCGCCCGTGATCAGAGAAAAGGACGACGGCAAGTGGAAGCCTGGCACGCCCGTGGAACTCTTCAACGGCAAGGACATGACGGGATGGGAGCCGGCGGTGCGGGGCCGTGACCTCGGATGGACCGTGGAGAACGGGATTCTCAAGAACGTTGCGGGCGCCAATAACATCGTCACGACTGCCAAGTTCTGGAACTTCGATCTGCATGTCGAGGTGAGGCTCGGGCCCCACAGCAACAGCGGCATTGCGTTGCGGGGCCGCTACGAGATCCAGATTCTCGACGATTTCGGCAAGCCTCAGGACTCGCACTCGAACGGCGCGTTGTATAGCCGGGTAGCGCCGTCGATGAATGCGAGCAAGCCCGCGGGGGAATGGCAGACCTACGATATCCGGATCGTGGGCCGTCAGGTAACGGTCACCCTGAATGGGAAGAAGATCCTGGACAAAGTGGAAGCGGAGGGTCTGACGGCGGCCGCCATCGACGCTGACGAAGCGCTGCCGGGTCCGCTTTTTCTGCAGGGCGACCATGGAGCCGTGGAATTCCGCAAGATCACGTTGACACCGCTCGTTCGTAAGTAGAGGGATTTATGCTGCGCCGAACGTTTCTCGCAACCAGCGCCGCCGCAGCCGCAGTGGCGCAACAAAGGAAGAATTCCGTGCGTTTCGGTATCGATCTTTTCAGTGTCCGGTCATCGGGCTATACGGCATTCCAGCATCTCGATCTCGCCGCGAAGCATAACGCGAAGGTCGTGCACTTCTCGGAAATCCGGTTCATGGGCAGTCTCGATTCAGGGCACCTCAAGCAGGTGCGGGAGCATGCCGACCGCCTTGGAATCGAGATTGAGATGGGCATGCGGTCCGTGTGTCCAACCTCGAAATCATTTGACGCGGCGCAAGGCTCCGCCGAGCAGCAATTGCTGCGCATGCTCGACGCCGCAAAGACGACGGGCTCTCCGATCGTGCGTGCCTTTCTGGGTACCATGGCCGATCGCACCGGCAGTCTGCCGATCGACGCGCATATCGAAAACACCGCAAAGGTTCTGCGAGCTGTGCGAGCGCAGTTCCGGGATGCGAACAAGAAGATCGCGATTGAGAATCATGCTGGTGATCTGCAGGCGCGCGAGTTGAAGACGCTGATTGAAGAATCAGGTAAAGACGTCGTGGGCGCCTGTATCGACTCCGGCAACCCTGTATGGGCGCTCGAAGACCCGCATCTGACTCTCGAGACCCTTCATCCCTACATTCTCACGAGCCATGTTCGCGACAGCCTGCTGTGGCGGACACCAGAAGGCATCGCGGTTCGTTGGACGCGGATGGGAGAGGGTAATGTCGACATCGCCGGATGGGTGCGCAAGTATCGCGAACTGTGTCCAGGCAGGGCTCTCTCGATGGAGATCATTGTCACCGGGCCGCGCAACTACGCAGTGCTCGATCCGAAGTTCTGGGAGGGCTACAAGACCACGCCAGCGTGGGAATTCAGCCGGTTCCTCGCGATTGCGGAGAAGGGCAAGCCATCCTCGTACACTCCGGCGCCGAAGGAAAGAGCAGCCGAAGTGGAGAGAGAGGATCTTGCCGCCAGTGTCCGCTGGACGCAGGAATTGCTGAGCGCATGAGTATATTGAAGGACAGAATCGCACTTGTCACCGGAGGCAGCCGGGGCATTGGCAGAGCGATTGCAGAGGTTCTTGCCAAGGTCGGGGCGACGGTTGTGATCTGTGGACGGAAGCAGTACGCACTCGATCAGGTTGCGCAAGACAACGCCATGTTACTCGGCCGGATTGTGCCCATGCAATGCAATGTCACCCGGCTGGAGGAACTTGAGTCGATGGTGGAGACCATCCAGCGCGAGGCGGGCGCTATCGACATCCTGGTGAATAACGCCGGTACGAATCTCATGAACGGGTATGCACTCGATCTCGGGGACGCGGAGTTCGACCGGGCAGTGGAGACCAATCTGAAGAGTCTCTACCGGCTGATCCGTCTGGTGGCGCCGGGGATGTGCCAGCGAGGTTCAGGGTCGATCATCAACATCGCCGCGACCGCAGGTATCAAGCCCGAGCCTGTGAATCTGCTCTATTCGATGACCAAGGCCGCCGTGCTGATGATGACGAAGTCCTACGCGCTGGAACTTGCACCGCGGGGCGTGCGGGTGAATGCGATCGCGCCAGGGCTGGTGCAGACCGAGATGAGTGGCTATGTCTGGAAAGACGAGCACCGGCTGGCAGAACATCTGCGCGTGCAACCCGTGCGGCATTTGGGGCAGCCAGAAGAAGTGGCGGAGATCGCATTGATGCTGGCAAGCGAACGTGCATCGTTTGTGACCGGCCAGACCTTCGTGGTCGACGGCGGGATGCTCCTGGCCTGATATCCTGACCCGTATGAGGGTCTTTGCCGCATTCCTTTTCCTGGCGTGTCTCGCCGATGCCGCGATTGTTGCCGACGTGCGCGCCGCGATTGCGGATGATGATTTCAAGAAGGCGGAGGCCATCCTCCAGCAGTTTCGCAAACAGAACGGGGCAACGCCGGAATGGATGGAGGCCTACTCCTGGCTTGGGCGCGGCGCCCTTGCGCGGAAGCGCTACGATCAGGCCGAAACGTATGCCGCCGAAACGCGCCGGCTCGCTCTGGAATCACTCAAGTCGCGCAAACTGGACGACGAGCCGCACCTGCCCATTGCATTGGGAGCATCGATTGAGGTGCAGGGGCAGGTGTTCGCGGGCAGAGGGCGGCGGAGCGAGGGCGTGACGTTCCTTCAGAAGGAACTCTCGACGTGGCGCAATACTTCCATGCGCGCGCGCATTCAGAAGAATGTTCATCTTTTGAGTCTGGAAGGGCAGAAGCCTCCCGCACTGGAGATCAGTGAATGGCTGGGACCGAAGCCGGCCACTCTGGCATCGCTGAAAGGCAAGGTGGTGTTGGTCTTTTTCTGGGCGCATTGGTGCCCGGACTGTAAGTATCAGGCGCCAATCCTCAGCCGGCTTCGCAACAAGTACGGACCGAAGGGTCTCACGATCATCGGACCCACGCAGCGCTACGGTTACGTGGCGCGGGGGGAGGATGCCACGCCAATACAGGAGAGGACCTACATTGAGCAGATCCGCAAGCAGCACTACTCGGTGCTTCCGGAAATGCCAGTGCCGCTCAGTGAAGAGAACTTCAAGCTATGGGGGTGCAGTTCCACACCGACCCTCGTCCTGCTGGACCGTCAGGGGCTGGTGCGTATGTATCACCCGGGAAAGATGACTTACGAAGAACTGGTTGCGCCAGTGGAACAGGCGCTTACTCGACCGTGATCTTCTGTTCGTCGGACGCGCGCTCGTTCTCGATGCGGATGGTCACCTCTCCGCGGGCGGCTTCGGGCAGCGCGAAGTTGACCTGATTCTCGCCGGCATAGAGCACTTCGCAAGCCAGACCATTGGCGAAGACACGAACAGTGCCCCCATCATTGGCGAAGCGATAGCCATACATCGCGTAGATCTTGCCGGTCACCTGGCCGATGCCCGCGTCGTTGATGCGTGGTCCGGTGTACGCGACGCGGTAAATATTGCCGTTACCGTCATCGGAGACGTAGACCGCGCCATCGGGACCCGTGATGGCCTGAACGGGACGGCCGGATCGCGACCGGGTGGCCGAATCCAGGAATCCCCAGAGAAAATCTTCCTGGCCCACGGGCTTCCCATCCCGCATGCGGATTCGGGACACCTTGTACCCGGTTGGCTGTGTGCGATTCCAGCTTCCGTGGAACGCAACCAGTGCGTCGTGGCGGAACGAAGCGGGGAACTGATCGCCGGTATAGAAGTCGATGCCGAGCGGCGCGGAATGGGCCTGCATCTCGAATTCCGGGCCTTTGGTCTCGCCGCAGCGCTCTGTCCGGGCTTGTGCACCCCAGCGCGCGGGACGCTGATTGCCGACGCAATCGGGCCAGCCGTAGTCCTTGCCGTCTTCGATGAGGTTGATCTCCTCGGGCGGTTCGTCGTCGCCGAGGTTGTCGCCACCGTGATCCACACCCCATATCATGCCTGTGACGGGATGGAACGTAAAGCCGACTGTGTTGCGAAGCCCGGTGGCGAAAAGGCGCTCGCCGGTTCCATCTGCGTTGTACTGGACGATCGTCGCACGGCGGCGGTCTGCCTCGATACAGAAATTGCAGGTCGAGCCGATGCTGAGATAGAGTTTGCCCTCCGCGTCAATGCCAAGTGTGCGCGTGGAATGCCCTCCGCCGGCTGGTGCATTGAGAACCCGCCGGGCTTGGGAGCGAATCACGAAGTCAGCGGGAGTGGGATCGGAGAATCGCACCACACCATCATTCACTGCCACCCAAAGGTCGTTGTCACGAAACACCAGCGTGTGCGGACCGTTCAGCCCGCGCAGAGCGAACACCGTGCGGCCCCGCTCAGGAATCGCGACGACATTGCCACCATTGCGTGCCGCGACATACAGCACGCCGTTGGGTCCGAAAGCCATGTGCCGGGGCGCGCCGCCGACAGTGGCATAGACGCTCACCTCATAGCCAGGAGGTGTCCGCAATTCCTCGATTCGAAACAGGCGTGGCCCGGCCGCCTGAGAGAAAGCAGCCTGAATGCAAATGGCCGACAGCAAGCCTACTCGTAGTAACCCAGTGAGTTGCATGGTAAGCAGAGTACTCCTTGTCAGTTTGGATGCGAGGAATCAGCGGGGGTTTCGACAAATTCCATGAGAACTCTCGCCCCTCGAGCGAACCATGTTCTTGATGGGGATCTCGGCAAACCCGCTTCTGGTTCCGGCACTCGCGCTGATTGCCGGGATCCTGATCGGGCAGCGAATTCCGTTCGATTTGCAGGAGTTGCTGCTCGGCCTCGCGGTAACCTCGCTGGGTGTCGCGTTCTCCGCCTATCGCAAGATCTACATGTCTTCGGCGTTCCTTTGCCTCGGCGCGACGCTTCAGTGGTGGCATCAGCCTGGACCGATTCCCCAGTTGGACGCGAAGGCGGGGGAAGTGGTGCTGTTGGAAGGGTGTGTGGTGGAACCTCCGGCCTTTTCGGAAGGACGTGAGCAGTTCGTGCTGGAACTGGCGCCGTCGGCCCGGGTGCGCGTCAATTACTACTGGAGGGACGGCGAGCAGCCCGCGGCGTTGCGGTATGGCCAGAGGGTGGAAGTGGAGGCACGTGTCCGAACCCCGCACAACTTCCAAAACCCTGGTTCGTTCGATTACAAAGGCTATCTCGCCCGTCGGCGGATTCACTGGACCGCGACCGTAGTGAATGGCACGCATCCAAAGATCCTCGGCGAAGGTTGTGGCGAGCGGTGGATCGCCGCGCTGTATCTGGGCCGCACGTTCGTGCTGCAACGGATCGAGCAACTCTATCAGGGGGACGCCTATGCGACAGGTGTGTTGCAGGCGCTGCTGATCGGCGAATCGTCGCGGCTCGAACGAGTATGGGCGGAGAGTTATCGCCGCACGGGTACCTATCACGCGATCGTGATTTCCGGTCTGCATATCACGGTGGTGGCCGCGGTCCTGGTGATGCTGCTGCGGGCGTTCACGCTGATGAAGGGCACAGCGCAACTGCTGGCGGCAGTGGCGGTGTGGGTGTACGTTGGCATGTGCGGCTGGCAGATCCCCGTAATGCGCGCTGCCGCCGGATTCACGCTGTTTGCCATCGGCCGCTTCTTCTTTCGCGAGTGCCGGTTGTTGAACCTGCTGGCTGCGGTTGCGATCGCGTTTCTTGCTGCTGATCCGCAAGCTGTCACCGAGGCGAGCTTCCAGTTCTCGTTCCTGTCCGTGCTGGCGCTCGGGGTTCTGGCGTATCCCGCCGCCGAAGCAACCACCGCGCCGCTTCGCCATGGACTTCGAGGTTTGCTCGACGATGGCCGGGACATGCATCTTGCGCCACGCGTCGCGCAATTCCGCATCGAACTCCGGCTGCTGGCGGAGACGATCCACTTCGTTACGCGATTGCCGATGGTCTACAGCGCATGGCTGCTGCGGATCACTGCGTGGATTGGATTCACCGCGTTCGAAACCGCGCTGGTGTCACTCGCCGTGCAGATCGGGCTGGCGCTGCCGATGGTCACTTACTTTCACCGGCTTTCGCTGACGGGCATCACGGCGAACATCGTCGTGACGCCGCTTCTTACCGCCGCGGTTCCCACGGGTTTTGTCGCGGCGCTGACCGGATGGACGCCGGCCGTCTGGATCACACGTGAGTTGGTCATGATCTCCGGAGCCGTGGCGAACTGGCACGCATCCATGGAGCCGAACCTTCGTGTTCCCGATCCGCCTTTGTGGCTTGCGCTTGCGTTCGGGTCGTCGCTGGCCGCCGTTGCCGTATTACGGAAGCGTCTGTTGCTGATCCCGGTTGCTCTGACGCTCGCGGTGATTCTGTGGCATCCATTCCCTCCCGTTGCCGAACCCGGCACGCTGGAGTTGACGATGATCGATGTCGGGCAAGGTGAGAGCCTCTTGGTCGGGCTACCGGATGGGAAGTGGATGATGGTGGATGGTGGTGGCATTCCCGTTTTCCGGAATCAGCGAGTGAAGCCCAAGCTTGAGATTGGCGAGGATGTCGTCACGCCTTATTTGTTGAGCCGATCCATTCGACGCATCGACTATCTGGTGAACACCCACCAGCACGACGATCATGCGGCGGGTCTGGTCGCGCTGATGCAGAACTTTCGGCCGCGCGAACTGTGGGTCGGCGCCACGCCGCCGAGCCCTACCTTGAGTGCGCTGCAAGCAGAGGCCGTGCGCCAATCCACCTCGATTCGAAGTCTGCGCCGCGGCCACAAGGAGACGCTTGGCGGGGTTGTGGTTCGCGTGCTCGCGCCAGCCGAAGACTATCAGCCGAAGTCCGTGCCAACCAACAACGACTCGATCGTGCTACGGCTCGATCATGGCAGGAACTGCTTCCTGCTGACCGGTGATGTGGAGCGTGTGAGCGAGTTCCAACTCGTGGAGGACTTGCAGCCATGCAACGTGTTGAAGGTCGCGCATCACGGTAGCCGCACTTCTTCGAACGAATTGCTGCTTGACGCGATCCGCCCGTCGTTCGCGCTGATCTCCGCCGGACGCGACAATCTCTTTCGCCATCCGCATGCCGACGTCGTGGAGCGTCTGGAGGCGCGAGGCGTGCGCGTGTATCGCACCGACATGCATGGGCTGATCACGCTACGGAGCGACGGGACACGCATCTCGGCCGAGCCATGGCGTCCTCATCCCGGCGCATCGCGCATGCAGCCATTCTGACCCGGACCCGCAATGCTATCCTGAGGGGCTTGAGCGGGAACACGTTGCCGGCGAAGACAAAACAAGACGAGTTGCTGGAACGCGCGATTCGATTTCGCGATGTTCTCCGCGATGCGAAGACGAAGATCCAGGGCATTGCCTGGTATCCGTATGACTCGCTGACCAACGTGCAACACATCCAGGCGCTTCTCGGTGACCAGCATCTCCCGGCCCTTGATCGCCTTGTCGCCGGCAAGCCCTGCCTCGATATCGGGTGTGGCGACGGCGACCTGAGCTTCTTTCTCGAGAGCCTTGGCTATCAGGTGCATGCTCTCGACAACCCCGTGACGAACTTCAATGGAGTGCGTGGCGCGGAGGCTTTGCGCGATCAACTCAACTCCACGGTCCAGCTTCGTTCTCTCAACATTGATGAGCAATGCAATCTGCCGCAAGTGCGATTCGGTGTTGGCTTCGCACTCGGTCTGCTCTACCATCTGAAGAACCCGTTTGTTCTCCTTGATCGAATGGCGCAGGTCTGCGACCATGTGATTCTTAGCAGCCGGATTACGTCGACGGCGCCGGGAGTCGGCGGATCGATCGACGCCGTCCCGCTCGCCTATCTGCTCACCGACGATCAACTCAACAACGACAACAGCAACTTCTGGATCTTCACGGATGCCTGTCTGCGGCGGATGTTCCAGCGCTCGAAGCTGGAAGTGGTGCGATCGTTCCGCGTGTCACTGACGGGAGTGTCGGATCCGGTGACGCTACACGGCGATGAACGTGCGTTCTATCTTCTGCGAAGCAAGTGGGCGATGGCGCATCTGCGTCTGCTCGAAGGCTGGCATCAGCCGGAGGGAGACGGTTGGCGCTGGGTCGCACGCGTATTCTCGTTCGCGCTGGAGCCTGGGGCGGTGGGATCGCGTTACCGTATCGAACTGCGCATGTTCGTCATGGAGGAGATGCTCGTGGCCGGCCCGTTGGTTGTTGAGGCTTTCGCCGGCGGGCAATTCGTGGATGCCTGCAAGCTGCACGTCGACGGCGATCATTCTTGGGTATTCGAAGTGACGAGTGAGGATGGCGGACGTGATCTCGAAATCCGCTTCCGGGTGAATCGCGCATTCGCTCCCGATGCGTCCGATGACCGTGAACGTGCGATCATCATGGCGGCGTGCAATGTCACGGCGGTCGACGCTGTTCCCACGACCGGCGCTAGTGGCAGCCAAGACAACTGAACTTTCGACCGTGACATACCGCACAGCCTTCCTTCGTGGATCGCTTCGTATGTGCGTCGAGACAATCCGCGGTGTGGGATGCCGGCTTCAGCGTCTTGTCCTGCAAATGACATGTCTCACAGCTAAACGGCGCGTCGATCTTGTTGTGGCACACCAGACAGTCCGCCATGGCAGGGAAGTGCGCCTTCGAATCCGCGCGGATCGCCGTGGACTCCTGGAGGCGGCAGAGCGAAAGCTGCGTTGCCGCCGTCGGGCTGCGAGATCACATGCGGACGGTTGATCGAGGGCAGATTGCCGTGTGCCGGCGGAGGTTCGCGGCGGCTTGCGCCGGTACGTCAGAAACGGCAGATGCGCCCATTCGAAATCCGCTGCCCGCATGCTATACTCGCATGTGCCGCAAAGAATCCTGGGCGTGATTCCCGCCCGGTTTGCCTCCGTCCGATTCCCTGGAAAAGCTCTCGCCACACTCGCCGGTAAACCCATCATTCAGCATGTCTATGAGCGGGCTACGCAAGCGCGCTATCTGACCGATGTAGTGATCGCAACCGACGACGAGCGGATCGAACGAGCCGCGCGCCAATTCCGGGCTCCCGTCCGGATGACGCGGTCCGATCATCTCTCGGGGACCGACCGTGTGGCCGAGGTGGCCAGTGCGGATTCCGCCGGCATCATCGTCAACATCCAGGGGGACGAACCGCTCATCGATCCGGCGGCCATCGACGCCGCGACGCTCGCCTTGCTCGATGACGTGAACGCTCCGATGGCGACGCTGAAGAAACGCATCGAGAATCCCGCCGAAATCGATAATCCCAATGTCGTAAAAGTGGTGACCGCATTTGATGGAGACGCGATCTACTTCTCGCGCTGGCCCATCCCCTACGATCGTGGCCGCGATGCCGTTCGGTACAAGCACATCGGCCTCTATGTGTACCGGCGCGATTTTCTTCTTGCCTATTCGCAACTCCCCCTTGGTCCCCTGGAACAGGCGGAGCGTCTGGAACAGTTGCGCGCGCTCGAAAACGGTTTCCGCATTCGCGTGATGGAGACCGACTACGAGTCGCTGGGAGTGGACACGCCGGAAGATCTGGCGGAAGTGAGTAAGTTGTTTGAGTCTGTGATTCCGAACGAGTGAGAGAGTATTGATGACCAAGTACATCTTCGTAACAGGCGGTGTGGTGAGTTCTCTTGGCAAGGGCATTGCCGCCGCATCCATCGGCTGTCTGCTCGAGAGCCGCGGGCTGCGCGTCACATTGCAGAAGTTCGATCCGTACCTGAACGTCGATCCCGGAACCATGAGCCCTTTTCAGCATGGCGAGGTGTTCGTTACCGATGATGGCGCGGAGACCGATCTTGACCTCGGGCACTATGAACGGTTCACGCACGCCCCACTCACCCAGGCGAACAATCTTACGAGCGGCCGGCTCTACGAACAGATCATCACTCGCGAGCGCCGCGGGGACTATCTCGGCAAGACCGTGCAGGTGATTCCGCACGTCACCAACGAGATCAAGGCCGCGATGCGGCGTGTGGCCGCGGGCGTGGATGTGATCATCGTCGAAATCGGCGGTACGGTGGGCGACATCGAATCGCTGCCGTTTCTCGAAGCGATCCGCCAGATGCGTCACGAAGTGGGCCGCGAGAATGCGGTGTTCGTGCACACGACCCTGGTGCCGTGGATCGCGGCGGCGCAGGAGTTGAAGACGAAACCCACGCAGCACAGCGTGAAGGAACTGCGCGCGATCGGTATTCAGCCGGACATGCTGTTGTGCCGTTCGGAACGTCCGTTCGGCCAGGACGTGAAAGAGAAGATCGCCATGTTCTGCGACGTGGACGTGCAGGCTGTCATCTGCGCAAACGACGTCTCATCGGTGTACGAAGTGCCGCTCGTCTTCGCGGAACAGAAGGTGGATGAGTTCATTCTGAAGCAACTCGGTGTGGAAACGGCCGCCCGAGATCTGCGCCGGTGGGCGAACATGCTTACTCGCATGCGCAATCCGATTGATGAAGTGGATATCGCGCTGGTGGGCAAGTATGTCACTTACGAAGATGCCTATAAGAGCTTGAAAGAAGCGCTGCTGCATGGTGGTCTCGCGCATGGCGTGAAAGTGAATATCGAATGGGTGGAGGCTGAAGAACTGACTTGGCCGGAATGCTGCCGCCGGCTCCAGCCCTACGATGGCATCCTGGTGCCGGGCGGATTCGGAAAGCGCGGAATTGAGGGCATGCTCCATGCGATCCGCTACGCACGGGAATTCAAGGTGCCGTATTTCGGGATTTGCCTCGGCATGCAGACGATGGTGATCGAGTTCGCGCGCAACGTTTGCGGTCTGCCAAATGCGGACTCCACCGAGTTCGATCCCGCAACTCCGCACCGCGTGATCTACAAGCTGCGCGAGTTGAAGGGTGTGGACGAGTTGGGCGGCACCATGCGGTTGGGCGCCTATCCCTGCAAGCTGTCCGATGGATCGTTCGCGCGCGAAGCCTACGGAGCTTCCGAGATCAGCGAACGGCATCGCCACCGGTTCGAATTCAATCGCGAGTATGAAGGCGTGCTGACGTCGCACGGGCTGCGGCTTACGGGGCAGACTCCCGATGCCGTCTATGTCGAGATCTGCGAACTGCCGGATCATCCGTGGTTTCTCGGCTGCCAGTTCCATCCTGAGTTCAAGTCGAAGCCGCTCGAGCCGCATCCATTGTTCCGCGCATTCGTCGGTGCATCGTTCCGGCATCGCAAAGAGATCTTCAAGAAGGAATTGCGGCATGCGGATCTCCCCGTCGCTGAAACTCGGGGATAACGAGCCGTTCGTTCTCATCGCGGGCCCGTGTGTGATTGAGAGTGAAGAGCACGTGCATTTTCTTGCACGCTCTGTTCGAGACATCGCCGGCGAGTTCGTGTTTAAGGCGAGTTTCGATAAAGCGAATCGCAGCAGTGGCGCCTCTTACCGGGGACCGGGTCTCAAGGAAGGCTTGCGGATTCTTGGCGGTCTGCGCAACGAAGGGTACCCGGTGTTGACAGATATTCACGAGCCGTCGCAAGCGGAGACAGCCGCGGAATCGGCGGACATTCTTCAGATCCCCGCATTTTTGTGCCGCCAGACGGACTTACTGGTTGCGGCGGGACGCACGGGGCGGATCGTAAACATCAAGAAAGGCCAGTTTGTCTCGCCTTACGATATTCACCTCGCGGCGGAGAAAGTGGCGTCGACGGGTAACTCGAAGGTGATTCTCACCGAGAGGGGCAGCACGTTCGGCTACAACAATCTCGTGGTCGACATGCGGGGGCTTCCGGTGATGAGGAAGCGCTGGCCGGTGGTGTTCGATGCGACGCATAGCGTACAGATGCCGGGTGCGGCGGGCGCGGCGTCAGGCGGACAGCCCGAGTTCATTGAGCCACTTGCTCGCGCGGCGATCGCCACGGGCATTGACGGATTGTTCGTCGAGGTGCACAAAGCCCCGGAACGTGCGCTGTCCGACGGGGCGAACGCGCTGCACCTGAATCGACTGGCGGGGCTGCTTGCAAGGCTGCGGGCGATCGACGCGCTGGTGAAGGGATTCGCCGAGGATGCCCATCCAATCCGCGGGACCGCTTAACCCGTGAAACCGGCTCCACGACGAGACACTCAGTCACGTCATCTCCTGTTAGCCGGAAAGTAAGTCGGCCAATCCAGAAATACGGTGAGTTGTGGGAAGCATCCGTTGGACCTGTTCGCGGTGCGCTGAGACACCTCCGTGTTTCTGGGTCAAGGAGGTGACTCGTGCGAAACCGAAGCCGTGGGTTCAGACTGATCGGAATCATGATCGCGGTGGCAGTGATCCTGATCATGGTGTCCGCCGCAATTCCCTACTTTTCCAAAATTCCAAAACAGTCACGCGAGTCGGCGGCGATCCGGACGATGCAGACCATCCACACCGCGCAGACGCAGTACTATTCGCAGTTCGGCCGCTATGCAGCCAGTCTGATGGAACTGGGACCTCCCGCCGCACAGCAGGAAGGGCCTGCGAGTGCGGGACTGATTCCGGAGGACCTGGCGCGCGGGGAGAAGGGCGGGTATCTTTTCCGGTTGGACGCGTCGCCTCAAGGGTACACGTTGGTCGCAGTGCCTGCCGTGCCGGGGAACACGGGCCGCCGGAGCTTCTATTCCGATCAAACCAGCGTCATCCGTGAACAGTGGGGAGGCGAACCCGCCACTCGGGAGAGCCGGACGATCTAACGGGTGGAGAAACTCCCTCGAACCCGTTTGGAGACAGCGGCAAGCGCCGCTGGGCACGCACGTCCCAAGCGTGCCGAATCCTCTGCACGCTTCCACGTGTGCTAACGTCAGATCAGATAGCGAAAGTTGCCATGATTACGCCCACTGCACCCGTTTCGAATACGGAAGTTTCGATCGCCGA
>JAEUQE010000133.1 GCA_016789785.1 Bryobacterales bacterium
TAGAGGTTGGGCATGCCGAGCTTCTCGCCGAGGCGGCGCGTGTGCACCATCGGCGTGAGCCCTTCGCCGAGCGAGACGATGGAGGTGGGTTTACTGACGGGGAGCACCGGGGCATAACGCCACATGCTGCTGGGGCCATCGGGAATCCAATCGCGGTTCCAGTTCTGGCGGGCTTTCTCGAGGTCGTAGCGGACCAGCAGAGGGAAGCCGGCACTGGAGAGATTGTGGAGCACACCCGCGGGATAGCGCTCACCGGTCATGCTGCACTCGAGGTGCGATGCGGTAGTCATCGAATCTATGATGATAGCGCGGAAGGTCATGGAGAGCCTTCCGCGTATGATTGAAAGGCCATCCAAGCTTCAAGGCCGCAGCAGAAAGGCCTCCCAAACGCCCCGGCCAAAGGTGGCGGCAACCAGCCGGTTCTTCACGGGATGGACTTCGAGATCCTCGATCACCGTGGGCGGAAGGCCGAGATTGTAAGAGCGCCACTGGGGCGCGATGGCATCGTGCGTGAAAAAGACGCCGATATCGGTGCCGATGTAGACGAGGCTTGGGAAGTTGGCTTGCCGCGCAATGGCATTGATGCGGAACGCAGGAATGCTGCCCGAGGCTGTGGATGGGGGACCAGTGATGTCCTGCCAGGTCGAGCCGGCGTCACTACTGCGAAACACGCGGCAGTTGGCGATCGAGGCCGACGTGGCCCAGACGCGGCGAGGGTCCTGTGGATCGACCGCGATGTCTGTGATGAAGGTCGTAGGACAGGTAGACGTGCTGATGGTGAGCCGTGTCCAGGTGTCGCCACGATTGGACGATGTGAAAGACTCCGAACCTCGCGAGACGTAGATGCGGCGGCCATCGGATGGCGCAACGCGGAGGATGCGGATGAGACGATCGGAATCAGGGAGCCCATCGGCCTTGCGCCAGCGGCGGCCATTGTTCTTCGATTGAAACAAATTGCGGAGGCCGAGATAGACGATGCTGTCATCGGAGGGATCAATCTCCATGGATGCGCCGAAGGTGCCGGGGCGATCTTTGGTGACCGTGTCTTTGGGCCCCAGACGCTCGTCGCGATCAATGTCTCCCGTGGTGCGATTGTTGGCCTTGCCGAGATTGTTGGAGCGAAACGCGTGGCCATCGTAGAGGGCGAAGTACAATGTGTCCGCCTCTTTGGGACTGAAGGCTCCATCGAAGCCGTCGGCGCCCCAGATCTGGCGGAAGTTCGTGCCATCGTGCACGACAACGCCGTTGTCCTGTGCGCCCAAGAGCATGTAGTTCGCTTTCTTTGAAACCGACACCGTATAGAACTGGCTGATCTGAAGGCCGTTGCTTCGTTCCGTCCAGTTCTTGCCGCCATCGGTGGATCGTGCGATTCCACCGTCGTTGCCGGACCATAGTTCGGTGCCCGAACCAGGGCGGAAGACGAGGGTATGTTGATCGGCGTGGACGTAGCGATCGGTGGAGTCTCCACGATTCCAGAAAGATTTGCGATCCCACTTCTCGCCGCCGTCTTCTGATTTCCAGAGATTGATGCCGCCAACCCATACTTCGTTCGCATTGGTGGGCGACGCTTCGAGGGCAAGGTCGTATTCACCCTGGCCCTCGTTGTCGGTGGCGCCGCCGTTCTTGCGGCCGAGGACGTTGGGCTCGCTGGCACGTTTTGACCACGAGGCACCGGAGTCCGTCGAGCGGTACAAACCGGCGAAGGTGCGATCGGCCTGATTGACGAAGATCGCATAGACGGTCGCCGGCGCATTGGCGGAGACGGCGAGTGCGACTCGGGAGATGTCCCTGTTTGGCATGCTTCCGGTTGCGCGATTCCAGGTGAGGCCTGCGTCGCGTGAGACGAACACGGGATTGGCGGCGATGCTGTCGGCTCTGGAGGCGGCGTAGAGAGTGTTGGGATCGGTGGGCTTGAACTCCATGTCGAAGAATATGCCCGGGGCGGCTTGTGTCCACGTTGCGCCGGCATCGGCACTGCGGAAGATGCCACTCAAAGTGGCGGCGAGCACGATCTGCGGATTCGTAGGGTGCACGAGAATACGGCTCACCACGGCGGATTGAAGAACCGGGGTTGTGTTGGTTTGGAAGGACTGGCCCGCGTCGGTGGACTTGAGTACGCCGAAGCCGACACCGTCGCGTCCATCACGGTCGCCGGTGCCGAGATAGAGTACGTTGCCATCCGCGGAAACCGCAATATCGCTGACGCCGAGCAGCGGCACGTCGACAGGAACACTGGTCCAATCGCCGCCATTATTGATGCTCTTCCAAAGACCGCCGGTCGCGGCGCCCGCGTAGATCACGCCGGTACCGAACGCGATGCAGTTGATGCGGCCGAGGCCGGGATTGGCGCCAGTAATGTCCCAGTCATTGATAGGCGACGTAACCGGGCCAACGGCCTTCCAGGTGAGAGGCAAGGGCGGTGGTGTGAGATCGAGATTCTTGAAACGCTTCCAACGGTCGAGCAGATCCGCGCCTTGTGGCAACGTCCCCGCTTCCAAACGCCGCGACCAGAAGTGGTCCCACCGTTGGAATTGCTTGCTGGAGAGCTGGCGCGGAGATGCCTTGAGGATGCTCGCGCGCAGGTCGGCATATGTGGTGCGATTCGAAGGAATGAGTTGTTCCATGCTCAGTCCCATCGCAATGACAAGCAGAGACAAAGTGGCTGCCGAAGCCCAGTAATTGCGCCGCATTGACGTGTACCTCCGGTTGCGGGCGAAAGTGTCTGATTGAAGATAACGCGGAAGGCTCGGGATTCCAGGCAGAGGACGGTAAGAAAGCGGTAAGCAAGTTGTAGCGGCTTGGGCGGCTTACGCGGATTGCGCGGCTTGGGCGGCTTGGGCGGCTTGGGCGGCTTGCGCGGCTTGGGCGGATTGCGCGGCTTGGGCGGATTGCGCGGCTTGCGCAGTTTGGGCGGCTTGCGCAGTTTGCACGGCTTGCGCAGCTTGCGCGGCTTACGCAGCTTGCGCGGCTTACGCAGATTGGGCGGATTGCGCGGCCTTGGGCGGATTGCGCAGATTGCACGGCTTGCGCAGATTGGGCGGATTGCGCGGCCTTGTCGCGTGCCCACAGGCCCGCGCGGAGTGCGGTATGCTTCCGTGCATGCGACGACGAGACATGCTGGCGGCATCGCTGGCCGCAACGCCACTGCTGGGACAGCCGGCGGGCCGGAAGTACAACACTGCGCTGATTGGGTCGGGATGGTGGGGCATGAACATTCTGCGCGAGGCGATCGCGTCAGGGGAATGCCGAGCCGTCGCCTTCTGCGATCCGGATGCGGCGCAGATCGACAAAGCTGCCGCGGAATTGGCGAAGTTCTCCGGCGATCAGCCGCGGCGATATCGGGACTACCGGGAGATGCTGAAGAAGGAGCGGCCCGACATTACGATTGTGGCAACTCCGGATCACTGGCACGCGCTGCCCACGATTGACGCCGTGAAGGCAGGCGCGCACGTGTATGTGGAGAAGCCGATCGCGCACACGATTGATGAAGGCAAGGCGATGGTGAAGGCATCGCGCGAGGCGGATCGCTTGATTCAAGTAGGTCTGCACAGGCGGGTGTCGCCGCATCCGGTCACGGGCATGGAGTTTCTGAAGTCGGGCAAGGTGGGCAAGATCGGCATGGTGCGGACGTTCGCGCATAGTGGCGGCGGGCCTGGCACGAAGTCGCCGGATAGCGAACCGCCGGAGGGGCTCGATTGGGATCTGTGGCTGGGGCCCGCGCCGAAGCGGCCGTTCAACAAGGCGATCCACCCGCGGGGTTTCCGGCAGTTCCTCGATTTCGCGAACGGGACGCTGGGCGATTGGGGTGTGCACTGGATGGATCAAGTGCTGTGGTGGACGGAGGAGACGCATCCGAAGTCGGTGTACAGCACGGGCGGGCGGTTTGTGCGTCAGGATTCGACCGATGCGCCGGATACCCAGATTGTGACCTACGAATTCGAGACGTTTCGCGCCACGTGGGAGCAGCGGCACTATGCGAATAACAACGCCGAGCATCACGCGATCGGCGCGTATTTCTATGGGACGGAGGGCACGTTTCATATGGGTTGGCGCGATGGGTGGACATTCTACCCGGCCAACGCGAAGCAGAAGCCGGTCCATGTGGAGCCGCAGTTGAACGCGCCGGACGGGCAGAACATCAAGGAGCTGTGGGCAGACTTTCTGGATGCCATCAAGAAGAAGCGGAAGCCGGTGCGCGATATCGAGATCGGGTATCGGGCAACGAACGCGGCGCTGCTGGGCATGGTGAGTTGGCGGCTGGGCCGCGCGGTCCGGTGGGATGGGAATCAGTGTCCGGGCGATGCGGAAGCGAATAAGCTGCTGCGGCGGGCCTATCGCAAGCCGTGGGTATATCCAGTGTAGGCGTGCCCATTTCGATATAATTACGGCGTGACTCACGATTGGCCAATCGCGTTCCCGGCCGATTGGGCGCCGGCACCGCCGATCGACACGACCGGCTTCGTTAAGTTCGACGAAGGGCACGCGCCGCCAGGCACCATGGTGGTGGAAGGCGAATGGGCCGGCATCCGGCGAGTGGCCGAGGGTGCGTCCTCGGGTCCGACGGGCATGCCGTGGGTGGATTCGAACGGTTGGAAGATCCGTCTGCTGCGTGCGCAGAATCCGGACAAGCGAATCTGGGTGGAAAGCAAGGCGCCGGAGCCCGCGGAGGTAATCCGTGTGGAACGGTATCTGTCGGGGATGGCGGATGCGGCGGCGCACGGCGGGCATTGGGTTCTGAAGCTGGACGCGGCATTTACTAAGTCGCTTGCGGCGAAAGACGCGGACGCCTTGGGTAAGTGGGACAAAATCGCGCAAGCAGCGAAGTATTTTCGCGCGCATACTTCGGAGGACTCGCTCCCGGCGCGGGCGGTAACCGCGGTGATTTCCGATTTTTCCGGTGACAATGAGTTACTCGGGCAGGAGATCCTGAATCTCGCGGCGCGCCAGCAGTTCCCGTATCTGATTATCGACAAAGGCAGGTTCCAGGGACTGCCCTCGGGGTTGATTGCCGCGGTTTATCCGGACGAACAGCCGCCGGCGGATGCGCTGCGGACGGCGCTACTCGGCTTCGTGCGTGGCGGGGGCATGTTGATCGCCGGCGCGTCCTGGGGGACACCCAAGACCACGCCGTTGCCGGACAGCGCGTCGGTGCGGTACAGGATCCACATCGAGGGGCAGGGACGAATCGCAATCGCCGGGGATGGGGACATGGCCGACCCTTATCTGGTGGCGGCGGACACGCAGGTCCTGGTGAGTCACCGGAACGACATTGTGCGGATGTGGAACGGCGGCTCGATGGGAGTTTATCCAACAGGCGATCGCAGGCGCTCCGTTGTTCATTTCATCAATTACTCCGGGCGGGCGGGCGGTGATCCGGTTTCCGTTTGGGTAGCGGGAGACTTCGGAAAGGCCACGCTTCGCAGCTTTGAATTCACCGGAACGCGGCCGTTGGAAATACTTCGCCGCCGTAATGGGGTGGAGGTGCATTTGCCTCCGGTCGCGGTGTACGCGGCGCTGGAAGTAAGTTCGTAATCGAAAGAGGGCATTATGCTGATTACGCGCAGGACCGTTCTTTCCGCCGCCGGTGCGGCGCTGCTGCCAGGATACGCGCGCGGCGCGGCACAGAACTCGCGGGTCGCGGTGGCGCAGTGCCCGGACTACGGCGCATCGCTGGTACCGGCAATGAGCCGTATCTTCGATCAGATCGGCGGGCTTGGTAAGTTAGTAAGTGGGAAGACAGTAACCATCAAGGTCAACCTGACCGGAAGCCCCACTTACCGGCTGGGGCATGCGCCCTTGGAGACCACTCACTATACGCACCCGGCGGTGATCGGGGCGGCGGTGCATCTGATGGGCAAGGCCGGGGCGCGCCGGATTCGAATTGTGGAGTCGCCATGGTCGACCGCGGATCCGATCCAGGAGGTGATCCTGCAGGCCAACTGGGAGCCGAATGACATGCTGCGGGCGGCGCCGGTGGTGGAGTTTGTCAACACCAACTGGGGCGGGCCGAAGAAACAGTATGTGCGATTTCCTACTCCACAGGGCGGACATATCTTTCCGGGGTTCGATCTGCATACGGCTTACTCGGACTGCGATGTGTTTGTGTCGATCGCGAAGATGAAGGATCACGCGACGGCGGGCGTCACGCTGGCGATGAAGAACTGCTTCGGGATCACGCCCTGCACGATTTACGGGACCGGCGCGGGCAAGGATGAGCCGAGCCTGACTCCGGCGGGCGGGCGTGAGATGTTTCACAACGGTCTGCGGCACCCCTCGAAGTCGGCGCCGCAGGAGCGCGATCACACCGTGCCGAAGGAAGGCGGAGCGCGCGTGCCGCGGATTGTCGCGGACATTGTGGCGGCGCGGCCGATTCATCTGTCGATCGTGGAAGGGATCGACACGATGGCGGGAGGCGAGGGGCCGTGGAATGGACCTGGTCTGCGGATCGTGCATCCGAAGTTGCTGGTGGCGGGATTGAATCCAGTGGCGACGGACGCGGTATGTATGCGTCTGATGAATTACGATCCGATGGCGCGGCGTGGAGCGGCGCCGTTTGAGACCAGCGACAACACGCTGGAACTGGCGGAGGCGCTTGGCGTGGGGAGCCGGGATCCGAACCGGATCGAACTAGCGGGCGCGCCGGTCGAGCAGGCGCGCTTCGACTTCGCGGCGTTGCGGGAAGAGCGGAAGCAACTGCCGCGCAGGCGGAGATCGCGGGCGTAGGTCAGCGGCGAGCCACCGTTCAACCCTTGTCAGGATGGGAGCCTGGCGCCGTAATACACCGCTTTGTACCGGTTGTCGTCGTAGGCGAAGTGAAGATACTTGCGGTCACGGCTCACAAAGCCATCGGGATAGTTTAGGCGGCCGGGTACAGTTACTAAGTCACGGCGGTAGGGCCATGTCTTCATGCCGTCGAAGGATACCCAGAGCGAGAGCGGATTGCGCACTTTGGGATCCGGGTTGTGCAGGAGCGCGACACGGTCGCCACCAAGGGAGTACAACGTGGCCTTGCTGCCGGGATTCGGGATATCGGTGGGATAGGCTGGGCCCCAGGTCTCACCCCCATCCGCGGAGTCCGAACGAAAGAGCACACCACCGAGGCGATCGGCGCGAATCAGCATCGCCATCCGCCTGCCATTCAACTCCACAACGTTGTTCTCAGCGAAGCCGCGGTAGTTGTCATCGGAGCTGATACGAATGGAGCCGTGCAAGGTGAAGGTCTTGCAGTGGTCGCGCGAAATCATGACGCCATTGCGAGGATTACGGGGCCCATCGTCACTCTCGTAGTGCTGGTAGGGAACGACCACCGCACCGTCACGGCGAATGATGGTGTTGCGGACGAAGGTCGCCTTGTGGATGGCATGGGGAATGGGGCGAGGCTCCGACCATGTCCGGCACGAGTCCTTACTCTCCGTCACCCACGTGGTCCAATCGCGGAAGGTACCGTCGTGATTCGCGAAGTAGAGGCGGCAGACGCCGCGATACACCATAAGTTCGGTGGGGACAAGCGCGCGGTTGGGACTGTGCTCCTTGATGCCGAGGCGGATTGGCTCCATGGCGGACCATGTGCGGCCTTCGTCGCGACTGCGGGAGAGAAACAGGTCGTTCTCGGGCAGAGGCTCCTTGTCTCCGCCACCTAACATGACCATCGCCCAGGAACCGTCGGGCATGGCACGGAGCGTGGTATCGCAGCAGAGCTTGTTGGGTGTGCGGCCCTCGAAGATCAGTGTCTGGCGATCCTGCCGGGCATCCACGGCGGGTTGCATTGCGGCCGCCATCAGAAAGTTGCGCCTTGTGAGCATCAGTACACCAGCCTGAGTCCGATCTGGATTTGGCGCGCGCCGCCTGCGCCGTTGATGGTCCCGAATGCCGGTGCGCCGCGCGAGGTGTTGGGGAGGCCGAAATTGGGGCGGTTCATCACACTGAAGAACTCGCCGCGAAGTTGGAGGTAGCGCTGTTCGGTGAAGCGGAAGTCCTTGAGAACGGAAGTGTCCAGGCTGATCGCGCCGGGGCCGAAGCCCACCGTACGTGGTGAATTGCCGAGTACACCGTCTCCTGGGAAGGCGAATGCCGCCGTGTTGAAGTACTGCCGAAGCAGCGCATCACGGGTTCTACCGCCACTGATCTGCCAGTCGCCACTGATGTGGGCGCGCTGGGCGGAGGAAAACGCATTGAGGCGGTTGGTCTGTTCCACGACGCCAAACGGCAGCCCGGTGCGAAGTTCGGAAATGATCCCGAGACTCCAGCCGCCCGCCACGGCGTCCGCAACGCGGTTTTGCAAGTTCACTTTGCGACCCTTGCCCACTGGCAATTCGTAAACGGCGCTGGAGACCCAGCGATGGCGGATATCGTTACCGCTGTACGATTTATCGAGGGCGCGATGATAGATACTCTGCTGGCCGTTGCCGGGAGCACCGCCAGCCTCGGCGGCAGCCTCCACATCGTCCAGGAACTTAGACCATGTGTAGTTTGAGAGTAAGTTCAATCCCGCCGAGAAGCGCTTCTCAATCTTGAGATTCATCCCATGATAGGAGGAATTGCCCCAATTGATCGCTCGCTGCACGACATTGGCATATTGGGGAAACGGGCGAAGGCGCTGATCCTGCCGTGCCCCTCGCAGTTCCGGACGAATCTCATTGATGTTACTGGCGCGGCCACTCACGCGGTGGGCGAGATTGGAAGTGTAAGATGCTTCCAGAAGATAGGTGCCGAACTGGCGCTGGACGCTGAAGTTGATGTGGTGGGCATAGGTGGCACGCTGATTCGGATCGTAGAAGTCGGGGCTGATGCGAGGCGTCTGGCCGGCGGGCACCGCTCCGAAGCCAGGACCGAGGGGATCCGTCGGTGGGGAGGGTACACCGTTGCGAAGGAGAAATGCGGGCGTGAGGCCATTGTCGGGCGACTGGATCTGGCGGACGTCGCCGAAGCCGACCACGTTCGCGCGGGTGATGGAGTCATCGTAGATGGGGCCGTACATCAAGCCGTAGCCGCCTCGGAAGACCATACGATCGCCCAACGGCCGCCACGCGAATCCGAAGCGAGGCCCGAAGTTATTCTTGTCGAAACCGTGGGCGTAAGTGGACACTCCGTCGCGGCCGGCATAAGTAATCGCGCCTGGCGTCCGGGAAACCGGATTGAGAGCAAACGGGTCGAAGCCAGTCTGTTTGTTTTCTTTTTCCTGGCGTGGCGTATCCATATCCCATCGAAAGCCGAGATTCAGAGTCAGCCGCGGAGTGACCTTCCAGTCGTCCTGAATAAAGGCTGCGAAATAATTCATAAAGGTATTGGTGCCACCGGTGTCGACATTGACGGAAGTTGGCCAGCCGAGCAGGAGCGCCGCCGGGCCGAAGCCTCGTCCTGTTGCGACATCGTTGAAACTGAAGGCTCCGGAGCGCGAGGTTCCCCAGATGTCGGGCATCTGAGAAGAGCGCCATTCGCCGCCGAGCTTGATCTGGTGTTTACCGCGAAGCAGGGATACCGACTCAATGATCTGGTGCTGGAATCCGGGCCCGGCAAGGCGGTACTGATTGCCCGCGCCGATGGCGGAAAAGCCGGTGACGTTGATGTTTGGAGTACCGTCCGGCGCGACGCCGCGCAGCCCGAGGTCGCCGGCGACAGTGCTGGGGAACAGGGAAGGATCCTCATTGGTGCGGCGATTGTAGTTGTAGCGAAGCTCGTTGAAGATCGAGTTTGTCAGATTTCGAGTCCAGTTGGCGGTAACGTGAAACTGGTCAGAAAGCTGATCGCCGACGGTATCGGCCGCCGGATTCGGATAGATGCGGCCGGGCGTAACAGGACTGCGGAACTTGAGGAAGCGGCCGTAGACGCGATCCTTCGCGGTGAGGACATGGTCCAGGCGTGCGATGTAGCTGTCGCCAGTGACTTTGTTGACGGCGTTTTGGCGGAAGTTGCGGTTGCCACTGGGCGCACCGGGAACGTTGGGGGCGGGCCAGAGACGGGCAAGTTGCGCACCGATCGGATCGAGGCGGCTTTGGGGGATGATGTTGCCGGGAAATGGCTGTCTGGTAGTGGGGTCGATAACGGCGGCGGCGGATTGCGAGAAGTCACCGGCAATCTCGCGCTCCGTGGGAACGTTGAGAAAGCGAGTCGTGCCGTCGCGCCGCCGCGTTCCTTCATAGCTGAAGAAGAAGTGCGTGCGATCCTTGCGCACGGGGCCCCCGATGGTGGCGCCGAACACGTTGTAGCGGCGTGGAGCCTCGGTGGCGGCGAAGAAGTTGCGTGCGTCGAACGCGTTGTTCCGAAGGAATTCGTAGAACGTGCCATGGAACTGGTTGGTGCCTGACTTGGTGGTCATGGAGATGAATCCGCCCATGCTGCGTCCGAATTCGGCGGGATAGCCGTTGGCTTCGACGCGGAACTCCTGCATCGCTTCCACGGGAGGCGCGACGCTGACGATTCCGGTCACCAGCATCACACCCTGGAGGTTGCCGCCGTCGAGTTGCCAGATCTGCTGGCGCGCACGCCCACCGGCGATGGAGAAGTTGACGATTCCCTCCCAGGATGCCTCGCTCTCAAACGTCACATTGCCGAGCAAGCGAATCAGGCTTCCCATGCGGCGGCTGGCGAGGGGCATGTTCTGAATGGTCTTGTTCTCAATGAGTGTGTTGACGGCGGAGGTTTCCGATTGGAGCAACTCACTTTGGCCGGTCACGGTCACGGATTCCGAGACATTGCCTACCTCCAGACGCACGTCAATCGTCAGTACTTGGCCCGTTTCGAGAACCAGTCCCGTGCGGGCGTAGCGCTTGAAGCCACTTGCTTCAATGGCGACATCGTAGCGGCCGGGCGCGAGAAAGGAGAATACGTAGATACCGGAAGTGTTCGTGGTGGCATCGGTAACCACACCACTGGCAAGGTTCGACGCAACCACACGGGCCGACACGATGGATGCGCCGGTGGGATCGGTGATGGTACCGGTCAGACGTGCGGAAGAAGACTGAGCCATGGCAGCAGGAACGCCGCCAAGAAACAACACAAGAAGCAGGCAACGGGGACTCATGCGACACCTCTCAAACTCATGGCAATGCAGACTACGAAGCGTTCACCAAAGGGGACGACGACTGGGAGAAGGCCGCGCGGACACGCTCCTGTTGCGCGGGCGAACTGGCTGGCATGGGAGGCCGGGGCACGCCGCCTTCCCTGCCCTGCAGACGCATCGCCGCGCGGACGTTGGCCGGTAGATTCGGTGCGTCAATGGCATTCCACATTCGCAGCAGATCCTTGTGCAGCGTAACGGCACGCGTTTCGTCGCCAGAGTTCACCGCATTCCACAGCTCGACGCACCATTCGGGAACAGCGGAGAGGATGGCGGCCACTGCGCCATGAGAACCGAGGCGGAAGGACGGATACAGAAGCGCATCCACGGCCGAAAGAATGCGGACCCGATCCGCAATACCCGCGTCTTCGGTGAGCAGCAACAGGTCCGCGAGTGCTTTCATGTCACTGGCACTCTGCTTCACTCCGATGACGCCATCTACATCGCGAAGGATGCGCACCAGCAGCGGAGGAAGCAGATACGACCAGGGCACCACGTTGTAGATGATCACGGGAATGCCAGTCTGATCGGCGATGGCTGCGAAGTGCCGCACCATCGAGTCGTCATCGGGGCGGAAGACGTAGTGGACCGGCGTCACCTGCAGGGCGGCAGGTTTCAGATCGGCGATGGCTTTCGCGCGTTCGATCACCGCCGAGGTGCTATTGCAGATGATCCCGGCGATGACGGGAACTCGACCGCGCACCTCTTCCGTGGTGACAGCGACGATGTGGCGAGTCTCCTCCGTCGTGAGGGTGTGACCTTCGCCGGTGCTGCCGCAGACGGCCAATCCATGCACCTTCGCGGACTCCACCATGTAGCGGACTTCCTTGCGGTGCAGTTGTTCATCAATCGTCCCGTCTTCGCGAAACGGGGTAACCAGCGGCGGGATAATCCCGCGGATCGAATCGGTATTCATGATTCCTCTGTTCGTAAGATTGCGAGCTTCTTCACGAGTGCGGCGACACGGCCGCCAATTTGTTTGAGCCGCTTATCATCGAGCCGAATGCGCGGCCCGGAGACACTGATGGAGGCAGCGACGCCGCCGAGGGGATCGAGAATGGGGGCGGCGACGCAGCAGACTCCGGGCTCGTTCTCTTCCAGGTCGACCGCATAGCCGCGGGTGCGGATTCGAATGAGTTCCTGGCGAAGATCGGGCAGCCTGGTAATGGTGCTCTTCGTCGCAGCGGTCAATTCCCGGCGGGAGAGAAGCTCTTCGACTTCCGTGCCGGATAGCGCACTCAACAGCGCTTTGCCAAGCCCAGTGGAATGCAGGGGCCACCGAGTTCCGGCGTCGCCGCGCGTGTGGAGTTGATGAGCCGATTCGACCGCGGCCAGGATGAGCACGTCGCCGGCGAAGAGAACCCCGAGTTTGACAGTCTCACCGGTTTCGTCCGCCAAAAGGCGGAGTACGCGGCGCGCCTGCGACAACAATTCGTCGCGGCGCGCGAACAGCAGACCGAGTTCCATCGCACGGGGGCCAATGCGGTACTCGCGCGTCTGCGGGTCCTGCCTCACGAGGTCGAAGCCGAGCAACGTCTGCATGAGGTTGTGAGCGGTGCTCTTGGGAATCTTGCACTTTCGCGCCAATGCGGACAGTGAGTGCTTGGGTTGCGCGACACTGAATGCGGTGAGCAGATCGAGAGCCTTGCGTACAGACGCGACTTCACTGTTCAGCGGTATTGAACGCGAAGTAGAGCCATTGCGCTTCGGCATGCGAGGGAAAAGATACCGGAAGTGCGGGCATGAGTCAATGCGGTGTTCAGAATGGCCGAACGGCGCAGGCGGACTTTCGGGTGCTGGTCACTTTCGCCCGAAGTCGGCGGGGACTTCGCCCCACTCTTCCGTCTCCCATTTCAGGAGCGGGTTGCGAACGGGATTGCTGCCGAGCCATGCTTCGGCACGATCGATTAGAAGGAACAACTCTTCGTTGCGGGAGGAACGTTCGTGTTTGGTGCGGCACTTGCGGTCGCGAACCCATGCCAGCGCGGTTTTCGAATCCGAATAGATGGGCACGTCCAGCTTGCCCTGTTGATGGAGCATGGCAAGGGCATGCACAAGCGCGAGGAATTCGCCGATGTTGTTGGTGCCATCTTCATAGGGGCCCTGATGGAAGATCTCTTCCCCAGTGGCAAGCAGGACACCGCGATACTCCAGCGGTCCGGGCACGCCGGCGCAAGCGGCATCCACGGCGATTCCATGGAACTGCACACCCATGCGTTCCAACTCTTCGCGCGACTTCTTGAGTGTCTTCGTGTCCTTGCCGGCGAACTGCCAATAGTTGGCGCGATAGGCTTGTTCGGCTTCGTGACGGCTCGCGAAGCTCTTGAACTTCGCGCCGGCGAATCCCGCCACTTGCGATTCCGCGTCTGCCCACGTCGTGTAGATGCCCGGCTTGCGGCCCTCCCACACGACGTAGAACTTCGGCTTTGCTTTCGACATGTTCTTCCATTGTGCATGGGTAGGCAACTGTTCCGCTGGATCGCTGCGATACGCTGATGGCATGCTTCTCGCGTTGGCGGTGGTGGTTCCGGTGGCGATGCTCTCGGCGCAGCCGCCGGCCATTTATCCGGTGGACGACACAGAGAGGGACCCCACGTTTCGCACCTTTGTGCAGCGGCTTCGAACGGCAGTGGAGGCGCGCAACACGAAGGCTCTGCGCAAGCTGACAGCGGATGATGTCATCTGCGGGCCGGACAAGGATGACAAGGGTTGGAAGAAGTTTGTAGGGAAGTGGCATCCCGATGATCCGCAGGATCGCAGGCTGTGGCTCGCGCTAGCGGACATGCTGGCGGCGGGGTTCGTGCGCGAGCATCCGCGTTTGTATCTTTCGCCCTATCAGGTGTGGCGATTCCCGAGCGGGATCAATCGCGCGACACACCTTGTGATTGCTCGTGACAAATCAGCCATGCGGGAGCAGCCTTCGCTGGATGCGCGGGTGGTCGCGACGCTTTCATTCGACATCGTGCGATCGATGGGTGATGCGGTGCGGGGCACGGGTCTTGCGGAGTGGCGGCCCGTGCGAACACTCGCGGGCGTGGAAGGGTTCGTGATGTCGCGCGATCTGGTAAGCCCGCTTGCACCACGTGCGCAATTCGGTTTGGATCGCGGACGATGGCAACTCATCGCACTCGAAGAAGACTGACGCTATTCTCGAAGGAACACATGAAACGCCGGGCCTTTCTTTTGACACCCGCGCTTGCGGCGCAGACGCTCCCGAAGAGCATGCAGCTTGTTGCGGGCTTGGATCGAGATGTCACGCGGCCGTGGATCGGCCCATCGTTCTTCGCAAATCGATGGGTGGATTGGCGGCTCGATCAAGGGCGCATCGAGTGTCTCGCGGGCGGCATCAACGATCACGTCCGCACGGTGGCGCTGCTCACTCGCGACATCGAGGATACACGCAAGGAAGTGCTGATCTCGGCGAAGCTCGGCGTGTTGAATGACGCGAAGGGGTTTGGCGGCTTTCTGATTGGCGCGGGTGCGGGTGAACTCGACTATCGGGCCGCGGCGCTGGTGCAGCGCTCGTCGGGGATAGGCGGCGGCATTCTCTGCGTGATGGAGAGCGATGGCACGCTGGTGTTTCGGGATCATACATCGGAACAAGCGCCGTTGCGGTTTGATCCGCTGCCAGGGCAGTCGACGGGGAAAGCGGATGCGCGAAACGCGGAGTTGCTGCTACGCATCACGCCGCAGAGTGATGGGCGGATGATGCTGCGAATGACCGCGGGAGAAGCGAGCGCGACGCTGATGGACGTGGATCCGCGGCTCGTGCTGGGTGGGATTTCGCTGGTGAGTTCGGGCGCGCGATTCTGGTTTCGCGATGTTCGGACGCACGGTGCGGCGAATCATCCGGACCGGGCGTTTGGTCCGATTCTCGGCACGATGTTCTCCGTCAACGGGCGTGTGCTGCGCATGACCGTGCAGTTCCCTCCCATCGGCGAGACTGCGGTTCCGGTTGTTCTTCGCGTACGAAGACGGAACGGGTGGCCAAGTGTGGCGCAGACGCGGATCGGACCCGGATTCGCTGCGAACTTTCGAGTGCCCGATTGGGACACGAGCCGGGATCTCCAGTATCAGGTGGAGTTCAGCGGTCACACGTATCAAGGAATTGTGCCGCGCGAACCGGATGCGTCGCGTCCGCTGCGCATCGGTTTCGTCAATTGCGTAATGCCGGTTTGGCGCACCATGGATAGCGGCGTGTTTCAGCCGGAGTTGCCTGGCGAGGACCGGCTGCCGCGCTACACGAAGAAGAACTTCTATTTCCCGCACAGCGAGTTGATCGCGAATGTGCGGGCGCAGAAGCCGGATCTGCTAGCGTTTCTCGGCGATCAGATCTACGAAGGCAATCCCACGCGCAAGGATCAGGCGCATGATCCGTCGATGGATTACCTGTACAAGTGGATCTTCTGGCTATGGGCATTTCGTGATCTGACGCGTGATACTCCGTGCGTTGCAATGGCTGATGATCACGATGTGTTTCAGGGCAATGTGTGGGGTCAGGGTGGACGTGCCGCACCCAACGCGGAGCAGGAGGCGGGCGGCTATGTGCATGCGCCTCAGTTTGTGAACATCGTGCAGGCGACGCAATGCAGCCACAATCCGGATCCCTATGACGCGGTGCCGATTGAGCAATCGATCGGTGTCTACTACTGCGCGTTCCGCTACGGCGGTGTGGAGTTCGCGATGGTGGAGGACCGGAAGTTCAAGACGGGTCCACGGTCGAAGGATCACAAGGAAGCGCAACTGCTGGGAGAGCGGCAGGAGCGATTTCTTGCGGCGTGGGCGGAAAAAGTAAAAAACAGCGGAGCCCGAATTTGTTTTAGCCAGACGGCATGGGCATGTGTGCAGACGACACCCGAAGGCGGGCCCCGCACGGACTCCGATTCCAACGGCACGCCGAAGCCCAAGCGGGATCTCGCGCTGCGTTTGATTCGGGATGCGGGTGCATTGATGGTGTCGGGCGACCAGCATCTGGCGTCGGTGGTGACTCACGGCATCAATCGTTTCGACGATGGCCCGGTGCAGTTCACGGGACCGGGCGGGGGCACGAGTTTTCAGCGCTGGTTCGAGCCCGCGGCGGCGCTTGCGAACGCGCGCGGCAAGCACACGGGCGATTTCACCGATGGCTTTGGCAATCGCTTTCGCGTGCTGGCCATCGCGAATCCGAAGGTGACGTTCGCCGACTATCGCAAGCACAAGAAGGGGCGCGGCCAGGGTCTGGGCGATCGCAAGCTGAAGAGCGAAGGCTTCGGCATGGTGATTGTGGATCACGCAAAGAAGCAATACCGGCTGGAGTGCTGGCAGTGGGATCGCGCGGAGCAGTTCGAGGGATGGCCGCTGGTGATCGGCTTTGATGGGAAGGTGAGCGAGTGAGGATGACTCGGCGGGCGTTTTCCGCAATGCCGTTGTTGGCGCTCGCGGCGAAGCAGGCCGGCAGGGTGTCGCGCTATGAGATCGTGCAGGCCCGCGTGCCGTTTCATGAGCGAGTGCGGGAGGCATGGCTCTCATCATGGAAGAATCAGAAACGCGATCAATCGGACTATCTATTAACCTTCGCTACGTTGCACAGCGATACGGGGATTGCGGGCATCTGCGAGTCGAAGCTGCCTTTGGCGAAGACGCGGGCGGTACTCGATGGAATGAAGGGGCGGCCCGTTGCGGATTTCGTGCACGATGACGATCTGCGCGGGTTGCTGATCGCGATCTACGACATCCTCGCGCAGGCGGCGGGTGTTCCGGTCTCGAAGTTCCTTTCGCCGAACGCGAGGGATAGCGTGGTTCCCACCTGGTGGAGCCAGTGCTTTCCGCCGCCGGTCATGGCTTCGGAGGCAAAACTGGGCGCGTCGATGGGATATCGTGTGCACAAGGTGAAGGCGCGGCCATGGGAGGATCCGATTGCGCAGGCCGATGCAATTTGCGCCGCGATTCCTAAGGACATGAAGGTGTGGGTGGACGCGAATTCAACATGGGGCACCGTGGAGAAGACGATCGCCGTAACGAAGGAGCTTGCGAAGTTTCGCAACTACTTCGCCATCGAGTCCCCGATCCCGCGAGAGAACCGTGATGGCTATCGCGCATTGAAAGGCAAACTCGCGTTGAAGTTGTCCGAACATGTGGACGCGTTCGCAACCACCGGCGAGTTGGACGAATGGACGCGCGAGGGGTTGCTCGATGCCTGGATTGTGGCCGCGCCGAAGCTCGGGCACTACACGCGGCGGCTCGCGGCACGTGCGCAATCGGCGCGGGTGCCGATCTGGATTGAGCATTCCATCGACAACGGCATTGCGCAAGTGTTTCAGGCGCATCAGGCGGCGGCGCATCCGGAGATCGAGTATGTGATCGCGGTGACGCATATGCTGGCCGATGATTGCATGAAGGAGCCGTTCTCGGTACGCGATGGACGTTATGCGATCCCGAAGAAGCGGGGTTTGGGCGTGACACTCGACCGGGATGCGATCGAACGTCACCGGGCTTGACCGGCGTTACGGAAGCTGAGCCAGATAGAAGCGCACGCCTTCATGCTCGGGGTGGAGATCTTCGGCTTTTCGAAGGTGCTCCGCGGCAAGAGCACGATCCGGCGTATCGAGCAGAAGCGCGCCGAGATTGTAATGCACCCAGAAGGCATCGAAGCCGAGCGCAAGCGCTTGCTCGTAGTGTGTGCGAGCCTTGGCGGGGTTGGAATGAGTGGACTGCAAAGCGAAGGCGAGGAGATAGTGCGCTTCGGCGTGCGATGGCGATTGGCTCAGCACCGCTTCCAGGATCGGGATGGCGAGTGGAGCGTCGCTGTTCACGAGCGTGCGAGCCTGCTGCATGGCCTGATGGTGGCGCTCACGATCGGAATGAAGCGTGCGCAACGCCTGATGACGGTGCCGCAGACCGGCGAGGAACTGAGCATCGCGAAGCCGGATGGAAGCCAGAAGATAGCCGGGAAGCACGGGATGCGCGTCGGCGAATTCGCGGGCAGTGGTTGGCTCGCCGCGCTGCAAGTCGAATAGTGGATAACCGAGGCTTTCAAGCAGGGTGCACAGCCCTTCCACGGATGCGCCGTCGCCGATCATCTGCGAGCCGTGCGTCTCGATCTGCAGATGGGGCAGGCGTCGCAAGATGTCCGTGGCGCCTTGCAGTGCGACGTACTCGCTGCCCTCGACATCGAGCTTGAGCAGCGTGGGCCATTGCCCGCACGCCGCGGCGTAGTGGTCGAGAGCGATCATGGGCACTCTCACAGTTGCCGCTTCGGCATGGACGCGGGTGACCACGGGATGGCGGCTGGATGCGACGCAATCGAGGCCGGGCGCACCGTAGAACTCCACGTCCAGACCCGAGCGCTCCCCGACACACACAGCGTTCAGAACAATCTGAGCATCGTTTGTTTCAAACAATTCGCGCGTGATTGGGAGTACGGCGGGATTCGCTTCGAAGGCGTGGATGACGCCGGAGGTGGCACGCTTGGCGGCGAGCACGGACATGAGTCCATGCGCCGCGCCGCAATCGTAGACAACGCTGCCGGGCTCGAGCACGGCATCCAGGCCAAGCCACGAATATGGTTCGTAGGCGAAGTCACTATGGTTGGGAGACACGGGCGCAACGCCCTCAAGCGATTTCGGGATGTGTATGGTGAGGCCGTTGATACTGGATAACGGACGCGACATGAGAAACGCGAGCTTTCAGGATAGCGCGGTGTCCGGGCGGAGCCGTGATGTCCGACAATGAGAGCTTGCATGTTTACAGTCCGCACGATTTTTCCAGAACAACAGCGCGTGGAGACCGGCAGCTACGAACTTGAGCCATCGAATGATCAAGGCAAGGCGGTGTGCGCGCTCTTTCTCGATTTCCTCTCCGAGCAGCCCACCGAGTTTCGAGCAACGCTTCCGTTTCTCAAAAAGGGCGACACGGAACTCGAGTGGACGGCCGCGGAAGGGGGCGCCGCGCTGATGACGTTCTACGAAGCGGGCGAGCCGCTCTCGATGGGCATTCTGCTCTCGGGAGTGAAGCGGGAATCGGATGAGCAGATGATGGAGGCGCTGCGTCAAGCGGTGTTGGAGCCGGTGTTTGGTGAGGAGGCTGGAAAGTATCTGGAGGCGCCGGAACGGCCACTGCTGTTGAACGTCATCTTTCCCGGCAATCCCGAGTTGATCCCACGCACGCAACTGCTGGCGACAGCATTGGCGAGCGTGTTCTTTCGAGTGATGCTGGAGATGCACGAACGAATGCAGCAACAGCCGCCGCCCGGCTCCGGCCCGAATTGACCGCGTCGCTCGGGCGCGGGAGAGGCTGCGCAGATGTCCCCGGTACGTGGGTTCACGCGGGAGATGTTTTCAGTCAGCGTCGGGTACCGCCCGTCGCTGTTCCTGCGATGACTCCCGGGTGCACCGCAACTCAAAACTCAACCGCAGAAACGATCGCGGCTTCAAATCGAAACGCAGCGTTCTTGTTTCGGAGCCCTCTCTCGCATACCAGACCTGAAACGCCGCCGTCTGCGCGCCGGGCTTTCCGTCCGGAGTCGCCGCGTGAATACTCCCGTCCAACGTATTCACCGCATCCGCGTTCGTCACCATGCCCCGATGCTGGAAATCCTGTCCCGCCTTCCCATCCCTCCGCACTCGTGTCCGCAGCACATACGGCTTGCCGCTGTGCAGAAACAGAACCGGCTCTATCCCTTCTCCGCGCATCGTCTGAGAGAGCGCGTGCAGAAAGGTCATCGGCGAATTCGCGGCAATCTCCGACGCACGCATCGACGCCAGGCTCTCCCTGCACTTCCCGGCCAGTTGGTCCACATGCGGCCATCCCAGCGGCTGATCGAACGCCACCTTCGCCGTGCAGTTGCGCACCGTGCTCTTGTCGATTTCTCCGCGCATCGCAACAAAGACCTGCTGCTCCGAGCCCTCTTTCGACAATGCCCGCCGGGCTTCCTCGAAGCTTTCTTCCTTCGACGCCGTCATCACGCCGAAGTACTTCACCACCCGCTTCCCGCTTGCGTGGATCCGCACTTCCTCCTCGATATACCCCAGCCGGTTCAGTCCGGCTGCTCTCGCTGGAATCGACCCCGCCGCAAACTGCAGCGTCACTTCCTCATACGCCGCGCCCGCGCTTTCCTTCACTCGCAGCCACGCTCCTCCGACATCCTTCCTTCGGTACACCGGCATTCCCAGCAACAGCACCACTGCGTTCGCCTGATAGTGCTGCACTCCCGCCGCGGCCCGGGGCGCCGCCGCGCAGGGTTGCCGGAAGGCCGCCGGCAGTAACGAAAGAAACAAACGCCTGGAGATCAGGTTCATCGGAAAAACTCCCGAGTGGAAATAAACAACGGCTCCGGTCCCGCGCTCGCCGTACCCTGTACCTGCGCATGGATTGCGCGATACGTATCCAGAAAGTGCAGCGCCGCTTGATCCCATCCGTGCTCTCTCGCCGTAGTCATCGCCGCCTCAGTGCGGCGCTTCCGGAGTCTTCCGTCACGGAATGCAAGCTCGACAGCGGCTGCGAACGCTTCCGCGGTAGGCTCGGCGCAATAGGCGTTTTCACCGTTGGCGTACATCGTCACGCCCCCGGCGTTCGGCAGAACCACGGGTAATGCCGATGCCATCGCCTCCAACGGCCCAATTCCGTAAGGCTCGCGTGGATTCGGATGCACAAACAGATCGCAATGCGCGAAAAGCCGGGCCAAGTCCGAGCGGCTCCCTACATGGCCAAGAAACGCAACTCGCCTCGGCGCAACGCGCAGGCACTCGGCTTCAAGCTCCCCGCGCAGCGGTCCCTCGCCCGCGATCAGCAGCCGGTAGTCCTGCTCTTCGCTTCGAGCAAGAACACCCATCAGCCCCGCCAGTAATGGCAGGTTCTTCTCAGAAGCAAGCCGTCCCGCATACACCAGCAGCCGCGAACCGCGCCGCCCATGCACCCGGTCTTCCAACTCCCACCGGTACCACTCCTGGCAAGACGAGTGCCCACCCGCCGCCGAGAACGTATCGTAGTCCACACCCATCGGCCCGAGCCACACGCCCCGATCCACTTTGTGCCCGTTCGATACCGCCTTCAACTCCGACGCGACATAGTCCGACACCGCGATATGATGATCCGCCAGCGGAAAGTACAGCCATCGCAGGAATACGCGCGAACACAAGCGCGCCAGCCGCTCCGGCATCGCGTACGCCGTCATTGCATCATCCACTCGCTCACAACTCAGGTTCACCACCGCCGGCCGGAATCCGATTCCGGGAAGCATGCCGACCCGCAACAAGCCTCCGAGGCCCGGCAGCGTGTATTTGTCGCAGACCTCGACCAGGTCCGGCTGCTCGTGCTTCAAGATGCGATGTACCATGCTTCCTGGAAACAGATACCGGTGCGGATAAAGCACTCGGTACGAATGGTTGAATGGCGCGGACGGCGCTTCCACGTGGTAGATCTTGCAGTGCTCGCCATACTCCTCCACTCGTGTCGCGTCCGACGGAATCACCAGCCTCATCCGGTGGCCATGCCGGTTCGCCGCGTCCAGCAGTGCGGTGTAGAACGTACGAATACCCCCGGACTTCGGGTGCCAAGCGTTGGTCAGATGGAGAGATTTCATAGCGAATCGAAAGCGCGGCGCACCCACACCGTAAGCTGCTTGGGAAGCCATAGGACGAACGTCGCCACCACCTCCGGCAGCGCTCGAAGGTCGAACCAGATGGACCGCCCTTCTCCTCCTGTCACCAGCACTCCCCTCCGCATCGCATGCAGATTGAACAGAGTCGAAATCAGAGTGAAACCTACGGAGGCGAGGATCGATTCCCCCAACTTCGGTGTGCCCCGCATCCAGTGAATCACGAACTCCATCGTGTGCCCTGCAACCGGCAACAGGATCATCGCCGCCAGGCTCCCGTGCCATTCCGGGGTTACCTTGCGCAACGACTGGGTCAGCGCGCCGTAGAACCCCGCCGTCGCCGCCCGGTAGACGAACTCCACCAACATCGCGGACAGCGCCGCGTCCAGACCCGCCTTCAGGTTGACACCGAAGAATAGTCCCGCCCGAAACACCGAACTGAAGAACGCCGACTTCCAATTCCACCGCCGGATCAGCAACTCGACTGGTGATTGGAACAACGCCGCCAGCGCCGTTCGCAGAGACACCCGGACGGTATCCCCCGCGGCGCTCTCCGTGATAAAACAAACCGCACCAGAAATGTTTCGGATCACTGTGCTTCAGCGTACTCGCCGAAGGTCACCGTTTGTTGACACTGGCATGACGTGACGGTTGCCGGCGGCGCACCCACGCGGTGGAGCAGACTTCAGTCTGCCGCCCGGCAATCCTGTCGAGGCGGTGCCCAGGGACCGGCGAATCGCCCCAGTTGGATCACAATCGCTCGCTCGACCACCGCCAATCTTCCGCCCGGCGCCGGGACGGTCTCGGTGCGGCACAGCCGGTCCGCGGCCTGCTGCATGCCCAACCGATGGGACGCCTCCGGGCTGGCGCAGATCCATGAACGCCGCGCCGCAGCCACAATACGGTTCACTTGGACACTTGAAGCTGGCTCGCCTCACGGCTGCGAGGCGTAACCTGTCTTCGTCGCGCTGCTGGTGCACAGCCTGGGCGCTTGACCGAGACCGATGCTGCAACGTCGGCCCCTGCGGCTGCCGAGGGAAGCGGGGAAGGAAGAGAGAGGCGCAGCTCAGCGGCTGCGCCTGGGAAGCTTACTCGGCTGGT
>JAEUQE010000134.1 GCA_016789785.1 Bryobacterales bacterium
GACGCCGTTGAACACGGCCTGCCCGTTCATCATGTCCTTGGAACTGTAGTGCGGGTCGGCGAGGATCGCATCGCGAAGACTGGTGACATCCGCGGCGCTGGGTGCAGTCTGGCCGTTCAACGCCTTGGCGATGCTGGTCGCCGGGCCCAGGATCGGGTCGCTCTTCAGGCTATAGTTCCAGCCCCATACGCGGAGAAAGTACATCGCTTGCGCAACGTATGCCACCGCTTCGCTCGTCATGTGGTTCATCGGGCGTTTCTCCATGTCGAAACCCGCGTGCACCGCTTCGTGGATTACGAGTGCGGAGTTGCGCGGGTCAGTGTTGGAAGTGAAGCCCAGCATCAACGTGTTCGGGGCTCTCCAATCCGCCGGATTCCAGCCGAGCACCGCTTTGTTCCCGGAGTAATACTCGGCCTCGCCAGCCATCGACGGGACGTAGATTACTCCGATTTTCCCCTTGCCGATGGCGAGTGCCACGTCCAGGAACATCGAACTGCGGACGGTGACGCCGCCCAGTGTGAAATTAACGGATTTCGCATGGCCACCCCTCAATGTGTTCATGACGTAAAGCTTCGCTGCTGTGTGTGGATCGATTACGCTCATTTTGCCCTCCACCCTGCTACTGTGAGATTCGCGGCCACAATGGTCCAGCATGCCGCGAATTAGTTGCACCCGGGTTCCGCTGTAGCTGCGCAATGTCACTTTTCCGAGCTTTTTGAGACGGTTGTGGCGCCTGGCCTGCCCGCGCCGGCTGCCGTTGCTGCGCAACGCCCAGCAAAGTCCCGGCGTCTCCTATCCCTCCAAACCGAAAGTCCTCACCGGAGAATCCGATGCGAATGAGTAAGTTTGGAGTGCGGATATCAGAGAAGTATTCTTCCCCCTCCACTGGCGCGGCTGCATTTGAGGACTATCGCCTTGTTGGGGACCGATGCAGGCCATGCCCGCGTTCGCCGCTACCAGTGATGCCGCGCTTGACTGGTTCACCGATGGTGAGTCTGCCCTTGTGTACAACAAGCATGACGTCGAGAGTTTTGCCGTGGCGGCCTTTGGCTTTGCGAGCGATGAAGCTGATGCCCGAAGTCAGTGTGCATCGCCGGTCTGAGGTGGAGCTAGAAGTTGATCTTCAGCGCCAACTGAATAATCCGTGCCTGGTTGTTCTGAAACTCCCCCACCCGGCCGAAGTTTGCGCTGCCCGGATTCGTGTCGGGCCCCGGGAACCGCGGATGGTTGAACGTGTTGAACATCTCTGACCGGAACTGGATCTTCCACCGCTCCTCAATGCGAAAGTTCTTGAACAAACCGAAGTTCACTTCGTTCACCCTGCTGTTCCGCACATTGGCCCAACGCGTCGGATACCGGCGTACGTAGTTCCCGAAATCCGCATACGCACCATTCCGCGGATCGGCTGACGTCTGCGGCTGGAAGTTCGCGCCCGGCATCGAGTGCACTCCGGTCCAGGCCGGGAACAGCGCCAGATTGTCCGCCGAGTTCGGGAACTTCACGAAATGCTCAGTCGCAAACCACCGCGCAAGTGTACGCTCATTGCGCGGGAGATGAAAGTCCTGGCCGTCGAAGAAGGAATCTGTGCCGAACACCGTGGGTGTACCGGATTGGATGGTGTATTGACCCGAGATCTGCCAGCCGCCCGCAACAGCATCCAGCACCTTCGGCATGCTCCCGCCCACCTTCTTGCCGCGCCCCACTGGGATCTCGACAATCGGCGCCAGCGACAGTTTGTGCGGCCGGTCCTCTCCGCCCAGCTTATGCTCGGCGATCGGGCCAGAAATCTCTGGTCCCCAGAACGAAGTATCTTCGAATAACTTCGAAAACGTGTAGGCGGCGAGCACGCTGAAACCCTTGTTGAACCGCCGCTGAACCTTTGCCTGCAGCGCATCATATTGATTCACGCCCCACGGGTTGTTCGCCCGCGACTGGCCTCCAAGAATCTTGATCGGCCGTAACAGATCGTAAAGGCTGATCAACTGCGTGGTGGAACGGCCCCCAGTTACTCCCGGCAGGCCCTGGAACGGATTGGGAATCTGTTCATCGGAGAGAAAAGGACGCGCCAGAGGCTTGCCCGCCGCGTCGAACCGCGGAACCCGCAAAGTCGACCAGCGCTCAAACCCGATGTCGTTCTGTTGTAAGTCTGAAGGAATGTTGTAAGTCTGATTATGCGAATAACCGGCTTCCAGTAACCATCCCTTCCATTCATGCTGCAGGAACAGACTGTAATCCCACGAATAAGGCGGGGCGGCGTTGCGATTGTTCCAATTCACGCCCTGACCCAGGTTGGTCATCGCACCCAGCGACGATCCGGTGGGCGCCAGAATCCCGTCGCGGAATGGATTGTCCAGCGTGTCGTACGCCGTGATTCGCGTGTCCAGCGATGCGGTGAACGGCGTCGACCGGCTGAATCCGTTCTGCCCGCCCTTGATCCCCGATCCCTGCACGAAACGGCCGAATCCGCCCCGCAGCACCGTGTTGTCGCGCAACCGGTACGCAAATCCGATTCGCGGCTGCCACTGATTCCAGCGCGGATTCACTGACGTCACGGGTTGCCCGTCCACACCCGCGAATCGCTGCGCTCCGTACACCTTGAACTGATCGGCCGGCATCAACTGTGCCACCTGCGGGCCAAACGGATAGCGCACAGGGTCCTTCAATACATCACCGAGAATCCGCGTGTATGCCGCCTGCGCCGCGTCACTAATCGGATTGAGCACCGCGGGGTCGTAGTCGACGGTCTGCCGGTTGAAGCGCTCCGTAAACGGCCGCTCATGATCCCATCGGAGCCCCATGTTGAAAGTAAGTCTCGACGTCGCGCGCCAGTCCGTTTGCAGGAACAGCGCATAGTAGTGCATCGAATCGAAACGGTTCGCGTTGCGGGGAAAACTTCCGGAGTATGGCTGCCCGAGAAGGAACGTCGCCATCGTGGACCCATAACCCGTTTCGCCCACATCGTAACGCCGGCGGGTCCAGTTCCCCCCGCTTTCAAAGCTGAATTCACCGCTTTGATTCCCGAAGTTCGCATCGGCTTCCTGAATCAGGCGGTACTCCAGGCCATACCGGAACGTGAAGTTACTCCGCACCTGCGTCACATTGGCGATCAGGCCGGACTGCGTGCTCATGGGTGTGCTACCTGCACCTCCACCGATATCGCCGAAGATATTCGTGATCCTCGGGAACGATAGCTTCTCCATCTGCGAGACAAAGCGCGTAGGGAATCCCAGATCCGCCGGATTGAAGCCTGTGCCATTGGAGTAGCTCGGCTCTTCGAAGCGCGTGATGTTGAAGCGCACGTTCAGAATACGCGCTGAAGACATCGTCCACACGTGATCAACACCCAGGCCACGGTTGATACGGGTCAGGTTGCCGCCCGTCGCCGCGTTCGCGAAATCGTCCCCAGTCAATTCATCCATGTGGTTCCATCGAATCGACGCGAAACTCTTGTGCGAGTTACTCCACGTATGATCGACGCGCGTGACGATGCTGGCCATCCGATTCTGGCGGCTGCTGGACGGAACAAAGTTGCTCGACGCGTTACTCGTGGGCAGGCTCGGCGTATTCGGCAGCGGTACGAACTTAAGGATGTTCAGCGCCACAGGGCTCATTCTTTGCCGCGGAATCGTGTTCCCGGTAAACGGTAGCCGGTAGCCGAAGTTCGGATTCGCCACCGTCACGCCCGACGCGTCTTGGATGGTGCGCCGCCCGTCGATGGTCAGCGGATCGAAGATCGTGATCGGCACCCGTTCGCTGACACCGCCGATCACCCGTGTCGTGAAGGATCCGTTGAAATCGCCCGCGCGCTCCTGCTCGGTCGGAACGGACCGCGTGGTGAATCGCGGATCCGAGTTGCGTATTCCCTCATACGAGACGAAGAAGAAGGTGCGGTTCTTGTCCTTGTAGAACTTCGGTATCCATACCGGTCCGCCAAATGTGCCACCCCACAGATTGTAGTGAGCCGGCACCTTGGCCTGACCGCTCCGGTTGGACTGGAACAGGTTCGCGTTGAGCGCCGAATTTCGGAAGAACTCATAAACGCCACCGTGATAGTCTTTGGTGCCGCTCTTCACCGAGACGTTGATCGTGCCCCCGGCCTGGCGCCCATACTGCGCGTCATAGGCGTTCTGCATGATCTTGAACTCGGCCACGCTATCGGCCGGGGGAATGAAGGCCACGCGGTCGCGCTTGGTGTTCGGCATACCGTCAATGAGAAACTCGTTCGCGCGAGTCCCTCGTCCCCCGTTCACGTTGAACTCCGATGCGGCGTTGTTCGACCACATCATCGCGACATTCTGGTTCTGGTCCAGCGCCATCACACCTGGCGACATGGTGGCGAGCAGAAAGGGGATTCGCGAAAGCATCGGCATCTCGGTGATGGCGGCGCCTTCGATTACGGTGCCGGCCGTGGATGCGGAAGTGTCAATGAGCGGCGTTTCCGCGCTCACCACCACGCTTTGTGTCAGATTGCCTAACTCGAGCGCAACATCGAGTTGTTTGGAATCCGCGGTTTGCAGCACGATATTCCGGCGCACCAGTGTTTGGAATCCGTCCGACGATATGGTGACGGAGTAAGTGGCGGGATTCAGGAAACGGACCGTCCAGGCGCCCGTCGCGTTCGTGGTGGTGGTTTGTTTGACTTGCGTCGTCTCCGATAACACTTCGACCGACGCGCCAGGGATCACTGCACCAGTGGAGTCTGTTACGCGCCCTTGCAGCGTGGCGCGGGACTCCTGGGCATGGAGAGAAGAGCAGAGTAGAAGGAGGGCAAACAAGCAGTTGGTTCGCACACAAACCTCACAGCAAAGGGAAACTGCGATCCATATTGCAAATTTGCTGCCAATTGAAAAGGTTTTGTTTTCATAGGGATGTGGATGCCGCTACCGAGCTTTGGGGCATTTCGCGCGGCCGCCAGGGAGTTCTGCCCGCACGGAATGGGACAGTCGCGTACAATGATTCAGGAATGCTTTGCTGCGATGAACTGCAAGACCTCGTGGATCGCGAGATGGTTCGCGTCGGGCCCATCCACACCCTGACCAACGGCCGCATCCTCACCGAAATCGATACCGAATACTTCCTGGTCTTCGGCTCCGAGAGGCCGAGCTACGTCGGCCTGAATTACTGTCCCTTCTGCGGCCGGGTCATCTCGCGCGGCTTGTGGAACCTCGAGAAAAAGAAGCAGGGCCGCTGACTTACTGCTGCGCCCCGCCGGCCAGGAGCCGCGGCGTGTAAGTGATCGGCGCCGTGGTGGAAGTATTCGAGAATACCAGCGTAACTCCCGCGAATTCACCAGGCGAAAGAACGCCGTCGCTGCCCGGATTGACCAGGACGAACGGGCTTCCCGCCGGCGTCGCGCACGACGTCACACCCTGGGAACTCACCAGTGCTGCATTGCTGGAGAGGCCATCTAGCGCCAAAACAATCGGACCCTGACGCGGCGTCGCGCCGTTGTAGCGGATGTTCACCACCTGCGCCCAACGCCCCGTCAGCGCGTCGCGCCGCGGTGCGCCGATCGAGATCAAGGCCTCCGAAGTGATGTTGGTGGCGCACGCAGGCCCGCCGATAAACAGGTTGTACGAGGTGCTTGCCGTGCAGGCTCCCGCGAAATTGGCGTTCAGCCGCAGTGCGAATGTGCCCGCCGCCGCCGGCGTTCCCGAAAGCCTGGCGCCGGAAAACTGCATTCCCACCGGGAGCGACCCTTCCAGTGTGAAGCCCGTCGCGTTTGCAGTCCCATTGTTGGCCGAAAAATCGACGGGGCCATAAGGACCACCGAGAGCGCCTGCTGGCAAAGTCTGTGGCGAGAATGTGGCGTTGCAAGTGCTGGTTACCTGAATGCCGGTGGAGGTCGACGCCACAACACGGCCGTTCGCCGAGTACGTCGCGCCCAGGTACACCACACTCTCCGCGGCCGGATCCACCGTTACGTCCGCACGCAAAACGCCGCCAGCAATGACGGGATTCGCGGCCGTTACGCCTTCAGTGTGCGGCGTGAGCGCGACGGTCAGAGCCCCGACGGAGTCCGCGGTGTTGACGGTCGCCAGAGGCACGGAGAGGCTGGTTTGTCCTCTCGGCAGCGTGGCGCTCAGCGGCGTTGCACGTGACAATCGCTCGTTCGACGTACAATACTGTTCCGGTGTATTTCGCGCGATGGTAACCTGCGAACCAACTATCCAGGTGTAGTCCCTGTCGACCCGGAATGGACGCCTCAGAATCCTGCGGGCCATCCCCGGAGGGAACACGCTGGGCTGTCCCTGATTCGGCAAGCCAGGCGTGAAGAAATTCTGCGAGCCGCCAGCGGCGTACGTAATGTCCGCATTGGTCGGATTGAAGTACCCGAACCACGCATGGACCAGCCGGTGAGTCCAAACTACGCGTTCCCCCACGTTGTGCACGAATTGCAGACTGGAACTGCCCACGGAGGTGGTTCCTCCCGAGAACCCCTCCATTTGGAACGTCTCCTCCGTGGCTCCTCCCGGATTAAACGTCACGCGTGAACCGCGCTGCACCGGATCGCGTGTCACCCACGACGGGCCAAACCCCGGATTCACAATCACCCCGACAATAACGGTCTCGCCTGAGGTCTCACTGGAGATGTCCACGCAGTCGACGAACGGTATCACAATTTGTGCTGTCACCCGATTCGCGAGTAAGGAAAGACAGAATAGCAGTGCTCCGATTCGCATTTGAGGTAAGGCTATCCAACGGCGGACGGTCAAGTCAAGATTTCCGTCCGTACTGCCGTACTCCTACTTCCAGTACGTCGCCGATCCCAAGGATCAACCTCGCGCGACCTTATCATCCTGTTCCAGCAATTGCCGTAACGGTCGCGCCACCCCATTGTGCCGGTGCTCACTGCGGAGTTCACTGCGAAGTTCATCCGCAACCGTTACTGCGGTTTGCTCGTTCAAGATCGCATACAATAGGCTCAATCCATGATGCGGAACGTCTACTGGGCTTTCTTTCTCTGCAGCGCGGCGTTTGGGCAAAGCCGCGTCTTCACGCTTCCAGGCATCGCCGTGCAGGAAGCTACGTTGACAGCCGGCGCGACTATCGAAGTCAGCGCGGGCATCTCCGATCCCGCGAAGCTACCACCGAACGCGCGCATCGCGGTCGAGTGGGCCGGATATCGCAAGATCCTCCACGCGCTCGACCCCGATTTCCATATCGCCTTCCGTGCGCCGAAGGCCGGCAAGTACACGCTCAAAGCAACCATCGTGGAAGACGAAGCTTCCATCTTCAATCTCCCGCGATGGCGCGAGCCGGGTTCCGTCCAGAAGATGTACCCGTTCCCGCAGCGCACACCCTGGCCCGCCGGACATTCCGCCAAGGTGTGGCTCGATCTGAAGCGCATCACCGCAGGAGTCTCCGCGCGAGGCATGCACATCGAACTCGAGCCGAACGATTCGATTGCCGATGCGCAGCCGGTGGCGATCGGCGCGACCGCCAACGACGAAAATCAGCACATCACCGGCGGCGCGGATGATCTGGAATACTTCGACAACGGGCTCGCCGGCAAGAAGGGGGACGACTGGTTTCGCATCGAGTACAAGGGCCGCGAGCCGAGGCTGTTCACCGCGAATCTGACCCTGCCGGATCCGTTCGTGGTCGCTCAACTTCAGATGTTCACCGCCGACGGCAAGGAATTCCGCGACGGGGCCAATCCGAATGAGCGCGTGCACCAGCAGTTGGAGGGGCACCGCACGGCCATGACGCGCACGTTCCAACCGGGTGGAACTTACTATCTTCGTGTGGAATCCAACTCGCCAGGTTACGAAGTCGAGTTACGGATCCGTAAGTTGGCGCCTTACACCGACCCGCGTTACGCGGTCAAGCAGGCGATCTATGACCATTCGAGCCAGGTACACGCGTGGTTACTCAACCGGCCTCGCGGGGCGGCCGTGGACCGGCGGATTCGCGACACCGGATCGCTGCTTGGCACGCACTGCATGAGCTGCCACACGCAGTCCGGCGTGTGGGGTCCCATGGGCGCGATGCAGTACGGCTACCCGGTGGAGAACGTTGCGAATCTGCGGCAATTGATGAATCTGATGTACGAGTCGCTCCGGCCGACCAATGAGTTGCGTGATGCCGCCAATAACACCAGCCTTGCGCCGCTTGACCTGGGCGACGGGCCCGCGGGAACGCGTGCGGCGGGCTTCAACGTGGTGATGGCGGAGAAGGTCACTCCGGCTCGCGGTCTGCACTCCTGGCAACAGCAGCGCACCGCGAATTTCGTACTCCAGTCGGCGGATCCGAGCGGCATCAACGCGGCGGGGCCAGGGTCGAACGTCGGGGCCGCCGTGGTGTACCGCTTCGCCGGCGCGATCCTCCGCCGCGCCTGGGATGATACCGCCGATCCGAAATACCTCTCTGGCCTCCAGGAAAAGGCGGAGAAAATTCTGAATATCAATGTCCGTTACGCCGACGATCCCGCCAACCGCATTCTTTTCGTGCGCGATATCTTTCCTGCGAATTATGCCGCCATTCAGGGCGATAGCCAGGAAGCGAAGAACCTCGTGGTTCGCCTCCAGGCCCAGGTGGAGGAGGACGAACGCCGTCTGCGTGCCATGCAGAAAGCCGAAGGCTACTGGGGCTTCGATCCTGGCCGCCGCGAGGGGCTGGGGTGGAAGCCCACCACGCAAGATCCAAAGGACATCGATCCCGCACCGACGGCCCTCGCGCTGACGGCTCTCTCCGCACTCGGCTACGACGATCGCGATCCTTCGGTGAAGCGGGGCGTGGAAGCGTTGCTCAAGATGCAGGACAGTTTCGGCCGCTGGAATCGCAACGCGCTGACGGGCTTCGTCACTACGGCGTATGTCGAACACGCCTTTGCCCGGCTCTATCCGGAAAAGCGTGTCCGTCCGCAGTCCAAGGATTTCGAAGCGAAGCCCAGTGAAAGCCTCGCTGACACGGTCGGAAGATTCCGTGCATTGGCGCAACTCGGCCTCGACCCGCGTGACACGGAGTTCCTCGACCTGGTGCTGCCCGGTGCTGCGCACCCGAGCCCGTATGTTCGTTACTGGGCACAAATCGCTCTCGGCGCGCTCCACGATGAACGTGGAGTCACAGCGCAGATCAAGGGTCTCGGCGACCCCGTGAAAATGGTACGCGAGGCGGCCCGCTGGGGGATGCGGCAAACGCTGCTCGACGACAAGGGTTGGGACTATTTGTACGCTGCCTACGACCGTGGCGATGACCGCACACGAGAGGCGATCGCCGGCGCGCTGGTGATGCGCGCTGACGCCGTGATGCCCCGCTCCAGTGCGGGATTCGTGCGTCTGGGCGCGCTGTTCGATCGCATGATGAATCACGACGCACATCCCGCCGTTCGCGCCTGGAGTACCCGCGCGGCCTGGAATTGGTGGGTGTGGAATCCGCCTATCCGCGACCGTATTAACGACGCCGTCCTCACCACGTTGGAACGCGAGGAGTCCGTGTGGCTTGCCGAAGAATCGAAGCGCTATCAACTGGAGGCGCTCTTCATCGCCAACGGGCAGCGTGCCAACGGCAGCAAGGAGCATCAGTATCCGCAGCTTTCGAAACTGTTCGAGCGCATCTCCAAACGCCTGGATCAGAACGTACCGGACCGAATGGTGGACCGTGTGGTCAGCATCGCGGGCACTTTCTACAGCCAGGCCGGCGGCGATGGTGGACCTGGCCAAATGGGCTACGTCACCGAGCATGCATCGGCCATGATTGGCAAGGCGGTCATGAAATACTGGCTGCGCATGGAGGCCGCAAAGAACGAAACCGGCGTCAAGTTCGCGATCGAGTCCGCGGCCAATGTGCTGCATGACCCTTTGCAGAAGCGTCTGCTCGATTTCTCAAGCAGCGGTCCCGAATCACTGCGCACCCTCGCCGCGACCTCAATCTCCGACCCGCGGATCATCACCCTTCCCGGTACGCAGGAGTTCCTGGAGCCGCTCATCGAGCAGGTGCAGCGCGGCGCCACCGAACCCGAACGCCGCGCCGAACTGGTAGGCCCAGTGTTGAAGCTGTTTTCCCGCGCGCGGTGGAATTTGCCGAAGACGGAGGAGCAGCAGAGTATCTTCTACAAGTTACTGCTTCCGAAGTTCTCCGCGGAACGCGGCAATCTTCCTGAAAATACGAGAATCCCTTTGCAAATGGAAAAGGATTCCACGGATTGGTACCTCGCCCGGTCACTGGCGAATGTCGTTCACACCAATCCCGACTTACAAACGGATATGCTGCTGCGGCAGATACCGGCGTCCTTCGCCACTCGTATGGACGAAGCGTTCTGGCTGCCCAGCGTGAGTTGGCTGTTGCGCTACGGACTGGCGGTGCCCGAAGTCGGCAAGGACCCTGAAGGCGCCCGGACTGCCCGCGAGCAGAAGGAACGAATCGCCGGTCTCTATGTGAAGGTGCTGGTGGACAAGTCGGCGGACCCGCGGTTGCGAGGCGCCGCGATGGCTGCCGCCTCCGACGTTGCGCTCCGAACGCACCCGAAAATCGCGCCCGTGCTGAAGAAGCTGCGGCCCGAGTATTTCGAGGAAGACCCGGCGGAAGTGAAGGCGCTCAGCGGTGAATGGAAGAAAAACTGGGACTACTTTGAGCAGTGGGTAGCGCCCGAAATATCGAGGCCGAATCGCGATGATCAGCTCTCGTGTCTCGGCTGCCATGCGGTTGCGGGCCGTGTCCCGTCGATGGAGTTGGCGGGCGCCGACAACGGCTATATCGCGAAACGATCGCTTTGGAAGAACTTCCAGATTCTGATGGAGCGCGTCAACGAAACCAACGTGGAAACGAGTAAGTTGCTGCGCAAGCCTTTGAACGTGCAGAGCGGCAAGGAAGACGGGCATCAGGGCGGCGTGCGCTTCCGCCCCAACGACCGTGGTTACGAGATTCTCCGGCGTTGGGTGCTCGACGTGGCTCGTTTGAAAACGATGCCGAGCGGTGGCGCCGCGGCAGCACAATGACTTCCGGCATCAGATCCTTCGCTCGCAAAGGCGCCAGGATCGCCGAAGGCAGGATTCTTTATGTCATGTGTGGTTTGGCTGGCGGCAGATGCGTCGCCCTCAAAGGCAACCCCCGCCCTTGGAAGCTCATCGAGACGCCTCTCGAGGCTCCGCCTCATAGTTGCGCGGGACATTGACTTCGGGCATTGTCTCTGTCGCTCGCAAAGATCGCCAAGGCAGATGCTTGATATCCCGAGTAGTGTGCAGGACGGCAGCGGCGGATGACGACCTCGGCCGCCGCTACGGCGTGAAGAGTCCGCGGATCAGAAACACGGCCATCTGTCCGCGCGTGGTCCAGCCATCCGGGCAGTAACGGTTGTTGCCGCAACCGTTGGTGATTCCAAGTTCCCGCATTTTCTGAATGAACGCGAAGAACGGATGAGTGGCCGGCACATCTTCGAAGTAAGGCGCCGTCCGATAGGAGAAAGGCTCGCCGGCGCCAATTCCCAAGCGTCCGCGCACCAGAAATACCGCCATCTGCCCGCGGCTGATCAGTAAGTCGGGACAGTACTCAATACTTGAACAGCCGCTCGTGATCCCGAGTTCCCGAAGCTTCTGAATATGGCGGAACTGTGGATGTGTGGGCCGGACATCCTCGAAGAACTGTGTCGAAGGAATCGCGAAATCGTCGGTGCGAAGCACCGAGCGGACCATGAACACCGCCATCTGCCCGCGGGTGGTGTTGTCGTCCGGGCAGTAAGTTGTTGCGGTACATCCCGTGGTGACGTTGTTCTGGCGCAACAAACTGATGTAGTCGGAGAATGGGTTACTCACCGGCACGTCGCCGAACACGCTGGCCGGGGTGGGCGCGCGCTGCAGGATCTGGATCAACTCACCGCAGACGTACACGGAGCCGGTGCGGGGCCCTTGGGTGTTGGGCGCAATCGCGAACTGAGTCTGCGATTGGACGGTGATCCAAGGCACATTGCTGACGATCGACACGGGGCAGCCGGCCTGCGTCTGGACCTGCATGGTCCCCGTCCCGCCGTCCGCGGCAAAGGAAGTCGTGGCGGCTGAAACCGAGTAAGTGCAGTTGGATGAGAAAAACGTCAGAGAAGTGGATGCCGTGAAAGCTTCGCCGTAAGTGTTGCTCGTCACGTCCACTCTTACCGCATACGCGGTAAGTTGCGCGGGCGCCGTGACCGTCCACGTACGCGTGATGCGGCCGCCCGCGGCAATCGATCCGAAGGAAAGCGGCTGCGTGTTGTTCTGGAAAGTCACCGTGCCCTGCACTTGCAGCGCCTCGGCATCACCGCTGTTCCGTGCGATGCATGTCACCACCACCGTGCTTCCCGGCGGCGCGACGAAGGGCGCACTGCACGATACCGACAGTGCCGGCCCGCTGATCAGGGCAAATCCCCGCACCGTGGTGGCGAGCGCGAAGTTCTGCTCGGCCGCCTGCGCGCTGGCGGGCGAGGAATTGCGAACCTTCAACACATAGTCGCCATTCAACGAAGCCGCACCCACTTTTTCGACATTGTCGATGCGCGATTCCGACGTCGCCACGGGCCCACCCGCGGAGTGAAACAGGCTGAGGTCGAGATCGTCGAGCGACGACGCCGAACCTTGAGGCACTCTCCGGTTCCAGACCAGGCTCGCCGTGAGGGCGCCATTCACCGTCGCGCGATACAGATTGAAGCCGCCGCGCCGCACGCTGGCCGTCAAGTAGCGGTCCGTGGTGGCGCGCAGCACGTTGAGATTCAGGTAGCCCCAGCCGACGTTGGGCGCCCACTCCGTTGTGTCGGTGGAGTTGATCAGCAGCGCCTTGATAGCCAGTGGATCGGTAACTCCCGTTTCCCGCAGTAATACCGCCGCTCCGGACACGTGAGCCGCCGCGGCGCTGGTGCCGGGCAGCGGCACGAAGTTACTCGATCCGGCGGCGGTTGAGTAAATGCCACAGGCGCCGGGGAAACCGTCGGGACACGGCTGGAGCGGGCGCTGGCTGATCATGTTATCGGCATAGCCCCCTGGCGCCGCAAGGTCGGGCTTGCGACGGCCATCCTGCGCCGGACCGCGGCTGCTGAAGCCCGCCGGACGGTCGTCGTCGCGCGGCTCGGTGCCCAGGGTATTGAACGCCCCCACGCTGATGACGTTGTAAGCCGTGCCGGGCGCGGTCAACGTGAGTAACTGGGGCCCGTAGTTTCCCGCCGAACTTACTATGGTTACCCCATAGGTTTCGGCAATCAGGTCGATCGCACGAAGGAAGGCCGAATCGCCGTCCCGGTCGCGCTTGCCGAGTGAGATATTGATCACCTTCGCCGGAGTCTGCGTCACGGCGTGCTGCAAACCCAGCAGCAGATCATCGTCGGAATAGAGAGCGAGGTTCGTCGGCACCAGCGAGTCCGCGGTGCGGCAAGCCACCTTGATGCTGTACAGGTTCCCCAGCCGGAACGCGACGCCGAGGTGTCCCGCAAACGCCGGTGTCCCCTGGCCTGCGATCACGCCGGCAACGTGTGTTCCGTGGCCCGAACGGTCCTGATTATCATTGTAATCCTCTGCTTCCGTACACCCGATCGAGCCCTGTGTGAGAAAGCGGGAATGCGTAATCGTGCTCTTGATTGCAGGGTGCGCGTAGACGCCGGAGTCGAGCATCGCGAGGGACTGCTGCACGCCTGTGATCTGCGGGGTGCCGTTCCAGAAGGCCTGCGCCCCGAAGGATCGCACGCTGAAGTTGATCTGCGTTTCCCCGCGTTCGACGAGGCCGACGTGGGCCACTCCGCCAAGCTTCGCCACATCCTCAAGAGTGCTCGACGGGATTTCGGCCCGCAGAAGATTCAGAGCGTCAAAGCGCTGGATGTCTGTTGCGCCGAGGGAAATCAATTGCTGCTCGATCGCCGTCTGCTCCGCGGTGGTTTCTTCCGATGCGGCGCGAATCGCCCTGCCAACAGCCGCAAGCCCTGCTTGATCCACGGCATCAGCCGCCGCCTGCGCCCCGGCGAGATCGTGATTGCCGATCGCGGCCCGATAGCGCGACTCCAGCATTTGACGCTCCAACCACGCCGCACCGGACAGAAGGCGTGCATGTGGCTGATGGTCGAGCAGCAGGAGCACTCGAATACGCCAGAGCCGCCGCGCTTCCTGGGCGACCGCGGGATCGATGCGTGCGGCAGAGAGAGTCAGTCCAGTCCAGAGGAGAATTCCGGGAAAGAGGACGAGCCAGCGGCACGCGAACGGCAGGGACTTCATGAAGCGTATCGGACCCTTCAGAATATCAGATCGCACCTGCGTATGACGCTCGTTCATCATGCGGATGAATCGAAGAACCGGGATCGCGGCGGGTGCTGCTCCGCTGGTCCCAGTTCAGGACCGCGGCATGGCCCAATCATCGGCGCGGGCGGCCGGGTCGTGCGTGCGATGGCCGTGGAGTCGCGGCAGACCAGATCGGGAGATGCGACGGAACGCCGGCGCGCCGCGATCTGCGCTGTCAGAAACCAGAGAGAGCCCGATTCCGCTGATCGCTCCAGCCCGCCATCCGGCTCTCGCTGCGCCGGATCAGCCGGTCCCACAGCGACTCGGGCTTGGCGTGAAAGATGGTGGCTGCGTCGGCGTCCAGCAGAATCCACGCGCCGAACTCGATTTCACGATCGAGTTGGCCCGGTCCCCAACCTGCGTAGCCCGCAAAGAACCGCAACTCCGACGAAGGAGTGCCCTCACGGAACGACTTCTCGATATGAGCCGTTTCGGAGACGACATAGACCTCCTCAATCAAGGGGCGCGCTTGGTCGAGCTTGGATTTCGAGCGCTGCAAAGCCCGCACGCTGCCCGGTTCCACCGGGCCGCCGGAAAAGACTGTGTCGGTGCGCGATTTCGCTGCCGCCATGTCCCGGAAGATCCGAGCCACGGGAAGCTGGCTGGGACGATTCAGGATCAGGCCGACCGCGCCTTTGCGGCCGTAGTCCAGCAGTAGCACCACCGTTTCGGCGAAGTTCGGATCGGGAAGGTCGCGCTTGGCCACCAGCAGCATGCCCTGCACAGGGTCGCGCATTCGGATCGGCTGGGACCAGGCATCCGCCGCGAGGATACTGAGAAGGAGCAGTATCCGAAGCATGAGGCTATCGTAGCGCGGCCACTCTGCGAATGTCAGCAGGGAATGTGACCCACCTTCTCAAACCGGCAGCGACAATTCCGCTCGCATCCACGCCCGGGCCAGCATCCATTCCCGAACCGCCTGGCCTTCGGGCATGCGCAGCAGTTGAGCGGCTCGGTCAACGGTCATGCCGCCGAGATACAGCATCTCCACTAGCCGTGCCATGGGAGGATCGAACCGGGCCAGCCTCTGGAGAGCGTCATGGAACCGGGCAGCATCCGAGTTGGGCCCTTCCTGCCTGGCGCGCAGCGAGAGAGTGATCGCCGCGGTCCGCGCAATGGGGTCATGGGGGCATGAGCCTCCTGAGGCTTGCAGATGAGACATATAAGTGCTCCAGGGGGATAGTGCGTCGGCGGAAGAGAACGTTACAAGGGGCAGAACGCTTCGAGATCAGAGAGCTTCGATGGCGGGAAATACGGAGAGAGCTTTCGCGACGAACTTATGGTCAGCGGTAATCAATCGCGCCGAGCGGCGGCGTGCGACGGCCAGATAGAGACAATCTTGAATTGGATGTTGAAGTTGGAGTGAAAAATTCACTGCTTCCTTGAGATCCTCCAGGTCGCCCGTTACTTGAATCACTCCTTCACCAAGCGCTTCGAACCACATGTGCAGGCTGTTCTTTGCGTCCTCCGTGGTCAATGTGCCCATTCGGACGCGGCGAACAATCGCCCCGGCAACTTCGGTTCGGATCAAGCTGGGAGCCACCAATGCGTCCTTGCCGGAGAGCAGCGCCAGTGCCCGGTCGCTACCCTCTTCTGGCAAGAACCATTTTACGGCCACGCAAGCATCAACGACGACCACGAAATCCTTCCCTCGGATCAGCCCCGCTCTTCGCGGTCTTCCCGGATCAGTTCCGTGCTGTCGCTCAGCTTGCCATACTTGGCTTTGAGCGCCTCATTCCAGGCCGCCGCCTTGGCAGCGAAGTCCTTCTGAGGCTTTAATGCGTTTTCTGTCAATAAGTTCCGCAATTCTTCCTCCAGGCTGACACCGTTCTTTTCCGCCCGGTTCCTATGGGCATCCAGCACCCAATCAGGCAGCTTTCTGATCTTAACGGCTTCAACGGCCATTAGTCTTCGCTCCTTCAGTCACTTTAGCGGAGAATCGATCTGGGGTCAAGCCCCCGAATCTCCCCCTGAGAATCTTATCGGAGCGAAATTCCCAAAGCTTGAGAGTTTAGGTTTTCACCTTGCGGATTTCATCGGTTAGCGCCGGCACAATCTCGAAGAGATCGCCCACTACACCAATATCGGCAACTTCGAAGATGGGGGCATTGCTGTCTTTGTTGATGGCGACGATCGTCTTGGCGCCCTTCATGCCGACCAGATGCTGAATCGCCCCGGAGATTCCGACCGCCACATACATCTTCGGCGCCACCGTCTGACCGGACGAGCCCACTTGCCGCTCCATCGGAAGCCAGCCGTTGTCACAAATCGGACGGGAGGCCGCGAGCTCGCCGCCGAGCGCCTTCGCCAGGTCCTCCACCAGAGAGATGTTCTCCTTCTCCTTGATGCCCCGGCCCACCGAGACAATGATCTCCGCAGCCGTCAAATCAACCGCGCGGGAGGACTCGCGGAACGGCGCCTGCGGCTTGCTGCGAACCTGATCCGCCACCAGCGACGGTGTGAACGTCTCCACCGATGCGCTGCCATCCACCAAAGCATCGGCGCGAAACGCCCCGGCTTGGATCGAGGCAAAGTGCGGCCCTGGTCCTGATCCTGGCACCTCGCCGTTCAGTTTGCCCTGGAAAAGCAGACGCACGAATACGGGTGTAGCGCCTTCCACGCGCGCCTTGATCACGTCCGTAATCAGGACTCGCCCGAACCGTGTGGCCACTTTCGGCGCGAAGTCCCGCACCTGGTAGCTATGCGGGAAGAGCACCACGCTCGCGCCGGTTTGCCTGAGCAACTGCTCCACGGCCGCCGCGAAGGCATCAGGTGTGTAGTCCGCCAGCAGCGCGTGCTCCACCGCGTACACCTTGTCGAGTTTCTTTGTCGCGAGTTCCTGCGCCAGCGCTTCGATTCCAGCGCCAACCACCGCCGCTGAACAGCCTGTGCCCAACGCCGCCGCGATCTCCTGACCCGCCGCCAGCGTCTCAAAGCTCATCTTGTTCCAAGCGCCGCCGCGCTGTTCCATCACTACGAGAACGCCGCTCATATTACTCGCACCTCGAACTTCAGCTTCTCTGCCAGCTTCGCCGCCACTTCCTTCGCGGGCCCTTCCAGAATCTGCGTCTGCTTGGACTTCTGCGGCAGGTAGATCTTATCTACAACGGCTGATGCCGACGGAGTAACTCCCAATCCTGCAGCGGTAAGTTGCTTGATCTCCTTGGTCTTGGCCTTCTTGATTCCCATCAATGTGGCATAGCGCAACTTATTAATGCCGGACTGAATGGTGAGTACCGCGGGCAGTGGCATTTCGATCCACTGAAACCAACCATCTTCCAGTTCGCGCTTCACCCTGATCCCGCCATCGCTCTGATCCACCTGCATAATGATGGTGGAGTGCGACCAGCCGAGCAGTTCCGCCGCCACCACGCCAGTCTGACCTGCTCCCAGATCGTCGGACTGCAAGCCGGTGAGGAGCAGATCGGCGTTCTCGCCAGCCACGGCTTTGGCGATGACCTGGGCCATGCCGAGCGTATCGAGCGCCGTGAGATGTTCTTCCTCAATGTGCAACGCGCGGTCCGCGCCTTTGGCCAGCGCCTCGCGGATGGTCTGCTGCGCCCTCGCGGGGCCAAGGCACAACACCACGACCTCGCCTCCGTGCTTTTCCTTCAACTGCAACGCTTCTTCGAGCGCGTATGCATCGGGTTCATTGATCTCGAAAGAGAGATCGGAATCCTGGATCCAGCGGCCGTTCGCGTCCACCTTCAATATGGAATCGCGGGCCGGGACCTGCTTAATAGCCACAATGATCTTCATGAAAACTCCGCCGCATCTGGCGAAAGCGGCCGCCGGAAAAATGCGGTTCTATTCCGAGTATCGCTTGAAAACGAGGCTGCCGTTGGTGCCGCCGAATCCGAACGAGTTGCTGAGGGCATAGTCGATCTTCATCTGGCGCGCCGTGTTCGGCACGAAGTCCAGGTCGCAGCCCTCGTCGGGCTCGACCAGATTGATGGTGGGTGGCGCGAGTTGATCCCGCAGCGCAAGCACCGTGACGCCGGCTTCCATTCCGCCCGCGCCGCCCAACAAGTGCCCGTGCATCGACTTGGTGGACGATACTGCAAGCTTGCGCGCATGCTCACCGAAAGTCTTCTTGATGGCGAGCGCCTCCAGCGGATCGCCAACCGGAGTCGACGTCGCATGTGCGTTCACGTAGTCAATCGACTCAGGAGCGAGCTTCGCATCCTTCAGCGCATTGCGCATCACACGAATGATGCCGTCGCCATCCTCGGACCCGGCCGTGATGTGATACGCATCGCCGCTCATGCCGTAACCAACCACTTCGGCGAGAATGTTCGCGCCTCTGGCCTTGGCGAACTCCAGATCTTCAAGCACGAGAATCCCCGCGCCTTCTCCGACAATGAAGCCGTCGCGATTCTTGTCCCATGGACGGCAGGCTGTCTCCGGAGACTCGTTGTTGGTGGAGAGCGCACGCATGGCGGCGAATCCGCCAATGCCCATCGGAGTGATGGCCGCTTCCGCACCGCCGCAGATCATCGCCACCGCGTCCCCGCGCTGGATGATCTTGAACGAGTCGCCAATCGAATGTGTGCTGGTTGTGCACGCCGTGGCTGTCGCGGAATTCGGGCCTTTTGCGCCGGTGCGAATCGAAACGTGGCCGGACGCGAGATTGACAATGGTTGCCGGAATGAAGAACGGAGAAATCCGGTCCGGCCCCTTCTCGAGGAGGTTCTTGTGTTCGCGCTCGATGACTTCGAAGCCGCCGATTCCGGAGCCTATGTAGACGCCAATCTGCTCGTCGTTGGACGCGTCCACTTTCAATCCCGAGTGCTTCATGGCGAAGTCTGCCGCCGCGATCGCAAAGTGGATGAAGCGGCCCATCTTGCGGGCTTCCTTCTTCTCGATCCATCGCAACGGATCGAAGTTCTTCACCTCACCCGCAATCTTGCAGGCAAACCGTTCTGGGTCAAACTGAGTGATCCGGCCAATGCCGTTTTGGCCTTGTTGAAGGCCGGACCACGTTTCTTCAGTACCGATGCCGATGGCCGAAACCAAACCAACACCGGTCACTACAACTCGACGTGACAAGCTGATAACCGCCTGATTCGTTGTTGAAAGATCTACTTCTTGCTCTTGTTCTCGATGTAGTCGATCGCGTCCTTGACGGTGCTGATCTTCTCGGCGTCTTCATCCGGGATGTCGATATTGAATGCTTCTTCGAACGCCATCACCAGCTCGACGATATCAAGCGAATCCGCGCCGAGGTCGTCAACGAAGCTCGCGGTCGGATCGACCTGGCCCTCGTCCACTCCTAACTGCTCGACGATGATCTGCTTCACTTTCGCTTCAACGGACATGTAGCCTCCAAATGGACTGCAAACCTTCTGATCTTAGCGGTAGGGCGGATCGCTGCGCAACCGAGTCGAATTTCCCAGTGTGTCCACAAGGGCTTGGTGACTCGTGCAACCTCGGTACCAGCAGCAAGAAACTGCGCCCCAGGCATACCTGTGGCCAGCGGAATGGAAATCCGCCACTGGAGAAGGGAAGATAGGACAACCACCGTTTACCCAAATGACTGAGAGGGAGCATGGCGTTCAAACCGGGATCACCCACGACTTCGATTCATCTCTTCGGAAAGCGATAGCCAAAGGAGCGAAACATGCCTGAACAAAAAACGTCCGCGCGCCGCAAGAATGAACGCGATCTGACGGTGGAGTACTTCGCCCAAGTCTACGCCGAGTACCGCGCCCTGACGGCGTCCGAACGAAAGCAGGTTTTCGACGAACTACCCGAGTCCGTCAAAATACTGGTTTCCGAGATGGAGGGCGCCTCCGGTTGCCTCTCCGCCGACAGTGAGGCGCGTCTTGACTGGATCGACATCTCGGTGATCGAGTCGCGGATCCTCGCCGTTCTGAGCGACGGAGCGCTCCGGCGTTTGGCCTGGAGCCTCCGCAGCCGCTTCCGTCTGTTGGCGGGAGCGGACCACTATCAGGAGTACCTCGCCAGCAATCCCCCCAATGCCAATGACCCGGCAACCGGGACCGAGACCCTCCGCACGGATCTCAGCCATTTGCTAGGCCTGTTTCAGTGGATCTTCGGCATGACCCTGGTTCGCGAAAACATACGCCGCCGCATTCTGAAGAGAATCCACGTGATTGGGGGAGTCCTCCTTGCCGTTGGCGTTGCCGCCGCCATGATCACGCTTCCGTGGGAAGGGAAGCTGTTGGGCACGCTGGCGCTGATCGCCGCGTTCGGCGTGCTTGGCGCAACAGTCAGCGCACAGCGCCGTCTGCAAACCACAACCGGACGTTCCGACCCCGCCATCAGTGCTCTTGGACTCACCGAGTTTTTCAACACTGGCTGGGTCTCGCTGGTTGCAGGTGGAGTGTTTGCAGTGATCCTCTGGCTGATCTTGCGGGCGGGTTTCGTCGAAGGCGCCCTGGTGCCCAAGTGGACAGGCTACCTTCCCGATGGCCCGGAGTCGTGGGCGAAGCTGTGGATCTGGTCGTTTCTGGCAGGCTTTGCCGAGAGACTGGTGCCCGATACGCTCGACCGGCTGGTGAATCGCTTCAGCGCGCCGCAGAATGCAGTGCCTGCGCCTCTTCCATCCGTGCCGTCCGCCTCGCCTTCAGCGCCGCCAGCCATTCCCGCCGACGTCCAGGCCAAGCTCGATGAGTTTGGAGCACCTTCGAAGTCCTCGGGAGCGCCAGACGCCAATGCCGGACAATTCGGCGGAACTGCCGAAAATCAAGGATGGAAGGTCGCGGCTACAGTTACGCCAGTGCCAAACGTCGCCGGTCTCTGCCGCGTGGCTTTGGTGGTTGCACGTTCCGGCCCCAGTACTTCCGGTCCTTTCCGGAAAGCGAAGTTCACGCTCTCGAATCAGTTCACGAAGAAGCCCACCGTCGAAGTGGACGAAGAGGATCAAGCTTTTTCGCTCACCTTCTTCAGCCACTTTCCGTTCGTTGTGGGTGTCAATCTCCTTCCCAACGGGCCTGCGCTGGAACTCGACCTGAAGCCGCATTGGCCTTCGTGAGCAATCAGGCCCGCCGCACATATGTTTCGCGCGAGGCCCTTGACATCACCTCCCCCACAGCGCTCTACTCTTTATCCATATGCCTCGAAAACGAAGGGGACTTCTCCCCCTGTTTCTGGGCGCCGGGCTGGCCACACTCGCTTCGGCGCAACCATTTGTCTACGTATCCAACCAAAACTCCAACACCGTCTCGGTGATTAACACGCGCGACAATCGCGTTGCCGCGCGGCTTACGTTGTCGCTTGGGCCTTCGGGCATTGCTGTTTCTTCCGATGGCTCCCGCGCCTACGTCGTGCATGGGCAAAACGACGCGTTCTTTGCGCTGAACGCAGCCAACAACCAAGTGCTGCAGGGGTTCGTCCTGCCCGGCATTGGCGCGATGAACGTGGTGGTCGCGCCGAACGGACAGCGCGCCTACGCCACCACAACCAAGACCGGACAAGTCTCCGTTGTCAATACCGTGGCTGGCGCAGTCATCGCCAACCTTCGTGTTGGCAACTCGCCCACCGGCCTGGCACTCACGCCCGATGGTGCGCGGCTCTATGTCTCCAACTCCGCCGACAGCACCCTCAGCGTTATCGAGACCAGCAACAATCGCATCAGCACAATCCAAATCCCGGGCTGTGCAAGTCCTGGTGGAATCGTTGCCGGCACTTCTGCGATGTTCATTGCCTGCGGGGGCTCAAACGCCATCGCGAAGCTCAATCCGGAGAACAACGCGATTGAAGGCGTGCTCGACATCTCGCGTGTACCGGTGCACATCGCACTTACTCCCGACGGCGCATCGGGCTACGTGTCGGCGCTTGGCTCGTCCACCATCACGGTGTTCGACACCGCCGGCATGGCCGTCCGCAACACCATCGAGCTGCCGCAGTGTCTGCTCGCACGGTGCTCCACTTTCGGAATCGCAGTCACTGGTGATGGGCGCGCTGTCTATGTCGCCGAACCAACCGCCGACAAGGTACACGTCATCAACACCGACACCAAGGAAGTGGTTGCTTCGATTCAAGTGGATGGCTCACCGCGAGGTCTCGCCATCACGCCCACCCCGCGCCCGGTAACGCCCGGCGCGAACGCCCCGGAGGTGAATCAATGAGAACGCTTGCTCTGCTCACGCTCGCCGCGATCACCTGCTTCGGCCAGCAGGATCCCTCCGATCCCGGACCCATGCCGGTGGTCAACACGCAGTATCTTTTCGAAGGGCAGTTGATTCCGCAGGTGCCCTATCCGGTCGATCTCTGGGGTACTGTTTGGCACCCCGAGGATCTCTCCAAGGGCCCGTATCCATTGATTGTGCTGCTGCATGGCAATCATGGTGTGTGCCGCCAACCCGGCTCGATGATGGATCTTGCGTTCACCACTCCGCCACCTCC
>JAEUQE010000135.1 GCA_016789785.1 Bryobacterales bacterium
ATAGTGGGCCGGATAGTGATCTTGATTTCCTGGTGGTGGTCCCGGATGAGACGCCCGACGCGGCCATGCGCGACGCGGGCGTCTACACAAAACTGTCAGGGATGGGTATGAGCAAAGACATCATTCCGTGGCGTGAGAGCGACTTTGACGCAAGAGCCGCTTATGTGAAGGCCTCGCTGCCGGCGACGGTCCTGCGCGAGGGACTTCTTGTCTACTCCGCAGCGTAGCATCTTGATTGACGAGACTCGCCAATGGCTCGAACGAGCTTCTGCCGATCTGCGGGCCGCAGAGGAGGAATTCGTATCGCGATTGCCAGGCGCCCTATTTCCGGGAGCGACCTGCTAAGCAAGACGCAAAAAAGCGCGGAGCTGGTCACTCCGCGCGCGTAGGGTCCAAGTTTCGTGAGTGGGAACCCGGCATCATTCAATGCCGAGCTCCCGGAGAAGTTCAGGTAGCTCGGTCCACGAGCTAAATATCGTAGTACAGCGCAAATTCGTAGGGGTGCGGCCGCAGGCGAACCGCATCCGCTTCGTTCTTGCGCTTGTAGCCGATGTAGGTTTCGATCAGCTCTTCGGTGAATACATCGCCCTTCAGCAGGAACGAGTGGTCTTCCTCGAGGCAGCTCAACGCCTCTTCAAGCGACGCCGGCATCGACGGAACATTCTTCATTTCCTCCGGCGACAGATCGTAGATGTCCTTGTCCAACGAATCGCCCGGATCGATCTTGTTGATCACGCCATCCAGACCAGCCATCAGCATCGCTGCGAACGCCATGTACGGGTTCGACGACGGATCTGGCGGACGGAACTCGACGCGCTTGGCCTTGGGGTTCGAGCTGTACATCGGAATACGCACGGCAGCCGAACGGTTGCGGCGGGAGTAGGCGAGGTTCACCGGCGCCTCATAGCCCGGCACCAGACGCTTGTAGCTATTCGTGGTCGGAGCAATGATCGCAGCCAGCGCACGCGCGTGCTTCAACAGGCCGCCGATGTAGTGCAGCGCCATCTGGCTAAGGCCCGCATAGCCGTCGCCCGCGAAGAGCGGCTTGCCACCCTTCCACAGGCTCTGGTGGCAGTGCATGCCGCTGCCGTTGTCACCGAAGAGCGGCTTCGGCATGAAGGTGACGCTCTTGCCGTACTGGTATGCAACGTTGCGGATGCAGTACTTGTACGTCATCATGTTGTCGGCCGACTTGACCAGAGTGTTGAAGCGCTGGTCGATTTCGCACTGGCCGCCGGTGGCGACTTCGTGGTGGTGGCACTCGATCTCAAGGCCGCAATCAATCATCGTACGCACCATCTCGGCGCGCAGTTCCTGGTAGTGATCGGTCGGCGGAACCGGGAAGTAGCCTTCTTTGTAGCGCGGACGGTAGCCGAGGTTGTTCTCAGCGCGGCCCGAATTCCAGCGGCCTTCCTCGGCGTCGATGAAGTAGAAGCCCGAGTGCTGATTCTGGTCGAAACGGATGTTATCGAAGATGAAGAATTCGGCTTCCGCACCGAAGAACGCCGTGTCCGCCAGGTTGCTGTTCTGCAGATAGGCTTCGGCCTTCTTCGCGATCCAGCGCGGGTCGCGTTCATAGTGCTGCCGCGTGATGGGATCGATGGTGGTTCCGAGCATGACCAGCGTCTTCTCTTCGAAGAACGGATCAATGAAGGCTGTTGCCGGATCCGGAATCAGCAACATGTCGCTCTCGTTGATCGCCGCCCAGCCACGGATGCTCGATCCGTCGATACCAAAACCTTCCTCGAAGGAATCCTCGCTCAACTGGGTAATCGGATAGGAGACGTGCTGCTGCACGCCCGGCAGATCCGTGAAACGCATATCAAGTTGCTTGATATCGTTCTTCTTGACAAAGTCCATTACTTCTTTTGGGGTCATTCGTGAGATATTTCCTCTCTGGGGAACCGTCCTTGAAACTCTGTTGAAGGGCGCTCGGGCGGCCAGCCACACGCACGTCAGCGTTCACCTGACTGGGGGACCTACTGTCGCGGGCGTCTCTCTTGCAACTGGAATGGTAGCGAACCCCTTTCGCCACCGTCAAATAGAAAAAGCTTATGGGTTCGATAGGCTGGGTCTCCGCCAGCTTGGCCCCCGCGGGAGTGCGGAGCGCCCCTCAACCGGATTACGATAGTACAATTAAGGGTCTTCCCCCAATTCTCGCGAGTCCGGAAATCTTACGAATGAACAAACTGCTGCTGAAGACAGCCACACTGCTCTGTTTGCTTGCCAACCTTGCTTTGGCGCAGAAATACGAGGTCTCGCCGCTGGTCTCCTACCCGCGCTGGGGCCGGGAGGGGCTTGGCTCGCTCAACGATACGAACAACAAGGATACCGACACGCAGATCCGTGGACGTCTCGGCTACGGCATTCGCCTCACGCTGAATACGCCCGGATACTACGGCCACGAAATCGGCTATATCCTCAATGACGCGACCTTCCGCACGGACATCGTCACCACGGAGGGACGCACCACCCGCACCACCCGCTATGAGGATAAGGTGAAGGTGCAGCAGGCCTTCTACAACTTCCTGCTCTACATGATGCCCGCCGGGGAGCGCATCCGCCCGTTCATTGCCGTTGGCGCGCAACTCTATCAGTACGGCGCCCCCAGGATCCTGAATTTCGACGTCGGCCAAACACGCAACTACGGCGCAAACTACGGCGCCGGCGTGAAGTTCAAATTGATTGAGCATCTCAACGTGCGCATGGATTTCCGCCACTACATCGGTGGCAAGCCGTACGACCTGAAGTTCGCCAATGAGCGCGCCGCGGGCGGCGGATTGATCAACCAGTTTGAAGGCTCAATGGGCTTTTCCATCACGTTTTAGCGGCTTCCAGCCGGCCCTGCTATACTGGCGGGAATTCTCATGAACCCTCGTCCGGTCCGTTTTTCCCGCGCGGCTCTGGTGGCCTGCTTCTCTCCATTGATCGCGGCGCTCTTGGTGAGCACCGGCGCGTTGTCGCAGGGGCCGCCCGGCGATCGTGTGTCGCGATTCGCTGAGATGTCGCGGGGCGCCGAAGCCAAAGGACTCGCCGAGCCGTTCAAGGGTGTCACTCGTGATGGCAACGTCCAGCCCAACTTGTTCGCCATCCGCTCCACCGGTGTTTCCACCGAGCCCGTACGCAAGGCCGCCGAGGCATTTCTCGCATCGCTCAACGCGGATCAGCAGAAGCGCACGCAGTTCCCCGTGGATGACGATGAGTGGCGCAAGTGGATGAACCAGCATTTCTACGTGCGCCAGGGCGTCAGCTTCAAGGAGATGAGCGATGCGCAGCGCGAGGCCGCATTTGCCATGATGCGGGCTTCGCTGAGCGCAAAAGGCCTGAAGCTCACACAGGACATCATGAAGCTGAACCATACGCTCGGCGAGTTGAACAATGGCAACTTCGTCGAATACGGCGAATGGCTCTACTGGATCACCATCATGGGCAAGCCGTCAGCGAAGGAGCCGTGGGGCTGGCAAATCGACGGGCATCATCTCATCGTCAACTACTTCGTGCTTGGCGATCAGGTGGTGATGACGCCTACCTTCGTCGGGTCGGAGCCGGTGATTGCGCGCAGCGGCAAGTACAATGGCATCTCCATTCTTCAGGCAGAACAGAATCAGGCGCTGGCTTTGATGCAAGCCTTGCCGGAAGCGCAGCGCAAGCAGGCGGCCATCGAGGTTTCGAAGACCGGCAACAACAATCTCGGCGAAGCGTTCAAGGACAACATCGTGCTCGACTATGCGGGTCTACCGGTGAAGTCGCTCGCGGCGGCACACAAAAAGCAGTTAGCCGATCTGATTCAGCTCTACGTGGACAACATGGACGGCGGCCATGCCCGCGTGCGGATGGACGAGGTGCGAAAGCATCTCGACAGCACGTACTTCGCTTGGATCGGCGGGACTGCGCCCGATGGCGTGTTCTACTATCGCATCCACAGCCCGGTGATCCTGATCGAGTTCGATCATCAGCGTCCGGTGGGCATCCGGCATCTGGTAAAGGATCCGCAATTGCCGTTCCGCGAGCACATCCATGCGGTCGTTCGCACACCCAACGGCAACGATTACGGCAAGGATCTGCTGCGGCAGCACTACGCAAAGTCGAAGCACTGACGCCAGACCGTTGGCGGCAGTGCCCCTCATGAGAGCGGCGGAGTCCCTGGCACAGGAACATCGCCGAGGCGTCGAACGCCTCCTCTGGCGTTCCATGATCGTCCCCCGACATCAGGCAATTAGTAGGCTCGTACTTTTCGTGCGCGTAAGTGCAAAAGGCAAAACTCCAGCGATCCTGATTGCCGAAGTAGCGGATCCGGCACAAGTGGGTGGGAGTGTTTCGCAACCTCTCGATCCACTGCTCGCGCGTTTCGCACGTGGGCGGCTTCGCGCCGTCCGGCAAGACATCGATGGTGTAGGCATCAATGTAGCAAAGAGCCCCACGAAACCGCACATCCAGACGATGAAACTTTCCTTTGTAGTTCTTCTCCGCATGTTCGCGAATCCGCCGCTCTGTGCGAATCCGAACGGCGGGAGGAATGCTCTTTCGCCAGTGTGAGGATTGTAGACCCACGTCCGCACGCAGTTCCTCCTCAGAAGCTCCGCCAATGGCGGAACGCGCGGGGAAGGCTCGGTGATAGTATCGAGGTTCTTGCGCCGATGCAACCGATCGAATCGCGATCCCTGCGATCGTCCCACACCGGCGAGGCACCTCCGCATCACGTCCACGCCAACTCCACCCACTCTACGGTACCAGCGCTCTTCGCCGTCACTTCAATCACAGTTTCGCTGTCGCGCATCGCTTCCACAGCAACCTGGTAACCGTACACCGCCGTTCGGGGCCACGGGTCGTCGGGTTGCTGCGGGCCGATGGCAGTGGCCACGGCGTTGTTCACGCGCACGGTCCAACCCTCGGGCGCGGCGTCCACCCCTAAGCGCACAAGGGGACGCAGGCCGTTCGCCACCTTGCCCGTGGCAAGCCGGAACGCGCGCCAACTCCCCGCCGCCATGGCCGCCGGCAGCAACGCTCTGACGGGTTCACCCGGGGCCCAGGTATCGGTGTAGCTCACCACATGGCGGCGCGATTTGCCCTGCAACGTCTCAAGCCTTCCCACCTCGCGCAGCAACACGGGATACTCGCTCAGATCCTCGATCGCCGTCTGCGAGTCCATGTAGTTGAACAAATAGATGCGATCCGCGCCTTGCTCCAGATAGGCCGCGGAAGCACCCCGCACGGTCTTTAGATCGTTGTAGCCGAACGGCCGCCCATTCCGCATCACGGATCCCGGAAACGCGTTCAGTCCAAGTTCCAGACCGGCGCCAAGCAGACAACCCGCCGGCAGCAGTTGCCTCCACAAACGAAGCGGCATCGCCGTATCGGCAGTGCGCCAGAAGTTGGTTGGCACCACCAGATCGGCGCATCCGTTGCGAGCCCAGGTAACCGCATCCATACCCATCCGCAACGCGGACTCCGGATGGGGCGGCACACGCACCCCGATCTTCCGCGCCCGGCCGAGCAGCTTTCGCACCCGAAACATAAGGGCATTCAAGTGTTCCCGCCCCTCGGCCTCCTGCCCCGGAGCGAAGTGATAACCATGACGCATCCAATCGAGTTCCAGCCCGTCGAAATCGTAGCGTTGCGCGACCTCCTCAATCAGCCGGAAGGTGTAGTCGCGCACCTCCTGCCTGCCGAAGTCGAGAGCCTTGTCCCGCATCTCGCCACGATGCGGAACGCGCCGCAACTGCGGATTCTGCTTCCAGAAATCGGAGTGCAGATAGTGCTTCTCATCGTCCACGTTATGCAAATCGTTCATGCGAATCGATAGCCACGCACTCAGGCCTTTCTGCCGCGCTCTCCGAAGCCAGATCTTGAAATGATCCAGACCATCCTGCTGCATTTGCCAGGCCGTGTGCACCCACTTCCGCGCGAACGCCCGCTCCGGCGCACTCGCGAACAGCGGCTGATCATCAGGACCGTTCGGATCGTAGTCCTTCCAGAACGGCGTCCACACCTTGCTTGCAAAGGCCGTACGCATGGCGTTGACATTGAGGATTAACTCGCGCACCTGGGTCCCTGCGTACTGGTCCACCCAATCGGTGAGGTCCTTCTCGGTCACCCGGCGATCGGCCCGGGTGGCAAAAAAGTGGTTCGCATCTTCATTGAGCGAGATCGCACTGGATGAGGCCGCGGCCTGGGATCCCGGTGGAAGCATCGCCGCGAGGAACCACTGGACCGCGTTCCTGCGCGTGGGGACAATCGAATGCATCTCTCTACTATCGCCTTCCCGCGTGTGCTGGCGCTATGCAAGCGCCAATCGGTGAAGGCGCTTCGAGGCGAGCAACTGTCCCGATGCTTCGCGGTAAGTAGTGGCATAACCGGCCGGAGACATGGCTGACGATGTCTTGAGATCCCACAACTGGTAGCCAGACGCGTTGAGCATGCCGCATAGCGCCTGAAGGTCGCCACCAATTCCGTTGATTTCCAGGCCATGCGTTTCGATCACCAAATCGGGTGAAAACTCCGCGAGAACCCTCTTTGCACCGCGAAGCACTTGATACTCGCTTCCTTCAACGTCGATCTTGATCACCGAAGGCTGCGTGAGCTTCAGGTCATCCAGCGCGATCATCGGGAGACTTCGTTTGGTGGCATCCGGATGAAAAAGGCGGATTTCCGGATTGCGGGTGGAGGCGACACTAAGAAAGCCGGGCACCTGCCAGAAGTCCACGCCCTCCTGAGGCGCCTCTCCCGCCAGCGTGTTGCGGAACTCCACGCGCTGTTCAATTTGATTCGCGCTCGCCAGCAATTGACCCAGCGCAAGAGCTTCGGGATTCGGTTCCATCGACCAGATATGCCCAGCGCCGATCTTCGCCATCAGACTTGTCATCACTCCAAACGAGGCCCCAACATCCAATACTTCGGCGCCCTCGGCAATACAGGCCCGCAGAGCGAGAAACGCCTCGGGCTCGAATGCGAAGTCAGCCTCGGCAGGGCTGACGGGAATAATTCCCGCGAATTCCGCGGGGACGACCAACTCCACTCCGTTGATCCGTGAAAATGCCACGCCTTATCTTAGCGTCGCCCCCCCAGGGCAACCGTAACACAGCTTACATTACCGGGAAATCCTGTTTCACACCGGCCGGAAGCGCCAGCAATGGGCAGTTGGCTTGGCCCCGGCATGGCGAATGCTACACTGCGGACTGACTGTGACTCCCGACCGCTTCCAGCAGATCGAGCGTTTGTTCCATGCCGCATTGGACCAGCCTGAATCTGCGCGCGCCGCATTCCTGGAAGCAGCCTGCGCGGGGGATGCGGAGTTACGCCGGGAGTTATTCGCCCTGCTCGAGAGCGAAGGCAAGGCGGAAACAGAAATAGGTTCGCTTGTTCGCGGAATGGCCGCGGACCTTGACGAGGACCTGCCGGAGTCCGAAATCGGGCGCCAAATTGGATCCTACACGCTGGTGAAGGAGATCGGGCGCGGCGGCATGGGCGTAGTCTATCAAGCGCTCCGCAGTGACGGCGAGTTCTTCCAAACCGTGGCGCTGAAGCTGGTGAAGCGGGGCATGGACACCGGCTACATCGTGCAGCGCTTTCGCGCGGAGCGCCAGATTCTGGCCACGCTCAATCATCCCAACATCGCATCGCTGCTCGACGGCGGCACAAGCAGCGATGGCCGGCCCTACTTCGTGATGGAGTTCATTGAAGGCGAGCCGCTGATGGAGTACTGCGCAAGCCGGAATCTGCCCATACAAAAGCGCCTTGAAATGTTTCAGGCGATCTGTGCCGCCGTGGATCATGCCCATCAGCGCAAGGTGGTGCATCGAGATCTGAAGCCGGGCAACATTCTCGTGACACGCGACGGCGTCCCGAAGCTCCTTGATTTCGGCATCGCGAAGTTCTACGCCACCGAACTGCTGCCGGAAGGCATGCCCGCAACCACCGGCGCCTATCGCATGCTGACGCCCGAGTACGCGAGCCCGGAGCAGATCCGGGGAGAGAGGCCGACCGCCGCCACGGATGTCTATTCGCTTGGCGCCGTTCTGTTCGAATTGCTCACGGGGGTTCGCGCGAAGGCCGCATCCACGGCCGGAGTGCCGCGAGCAAGCGCCGCCGGGCTCGACCGGCAGTTGCGTGCCGAACTCGAAGGCAACCTCGACAATATCGTCCGCAAGGCCATGCAGGCTGAGCCGGCGCAGCGCTACGAATCCGCGGAGGCGCTGGCGAAGGACATCGCACGGCACCTCGCGAATGAGGCGATTGAAGCCCCTACTGGTGGCACGGCAACCCGCGCCGGTAACGTTTTCCGGCATGGAACGGCACTGGCGGCTGGAGCGATCGGAGCAATCCTCATTGCGGCGTGGCTTGCCTCGTCGTGGTACCTCGACCATCGCCGCCCGCTTGCGGCGCTGTCCGATCCCACCCTGATGCAGGGCTATCTTCGCGCACACGACCTGATGGCGCAGGACCCGCGATGGAAGGATTGGCCGGGGGGTATGCCGCCACAATTCCAGGAAGCGATCGAGTTATTACAGTCGGTCACCGGACGCGAGCCACGCTACGGCCCCGCTTGGGCGCAGTTGGCCGAGGTGTATTCGTATGGGGTGGAGTTTGATCGAACAAACGCCGCGGAGTGGCGCAAGAAGGCTCGTGCGGCGGCGCTCACGGCCACGCGCGTCGACCCCTATCAACCGCTGCCCTACCTCACGCTCGGTACCATTGCTCTCTACGATGAGTGGGATTTCGTAGCCGCGGAGAAGCATCTGAAACGCGCCGTCGAACTCGATCCGCGCAACGGCGAGGCATTTCGATACTACGCGGATCTGCTGCGCATCACCGGAAGGTCGGAGCAGGCGCGGATCGAAGTGGACCACGCGCTCGCGCTTGAGCCGAACTCCGCCCGCCTGCGGTTGCAGCGCGCCGTGATGCTCTACGACCTCGGCCAGTGCGACATCGCGGCGGAGCAGGCAACGCGAGCCGAAGAGCTTCGCCCGCGGTTTCTCGAAGCGATGTGGCTAAAGGGCCTTTGCCTGGAGCGCGAAGGCAAGTTCTCCGCAGCCGAAAGGCAGTTCCTCGCGATTCTCGCGATTGCACCCGCGGATGGACGTGCGCTGCCAGCAATCGGCCATCTTTACGGCAGAATGCGCCGGATGGAGGATGCGCGGCATGCGTTGACGCAGCTTGAACAACTGCAGGCCAAAGGCAAGGTGGTGTCCTACTCGCTCGCTCTGGTGCATGCCGGGATGGAGAATTCGGCAAGAGCGCTCGATGAGTTGGAACGCGCCTACCGCGAGCGGGACCAAAGCGTGCTCTATCTCGGGATCGAATGGCGGCTACGAGATCTGCGGGCCGAGCCGCGCTTCCTCGCCTTGCTGCGGCAACTCCGTCTTCGCAAATGAACTGGCTTCGGCTCCCACAGGGCGGGGGTTCGGTTATAGAATAGGGCCTGCATGAACAGAAGGCACTTCCTCCACACCTCTGCTGCTGTGGGCGCACTGGGCAGCGCTCCGGCTTCCGCAGCACCTGCCAAGAGTTCCGGTCCCGCGAAGATGAAGCTCGGCTGCCAGAGCGGTCCAACGGACGACAAACGGCTTCAGTTCTTCAAGCGGCATAGTGTAAACAACATCTGCGGGTATCCCAAGAGCAAGGAACCGAATGGGCCCTACACTTTGGAGGATCTGCAGCGCGTCAAGGAGTTGTGCGACAAGCACAAGGTTGCGCTCGACATGATCGCACCCTCGTTTCTGGCATCCAGCCACATTGACCGCACGGCCCGCCCGGCCATCATGCTCGCCGAGAGTCCGGCGCGCGACCGCGACATCGCCGAGATCCAGGACCTGATTCGGAACTGCGCCAAGGCCGGAATTCCCTCCATCAAGTACAACATGAGTATTCTGGGCGTGGTGCGCACGGAACGCACGCCGGGCCGGGGCGGATCCACTTACAGCACATGGCGCCTGCGCGAGGCCAAGCCCGCCAATCCGCTGACGAAAGCAGGCCCCGTCAATGCCGACCGCTATTGGGAGCGAATTACTTACTTCCTGGAACGGGTGATTCCGGTCGCGGCGGAACACAAGATCCGCATGGCCTGCCACCCGCACGATCCTGGGATGCCGCCCGAAGGGTATCAGGGTGTGGATACGGTGCTGGGTACTCCGGATGGCTTGAAAAAGTTTATCTCGATCAAGGAGAGCCCATATCACGGCATCAACTTCTGCCAGGGAACCGTAAGTGAGATGTTACACAACCCTGGGAAAGAGATCTTCGACGTGATCCGCTATTTCGGCAACCGCAAGAAGATCTTTAACGTGCATTTCCGCAACATTCGCGGCAAGCGGAATGATTTTCAGGAAGTGTATCCCGACGAAGGTGATGTCGATTTCGTGGAAGCGATCAAGGTGTACAAGGAAGTGGGTTATGAGTATATGCTGATGCCCGACCACGTACCGCACCACCCGGACGATCCGCGGGGCGATCAGGCGTTTGCATTCGCCTATGGCCACATCCGGGCGCTGATCCAGGCGGTGGACCGGCTGGCATAAGCCCAGCGGTCTGGAGGGACGGCACAAGCGCCCCGAAGTGCCGGGAGGCGGCAGGATCGGCGATAGGTGCGGGCGGTGGTGCCGCGGTCGAGCGGCGCTCATCGGCCCACAGTCTAGTCCAAGTCTAGGCCTTTCTCGATTGAGTGTGGCGTTCGCGCTGGAATGCCAGCGAACTCTCAATGTCCGGTGGAGGGATTGCTGTTCCAACAGTTGGCGCTCCCTAACTCGAGTGGCGCTTTCCACGGCAACGGGCGAGCCACGCAGACGTTCGATTCGGGCAACCGTTCAACCTGCCCGCCCCGGTAATTCGATTTGGTACGGCTACTCCGGGCAGAATATCTTGCAGAGAGCTACGCGAAGCGCTCCTCGGTCTGACGCGGAACACAAACGAAGTCTCCGGACGACGTCCGACTTCGGCAGGACTGTCAACTTGTGAACCCGCGCGGATGACGGAACGTTCAATCCCGCCGCTTGCCAATCAACCAGGGTGAAATCGAATTCGGAAGATCGAAGTTGTGACGTCACCGGCGCCGCGACAAAATCGTCGTCGCCGGTATCGAGCAGCACCAGCGCGGGCCGGACCTTGGATCCCTGCGTCTGGTGAAACTGCATTCGAATCAGAACGACCTCACCGGTCCGGAGAGTCATTGGTGACTAGCTGCTCATACACGGAGTCTTCGGGGCAGTAGGCTCCTTCGAATTTCCGCCGGCCAGCCTCCCGCCACGCAGAATCCGTGGGTGAGGCATCCCACATCAGCACCACGCGGACCGGCCCTCCAGGCGGGATTTCCCCTACTACATCCTGCGGCAGGACGATCTGCCCATGGCGATTCACAGTCGTGTCAAATTCGACGGCTTTCATGTGTAGGCTCCACATTCATAATGGCATGTGGCGATAGCTGCCACAAAACGCAGCAGTAGCACTCTTCTTGATACCAGGCGGTTTCGGGTCTCAACGTCCACACTCCAGCGCCCCGATTAGTCGGGCACGACAGGGCCCGGCGGCATTTTGTAGAGAGGGTTATTGCCAGCCCAACGGCATTGAGGCAGTTCACGCCGCAAGGGCGTTGGAGCCCAACGAATCGGGGTGCGGCAGGATCGCTGTATGTGCGGGCGATGGTGCCTCGGTCGAGTCGCACTCATCGGCCCAGAGCACAAGGGCCCCGGCGAGTCGGAGCGCGGCAGGCTGAAAGCCGGCTGAAAGCCCGCGTTACCCCGCTAGGCTACGCTTCCACCCGCGCCTTCGTGCCGTCAAACTTCGTGAATTCAATCGGACCCGAATACTCGTTCGTGGTCATCAGCAGATCGCGGAGCAAGGCAATCGTGACCGCTTCACCCAAAACATTACTCGCCGTGCTGTCGGTGCGGTAATGCACGCCACCGAAGTTACGGCCAATCCCGATGTTCGCAGCCAGTTTGTCTAACTCTCCGCCCACCGTCAGCGGTTCCCCGCGCCATGGCACTAACTGCGTCCCATCCTCGTTCGGCACCACCGGATTCGGAATCACGAAGTTCTCATCGAACATCGCTTTGAGCAAAGTGGAGCCCGCCCCGGCCCAGGAGGCGTGCCCCGCGGGATACGACGGATGCAGCGGGGAACCTTCGGGATAAGCCACCGGTAACAACGCATTCCCTTTCTGGGAAAGAACGCGCTGCAGCGCCGTCGAGTTGAAGATATCCCGGTGCAGCGGATAGTCCGTAAGCTTCTGCACGTTATTGTGCACCCGGCCGGCCATCGCTTCCGGCCGCAGACGGAAATGCGTGAGCCATTTCAGACACCACGCCGTCTTCAGCGCCAGCCCGACCGAGCGCATGGCCCAATCGCCCAATCCCGGCGGCCCCCACAACGTGAACCCATCCTGCGTGCGAGTGCTCTTGTAAGGATGCGAGGGATGCAACGCTTCACGGCCGTACCCGAGCAGGATCCAAAGAGCATGCATCGTGCCCTGACCAGCCCAATCGATGTGGACGTGGGAGGCAAGGTCGCGGCCGGTGAGGATGTAACGGGTCCCATTGTAAGTATGGCGGACTGGCGTCACATACCCATTCTGGGCGTTGATCCACTCATTGTAATTTGTAAGATAGTCGAGGCCGCGCGCCGGTGAGAGATAGCGCTGGTCAAAAGTCACGGCGCCGTAACCAACCGGGAGATACAAGAACTGCGAGATATAGGGCCCGCGCAGATCCCCGGGGCGTTTTTCGCGGAACACGCTTTGCGCCGTCACCCGCCCACTGGGCGCAGGTCCGGTGAACGCGGATAGACGTGACAGGTCCTCCGTGGCTGTGCGGATGGTGTCGTCTTCGGCGTAGCGGGAGAACGGAACGTCCCTCGCCATGGCCAGCCAGTAGTTCTCCACCAGATCGCCCGCGGCTTCGGGGCTGGAGAGCGCCGGCGCGGACGGGGTGGCCATTTCATGCGGGTCGCGGCCCTCCAGCGTGTAAGCAAGCGATGCCTGCGGATTCACGAGATACGCGCCGCCGCCCATGCGGATCTTTTCGAAATCCTCGGGCTTGCCGGATCGCAGTGCATCCATCAGCGATTGGAACGCGGCGCGGTCGACCTCGCCGAGTTCATTGTGAGGAAGGCCCTTGGAAAACGATCCGATCCTCGATGGATAGCGCTCCAGATCGCCATTGGATGGTTTCTCCGGCATGGGCGTATCCATGTAACGCGCCGCGGCCTTGCGCCGCAGTTCCAACGCGTTCTCCCTACGTTTCTCCGGTCCCTCCGATGAAAGTGCCGCACCCTTGCCAAGGGCAGGGCCTCCGGCGGCAACTCCAATTCCTTTGATGAATGTTCTTCGATTGGTAGGCACAATGGCACCTGTTCACTCGATTGTCCAATGTTTCCAGCAGATACGCAAATGTCGAGGCGTTACTCGGCTCGCAACGACCCCAACAATGGACTTCCGAGCGCCGCTCTCACGGCCACCGACGAAGCGATCATCCCGGTGACAAACACGGCCAGCAGCATCAGCACCATTGCCCCGAGAGGTAGCTTGCCGCCACGTTCCAACAGCGCGGGCGCGATCGCGAGCAATGCGCAAACCGTTCCCGCCGCGAGCCCGCAAGCAAGCAGCAGCGTGTTTTCGGCTAGCACCATGGTGGCGAGCTGTCCCGGTTCGTAGCCCACCGCACGCAACAGCGCCAGTTCCTTTCGGCGCTCCAGCACGTTGCGAAGAAGCACCGCCGCGAGCCCCACGGTCCCCAGCAGCAGTCCCAGCCCGCCGAGCGTTTGAAACGTGGAGAGATATGCATTCTCCACTTTGTGAAACGCCGCCAGCCGCTCCACGGTGGGCTGCAAATCGAGGCCGTAATCTTTGAGGCGGTCCTCCATCACTTCCGTCACCTTGCCCTGAATCCCAAACGGCGCATCCACAAGGAACATGCGGAATCCTTGCTCTTCCGGGAACAGCTTGAGGAAATCTTCTTCCGCAATCACAATCTCGCTTTGGAAGATGCTGTCGCGCAGAGTGCCCGCGATGCGCAACCGCACGGGCTTGCCACTGTCTTCGCCCAACACAATGGTGTCGCCAACGCTCTTGTGCAGCACGTATTGCAGCGAATTGGCGTCGACATAGGCGGCGACGCCCTCGCCGGGTTCCACCTTGCCCTTCGGCAGCCGCGCCAGCACTCCCGCCGGCACTCCGAGAACTCGCGGATTCTTGGGCTGATACAGGTTGAGGCAGCTTGAATCGTCGCCAGGGCGGAGACGAAGCGCGGTGACTTTGGCATCGCGGAAGAGCGCCTGCGAGTCGTCAGAAAAGGCGAGTTCTTCCCTGCCCTGCGCGGTGGCGGGATTATGAACCACGGGCAGAGCGCTCCCGCCCACCAGTGCAAAACCTCCGGTGCCGGGACGCTTTGCCGGATCCATGGACGCGCCTTCCTGGCGGAAAGCCGTGAGCGCAATGATGAGGAATGTTGCGAACGCAATGAGCGCGATGGACAGCATACTCCGCCCCGGACGGTAGGATGCGTTGCGGATTCCCAGCCGCCAGACAGTGGTTGGCGAAGCCACACCGCGCACCAGCCACACGCGCATCAGCGCCACCGCCGCAATCAGCAGACTTCCTCCGGCGCCGAAGAAACTGCCTGCGGCGTCGCCCGTTCCCGAGAGGCCAATGGCCAGTTGCAGCGCTCCCAGCAGAGCAAAGATCACCGAAACAAGACGCGCCCGTTTTGTTTTGGCCTCGGTGACATCGGGAGCGGCGCTCCCCTGAAGCAATGCCCGTGGCGATGGCCGGTGCAAGGCGCGCACGGTGAGGTAGATGACACCAGCCGCAGTGGCGAGCCCGCCCAGCAGTCCGCCCACCATGGCGCCGTTGCTCCAATGAAGCTGCAGGAGCGGCGTGGATACGGCATCCGACCACCACGTCCGCAAACCGTACAGGATAAAGCCAGCATAAGCTCCGGCCGCCAGCACACCGAGCAGACTGCCGCCCAGCGCGAGCACAAAACCTTCCTTCTGGAAGAGTTTTCCGATCACGGGCACCGGGTAACCCACGGCGCGCAGCAGCCCCGCTTCGCGATAACGCTGTTCCACGCTCAGCCGGAAGAAGAGGCCCACCAGAAGCAAAGCCGAAATCACCAAAAAGAAACTAAAATAGAGAAAATACTGACCGAAATCCGTGGATCCTTGAGACGCGTCCAAGCCGTCCGCCCGCACCGCCAGCACGCTCATGCCCATCTGCGCCGGGGTAAGGTTCTTGCGGAGGGCCTCGGCAAAGCGTTTCTGCAAGGCGTCGAGATCCGCGCCGGAGGGCGGGATCAAGCGCAGCGAGGTCGCGCTCCCGTAGCGGCTGGTCCATAACTGGCGGCCCTTGGCGGGGCTGACATACGCCTTTGGAGTGGTGCGGTACTTATCCCAATAGTCTTCATCCCGCGGGCGGATCTTACTGAGTTCCATCGGGAAAGGCGGGTCCCAATCGTGAATGGTGGCGGATTCCGTGATGCCGGGATACTCCGGGGCAAAGTCGCGGTCGGCGGCGGCGCCGGCTAGCGGTACGATTCCGCTCACGGTCAGTTGCGCACGTTCGACGGCGATGCGGCCCTCGGCGAGCCAGACGTAGTATTCGATGTCGATCCGGTCACCTAGCTTGGCGCCAAGATCCTGCGCCGTCCACTGATTGAGGATGATCCGCGAATCGTCCGCGCCCTGCGTGGAGTCAATGGCGCGCAGGTCCACCGAAGTGACCAGCGAATAGGACACCTCACGGCCGTTGGCCTTCATGGAGTTCACCAGGTAGGTGAGCACCGGACGGGACGCAATGCCAAGCGATGCCGCCGCCTTTTCCGCCGCCTCCAGCAGCGCCGCATTGAGCACCATGCTCCCCGATTCGAGCGACAACTGGCCCTGCTGTTCGAGGATCTTGATGCGGATGCCGAGATCGTCGAGGGTCGCCCTCTGGGCGAGCGCCCGGTCGACATTTTTCAGAGGAACATTCCCGGCGAGTAACAACAGATTCGCCTTACCCTGCTGTCCTAACTCACGCTGTAAGCGTTCGCGGGCCACAAACACCGCTCTTACGCGGCCTTGCGTGGGGCGAAGCGAGAACTCGCCTAACTCGCCTACGGAAAGAACCTTGCCGGCGGACAGGCGAATGGCCTTGATGCTTTCCTCCTTGCGCCCGTGCAGCGATTCCACGGGGATTTCCGATGGCTTGTCGAGACGCAGTACAAGCGAATCGCCATCCCCGGCGGCTAACTCCTCGGCAAGCGCCGGACTTAGGCGGACCGTACGCGCCGAGGGCGCCTCTCCCGTCAGAAACACGCCGTGAAACTTCCAGAACTGCTCATCCACGCCGTAAATCGCCACCTTGGAAGCAACACGCCGGTTCGACCCGTGGGTGACGATTCCCTCAAGCGCGATCAGCGGATAGGCGTCCACTCCCGCCGAGCGTTGCGCCGCAAGATCCGCCGCAAGCTGCACGCGAAAGAAGTTCGTCGCGGCGACGGCATAGTCAGTTTTGCCCAGCCGCCCCAGTACCAGATCGCGGAGACTCTCGCGGACCGACGAACCCACTAGGAGCGCACCAGCGAGGACGGCAACTGCTACCGCAACCCCGGCAATCACTGCCATGTTGGTGCGCCAGTAGTGGCTGAGGCTGCGCCAGACGAGATCGAGAAGCTTCATCACCGCCTCCGCAACGACTGATCGTGCATTTCCATGCGCAGGGCGAAACGGCCAGCGAGTTCGGGACTATGCGTCACGACGACCACCGTGGTGGGGAGCCCGGCCAGCAGATCCGCCACCGCATCGGCCGACTTCCGGTCGAGGTTGCCGGTCGGCTCATCGCACAACAACACGCGTGGCTCCCGGATCAGCGCACGTGCCAGGGCGGCCCGCTGCTTCTCTCCTCCGGATAACTCGCCAGGCCTGTGGTTGAGCCTCGGCGAGAGCCCCACTTGATCGAGCAACATGCGCGCACGATCCATGGTGGCAGCATTCGGAGGGCCATCCACCAGAACCGGCGTGAGCACATTCTCCAGCACCGAAAGCTGCGGCAGCAGACAGTGGTCCTGAAACAAAAAGCCCAGTTTTTGATTTCGGAACCGTGCCTGCCTGGCTTCGTCGAAGGTGAACGGATTCTCGCCGTCGAGCAGAAACGAGCCTGAGGTCGGCGATTCCAGGACTCCGATGATATAGAGCAGCGTGCTCTTGCCGCTGCCGGACGGTCCCATGATCGACATGGACTCCCCAGGATCGAGCCGGAACGACACGTCGCGCAACACGCTGAGCGGGCCCTGAGCGGTGGGATAGGATTTGCAGATTTGAGTGGCTTCCAGCAAGTTTCTATTGTACGTTGAGCGGAAGTTGGCTGACGGCCGATCTCGCGTGAGGGGATCCGCAAACGCCTTCCACGTGTGTAGAATAGAGGACTCCGAACACCATGCCGATCACTGCATCCAAGACGCCAGCCTCATTGACCTGGGCCAATTTCACGGTGGTGACGAACCTTGTGGATCCGCACGACAACACGCCGCAGGATGCAGTGACTGCTTTCGACTATGTAATCCCGACCATGCCACCGCGGCAGGTCAGCGGGCGCTGGTATCTGGCGCAGACGTTCACCATCAGAATCACCCCTAATGCCAAGGTACGGCAGGGCGCCACGCAAACGGCGGCGCTTCTGGCCCATGAACAGGTGCACTACGACGTCGGCTTCGTGATCGCGCGGCAGCTTGCGCGGGAACTGGAGCGGCTGAGCGCCCGCGATCTGCCCACGTTAAGCCAGCGCTTCAACGACTGTGTGAATCTGCATTTTCACCGCCGCGCCGGACTCATTCAGCACCGGTATGATCTGGACACACGGCACAGCCTGAACAAGCACTATCAGGCGGTTTGGGACAAGATGATGCGCGACTGCCTGGCGAATGCCAGCGCCACCATGATCGGCGGCTGGTATTTGTAAGTGAGTTACTGCCCCGGCGGCGTCTTCGCGGGTGGAGGAATCTTCGCGGGTGGCGCCTGCGCCCCCGGAGCGGCTGGCTGTTCCTGTAGCAGATCCTCCGGAAGCGCGTCCGGGGTATCGAACTTGATCACAGCCTCGGCTCCGAACTTGCGGTACATCCGGAACTCCACTTCGTTCTTCACCAGATTGCGCCCTTCGCGCATCCGCACTTCCGCCCGGAGCGGCAACACATGCTCCATCTCACCGATCTTGACGAAGTCATAAGCGAGCAGGGTCTTCGCCTGCTGCACTGGAAACGATGGAGGGATGTCGGTGGCATCCAGCGTGATCTGCATGACGGCAAGCGTCTGCGCATCCACATAGATCAGGCCGCGATAGCCCGCCACGATGCTCATGGTCTTCTGATAGTCAATCCGCCACTTCGATTTGGGCTGCGAGACCAGATAGTTGTATACATGCACCCGCCGCCCGCGAAGTGTCGCCCATCGGTCCCAGCGGAAGTAAGTGTCGGATTCGGGCTCGAAGACTTCCTTCAGGAGTGATCCGAACTCTCCGCTCGATGTCGCGCCGCCCAGTTGGTCGCGCGAGACGCCTTCGGCCGGGCGGCTGTTGATCAGGATCACCTTGTAATCTTCCTTCTGCTCAAAGTAACTCAAGCGTTCGGTGATGACGTCGGCCCGCTGCCAGAACTCGAGGCCGGTCGGATCGTAAAAGCGGCGGGTCACCTGGGTGCAGATGAAGTCGGGAAGGCGCCTGGTGTAGCTGAGTGCGTATTGGCGGGCGGACTCGATGACCTCACGTTGTTCCTGTTCCGATGGTGGAGGAATCACCGGCGCAACGGGTTTCGCCACCGGGGGCGCGGCTTTTGGCAGGGACGTCGAATCCGCGGCCAGCGTGCGGAGGGCGTTGATGGTGTAAGGGCCTGCGCCTTTGCCCATCAGCACCTCCACCATACGGTCTTCCAGTTTCTCGCTCAGTTTCACCTTCTTGAGGTATTCGGCAACACGCTTGTCCTCGTGCTTCAGGCGAATGGAGGACTCGATGAAGGTCATGAGCTGGTTCACGGTGAGCTTCATCTGGCCGGACACGGCCCCCGCGAGCAGGAGAGTCAGCACGACGATGGAGCGGAATGGCGATGTCAGGCGGGCCATGTTTCTATTCTCGCACTGCCTCTTCTGGCATTGCTTTTCTCGAATTGTGCCGCCACGGAGCGGCTACGCATCCGCGGATGGAGCGATGCAAGTGGGACGCCCGCCGGCGGTCGCGGGTTTCACGCCGCAGACCGGCATGCGTGCAAAAACACGAACGCCCGGCATGCGATGGTCCCCCGATTCCACCGCCCGCCGGGCATCATGCAGCCCTACCGCGACGCTTGCGCGTCTGGGCAAGAACGGTCAGCCGCGCCGGGCGCGAACCAGTCCGAGACCCAACATACTCGCGCCAATCAACGCCATGGTTGCCGGCTCAGGCGTATCGCTGACGGGTGTTTCGGGCTGATCGTTTGGCGGAGGCACGTAGCCCTCCACCATGCCCGCATAGTTCAATCCGAAGCTGACGCCTTTGCGTTGTGCCACGTCGAAGCGCAGAGTGTTGACGCCCTGCTGAAGATACGTTGCGATGTCCACGGTGACCTGGGTTTCCGTGGTGCAGCCGACCGGGAAGTCCGAACATCGCGAATAGGTATTGCCGGACATTGGAGCCTCCGGGCGCACCAGGACGTTATTGACATACAGAGCCGCCGAGTCGTCGGCACGGTAAGTTACTGAACCTGATCCTGGAACAAAGGGCAAAGTCAGGTTTTCGTAAAAAGAAACAATGGTTCCGTCTACGGGAACATAGTAACCAGGCGCGCTCGGATCACCGGTGATGCCGTTGCTCACCCACGTGGTTCCCAGTAACGGGGCAGCCCAGCCGGGATGCTGAACAATAGGCAGTGAAGGTCCCGCCGACGTCCACTCATTGGGATCCGCCGCCGAGCCCTGGGAGCCGAATTGAATGGGGGCCGCGGACATTGTCAGCGCGCCCACCCAAAGCAGAATTATCTTCTTCATACATTCCTCACAAACCAAGAGACTCTCCGGGTCGAAATCCAGCCGTGGCCGTCAGGGCTCGATCCTGGCTTCTATCCGGGACATCTTCATTCTTTAGTTTTTTTCGAAGGCCAACAATAGTATTTGGTACTGATTTATGGGATCAATCGTTGGACCACGCTACCAGCCAGTAAGTATGGAGTATCCCGCCCGGCATACGCATTACCCGCCGCGAGGCCTACACTGGTGTTATGGAAAAGAGATACCCCGGCGGCAGAACCCTACTCCTGATCCAGGGCGACATCACCACCATTGCCGCGGACGCGATCGGCAACGCGGCCAATTCGGGCCTACGCGGCGGTGGCGGGGTGGATGGCGCGATCCATGCGGCGGGCGGGCCGGCGATCATGGTGGAGTTGAACGCGATTCGCGCCGAGCGAGGCGGCTGTCCAACGGGCAGCGCGGTCGCGACTGGTGCAGGCAACCTGCCCGCGAAGTATGTGTTTCACGCGGTGGGCCCCGTGTATCGAGGTGGCCGTGCGAATGAGGCGGCGCAATTGGCTGCCTGCTATCGGGCTTGTCTCCAGCTTGCCCAATCGCATGCAGTCCGCCGGCTGAGCCTGCCGTCGATCTCGACTGGCGTGTATGGCTACCCCGTCAGCGAGGCCGCCGCGATCGCGATCGGCACGGTGGACGAGGAACTGCGGGTGCCCGGGGACCTGCCCATTGACGTAGTGTTCGTACTTTACGATCAACGGACTTTCGAGGCATACCGTCAGGCGCTGTCGGCGCGGATGCTAGAATGAAGGCACATGCAGGTCTTGCAGGCTGGAATCCACAAGTTGCTGTTGCTGGAACTCGATCCCGATCTGGTGGCCAACATCGCCAAGCAAGCGGGTTTCGAGCCGCGCCTGACGGATACCCGCCGGGCGCTGGTGGCGGATCTGACACCGGCCGAGCGGAAGGCGCCGCTGCTCCTGTTTGACGCATCGGACCCAGGCAACCTAGGGTGGTTTTCGCGCTGCCAGTTTTACGTGGATGGCTCCACGGGCAACGTTCTTCAAACGCCGCTGCAGGTTGCCAACCAGCGCGACCGCAACGGCCGGCCCATCCCACACACGCTACGCGTTCAGATCTTCAAAGAACTCCCGCAGAACTTTCGGATGCCGGGCAAGCAACCGGTGACCGAACAAAGTGTCTACAATGTGCTGTTCAATTTTCTGCAAGCGTTGATTCACGTGGGCGTGGGCGTCTGCGGCAACGGAGTGGTGCGGCCTCTGACGGGGCGGGTGGAATCTCCGGGTTCGCGGAACTAAGTGTTGCCGCGGGTATCGGTGATTATTCCCGCGTTCAATGAAGAGGCGACGCTTGGCGTCTTGCTTCCTGCTTTGATTGGGCAGAGTCCCAGCGAAATTCTGATCGCCGATGGCGAGTCGACGGACTCTACGGCGCGCGTTTGCGAGCGATTTTCGGGCACGCGGCGCATTCCCTGCCCGCGTGGACGGGCGATTCAGATGAACCGTGCCGCGCGAGAAGCCAAGGGTGACATTCTTCTCTTCCTGCATGCCGACGTCGCGGTCCCGGAAGGCATGATTGCGGCGATTGAACGTGCGGTAGCAGACCCTACGGTGGCGGGCGGGCACTTCGACATTGTGTTCGCGGGGGGCGGCGTTCCCGCGGCCATCTTCACGTGGATCAACCGTGTCCGCTATCGTTTTGGAATCTTCTATGGTGATGCGGGGATCTTCTGCCGCCGAAAGATTTTCGAGCAGATGGGAGGCTATGAAGAATGGCCGATCCTGGAAGACTACGACTTTGCACGCAGGCTCCGGCGGTTTGGCCGGGTAGCGTCGTTGCCGGATTCGTTACGCGTCTCCGACCGGAGGTGGCGCCGGGGCGGCCTCTTCGCGACGCTTTGGGAATGGTTCTGGATTCAGGCGCTGTATCTCGCGGGAGTCTCGCCGCACCGGCTGGCGGGGATGTATCGGAATGTCCGGTAAGTGGAGTAAGAAGTCAGGAGTGGCGCGCCGCCGGGCGGATGAGCAGCAGGACAAGCCCGGTCGCGATCAACGGGATGAAACTCGCACCCACGAGTACGGGCTCAAACGAGTAATGATCCGCCGACCAGCCGATCAGGTAAGTGGAAAGGATGGTGCCGATTCCGGCGCCTGTGCCGCTCATGCCGCTCACGGACGCCACCGAGTGGCTCGGGTAGAGGTCGGCCGGGAGCGACAACGCCATGGTGGACCAGGCCGCGTAGCAGAACGTCGAGATCGCGAAGAAAGTCACCAGCCCTGGAAGGCTTGATGTGAATACGGCAGCGGCCAGCAACGTCATGCCGAAGCCGCATACGACGATCACCAGCTTGCGCGCGGCCAGCACATGCCAGCCTCGCTTCACAAGCCAACTCGAGAGTCCACCGCCGGCGAAGTTGCCTAAGTCGGCGGCGAGGAACGGGATCCAGAAACTCAACACAGTGTCGGCGAGCGCGAATCCTTTCGAGGTGAGGTAAATCGCGAACCAGTCGGAAATGAAGAACCAGACCGGGTCGGTAAGTGCTCGTCCGAACACGATTCCCCATGTGGCCGGCAGGCGCAGCAGTGCGGCCCAGCTTGTCTTTCCCGTAACCGCGGAT
>JAEUQE010000136.1 GCA_016789785.1 Bryobacterales bacterium
GGCCGGGCGTTGTCCCGCATGTCAAACTTCAGGTTGTCCTGGATCACATGCATCAGTTCGATGAGCGGATATCCATCGGTCAACGTCAGCGCCGACCGGTCCTTCAACAGCGCCGTCACCATCTTTTCGAGCCACCACTGCCGGTAAATCTGTTGCAGGGTGGCTTCGGGCAGATCCTTCACATGGTCGGCCAGCGCAATTGCCGCGAACGCTTTGTCACGAACCGCCGCTACGGTGTCACGCCGCTCCCTTCGGAGGAGGTCCGCGAGTTTCGATTCGAGAGTTCGCGCCTGTGTCTCACTGAGCAGCGGATGGCACCAGTCGTAGACAATCGCGATTTGGCGCAGATCCGCAGCCGGCCCGAGCGCCCATTGGATTGCCTGTTTGCCGGTAGCCGCGTCCTCCGCCGTGAGGTAGTGGAGGGCCCATGCGAAGCCCTTCTCTGGCATCTCCGCGTTTCCCGTGATCAGCGTGTCGAATTGCTCCCAGCGGAGCGTCTTGCGCTCCCGCTCCCGCCGCAGCAGACGCAGCCGCCGGGCGTTGATCAGCAGCCGGGGATGCTCGGTGTAAACGCGGTAGTCCTCGGGCTGGAGGTTGCGAAGATCCTCCACCTTCACGTCCTGACGGGTGTCGGCGGCCGTCCCAGCCTTTCGTTCGGCCCGGTTTGGGGACTGCGCTTGCGCCAGCGCCGTCACTATGGAACCCACCACCACAACCAGCGCCAAACGGATGAAAGTTGAAAACCCGAGCATGATCTTCTCTTCGATTGTGTCACAGTGACACACCGGACACTGTGTCCTCCCCATACCAGGTTCCCGCCCAGCCGAATAACCCTATTGTTTTCAATCCTGGATATGGGCGAGACACTGGCATCCCGGATGCTGTATGCTAAGACGAATTGATGGAACAACTCTTCTGACCTGCCCTCTGCTGCAACGGGCGGACGGATCAGTGAGCGGAGAGCTTGCAAAGAGTGCTTGCGGGAGTCAGTATTCGGAATATGCAAATCGCTCACAGGATTAATCGGCTGGTTGCAACAGAGGGTACTTTTTTTTGATGAGCACGGCGTAGTTGAGCAGAAGAGATTCCGTCAGAAGCGCGGCAAGTAGTTGCCGCCTGATGCCCCGATTCGAAGGGGACTGCCGACCCCGGCAAAGAGCTTTCCCTGGGGTCTAGGTTTCGGCCACCGGCTGGCACACTTGTTGCAGGAATGTTTGGACGCGGGCCTGTTTCGGGTGTGTGGCGGTGCGGGTATCGCCTAATCCAGTCGAGCCGCTGCCGGACCCTTTGCCCGTCTTGGGCAGACCGCGCTGGAAACGGCCTGCTATGCCTTTCTCTCTCACCGTTTCCAGTGCGGTCCTTCTTTACTTTACACCTTTTCGGTGTCCATTGGGATAGCTTTCTCTATCGGTAAGCGATTTCGCCTACCACAGCTCATGCGAACCAACACGGGTACTCTTCAGCGAATGCCCGGTAGAATCGCCGCCACACGGCGCTGATAGTCCAAATACGTCTGCCCGAACCGCCGTGTAAGCAGACCGTCCTCAGCCCGAATCCGGATCTCCGTCCCGTAAATGCAGACCCCGACTGCGGCGACGGCGGCCCACGTCGACGTCCCCAGCGACACAGTCGCGATCAGCAGGCAGAAGAGAGAAAGAAACACCGGATGCCGCACCAGCGCATACGGCCCGCCGGTCACCAGTTGGTGATCGTCGGTGACCACCGCCTTGATCCGCCACTGCAGACCAAGATGCCGCAGCGCGCCCCCAAGCACGACCACGCTGAGCAGGCCAGCGCCGATCGACATCGCATGCCGCCAATCCGCCGACGCGTGCGGGCCCTGCCAGAACGCAAACGCGATCAGGAACGAAAGCCCTTCGAGCACCAATCCGTGCATCGACCGCACATCCCGGATCGCCGGCTTCTCCTCCGGGATTCCCAATCGCCGCCGCTGTACCCGCACTCGTCCATGATTCCAAGCCAGCATCCCGCTGAACAGAATCCAACTCGCCAGCAGTGCCCACGGCGAAACCGCACGGATCATCTCCATAGGATAATCGTAGCGTTACGATGACCCAGCCCATCATCCCCATGCCTCGCAAGACCCGAGTCGTCGTTGTCGGCGGCGGACTCGTCGGTCTTGGCACCGCATACCGCTTCCAGCAAGCCTACCCCGATGCCGCCGTCACCGTGCTCGAGAAGGAGGACGCCGTCGCGCGTCATCAAAGTGGCAACAACAGCGGAGTGCTGCATTCCGGTCTTTACTACAAGCCCGGCTCCATGAAGGCGCGCATGGCCGTCGAAGGCATTCAGCAGATGATTGCCTTCTGCCAGCAGCACAACATCGATCACGAGGTGTGTGGCAAGCTCGTGGTCGCGACCAGCGCCGAGGAGGTGCCACGTCTACGCGACCTTTATCAGCGCGGCTCACAGAACGGGCTCAAAGGACTGCAATGGATGGAGCCCGCCGAATTTCGCGAGATCGAACCCCACGCCGCGGGCGTCGCGGCGGTGCGTGTGCCGCAAGAAGGAATCGCCGATTACCCGGCCGTCGCCCAGACTCTGGTGAGGCTGATCGAACAGAGCGGCGGCAGGGTGCAGACCCAGGCCAGGGTGACCGCCATCCGCCGTGAAGCCCAGGGTTGGCACATCGTGTCCACCAAAGGCGACCAGCCCGCCGATCTCCTCATCAATTGCGCCGGCCTGCATTCGGACCGTGTCACCGCCCTCGCCGGCAGCCCGCGCGACGTCCGCATCGTTCCGTTCCGCGGCGAATACTACAAGATCCGCAGGGACCGCCAATACCTGGTGAAGCATCTCATCTATCCCGTCCCGGATCCGAAGTTCCCGTTTCTTGGCGTACATTACACGCGCCTGATTCATGGCGGGATCGAATGCGGGCCGAATGCTGTACTCGCCTTCTCGCGTGAAGGCTATCGCAAGTCGGATTTCCGGGCCGGCGACCTCTGGGACGCACTCACTTACTCTGGTCTGTGGGCGTTTCTCCGCCGCTATCCGAAGATGTGCTTCGATGAGTTGAGGCGTTCGTTCTCCAAACAGTTGTTCTGCGAATCGCTTCAACGTCTGGTCCCCGAGATCCGTATTGACGATCTGGAGACCGGCGGGGCAGGCGTGCGCGCACAGGCTCTCAGCCGGAATGGAGACCTGGTGCAGGACTTCCATTTCGTCTCCGCACCGGGAGCGCTACATGTCGTCAACGCGCCCAGCCCGGGGGCCACAGCCTCACTCGCCATCGGGCGGGAGACCACTGCCATGGCCGCCAAGCTGATCGCCGGGTGAGACTACAACTCGTACACTGCGATTTCGCCGTTCCAGGAAACCAGGTAGAGCCGGTTGCCGCGAACGGCGATCCGCACCGGGCTTGCCCATTCGCCATCGGGCGTCCGATGCAGCCTGCCACGAAACTCGCGCACGGACCCGTCCGCGATGCGAACCTCCACGATCTGCGCTCCTTCGCCGCGATTGAATGGGCTCAGTGCCAGATAGGCTTTGCCATCTTCGCTGAGCGCGGTGGCGAACACCGTGATTGGGCCACCGTGGTGGCGATTCGATTCCGGAAGGCCCGCCGCCGCGTTCGCATTTAGCGCTTTCTGAAGCGCCTGTGTTCTCAGCGAGATCTCGGCGGGCGCAGACGAGTCCTGCGGCAATACCTGGAAAGTCCCCGTATACTGGTCGATTGCGGCAAATCGGCCATCCTTCATCGGATGGATCCGCGGATCCCGCAGGCGCTCGATCCTCAGCCAGCCTTCGGCCTGCGCCGAGTGTGCACGATAAGCCATCACTGTCCCCTCACGCAGCACCGCCACAAGCCTGCCGCCGTGCCAAGCCAGCAGTCTGGGTAGCTTCGGATTCGGTAGCGTCGCCTCTGGTGCACAGGATCCGCGGTCCGCCGAGCAGCGCAGCAGGAGGCCTTTCTTCCTCGCGCGATCGTATTGATGCACCCAGAGATTGCCTTTGTCATCCGCGGCCAGCCCATAGATGTCACCTTCCGGAATCCGGGTGGTCTTCGCCTGGAGCATCTCCCGGCCGAACGAAGTGACCGCGACGGCCGTCTGCGTCGCCGGGCCGTCGGACCACAACAAATGAAGCCCATTCGCAGTAAGCACCACTTCCCGAACTTGCGGCGCACGCATCGGAACCGCCAGATGGTACTTGGCCCCATAGGTCGCCGAAGGGTCAAGGACGATTTCACCGCCCGGCGCGGAGCTCGCAGCCAGCAGGGTCAGGAGAAATGGAATCACACGATTCATAGAACCTCCAATCGCGTAATTGCGGATCATTCGTGGCCCTGCGTGGTTTGGCGGATTCAGTGTGAATCCCAGTCACGCACCGGCTCTGCCGCACCCCCGCGACATCCGCGAATTCGCCACATGCCGGCAAGGCGCTACGCAATTCGAAGCAATTCCCCGGCCAGTCACCGGGGCTTCAGAATCTCGCCCCAAACAATCGAATAAGCTTCAATCGCATTCTCGAAACTCCGCCCCGCGCGAATCTGTACCGGGCGGTTCATGGGCAGATCCTCACGCTGTACCGCAAGCCCTTCCGCACCAAAGCGGGTGTCCTTCCGCAACTGGATCCAGTGGCTTTGGCCTCCGCGCGTGCGCAGTAGGAACGCGTTGTCATCCGTGCGAACCACAATGCCGGTGAACAGCAGATTGCCCCGCGGCAGAATCGGCTCGGTGGGTGGCGAGAACGGACGCCGCACCCTCAGCGTGGTGTTCTCCAGAACCACCCTGACAATCAGCGCTCGGCACAACGGTGGCTCGGCGGTCCGTTCGGACAACACCTCCACCGTGTTGCCAGTCTGCAGCGTGGTGATGAACGCGCGCTTGTGGTCCAGTTCGAAGTAGGTGCGAGGCGAGAAGGCGCAGACGTGCTTCTGCTCGTCGGGGGTCTGGAACTGGAATGTGCCGCTCGTCTTCGACCCCGCCCAGTCCTGAAATACCCCTCTCGTCAGTGGAGGCAGCGGCTTCGGCGTGCCAGAGGTTGGCGTGCCAGAGGTTGGCGTGCCAGAGGTTGGCGTGGCTGAGGCAGGCGTCGAAACACCTTGAGCGGCCATCGCGGCCGGGGTCAATACCACCAGTAACTTGATGAGCCACTCCATGCTTTTCTTTTCTTGGGAATCGACGGATTCGGTCGCCCTCCGGCAGGCCGTCTCCCAAGACTAACGGCACGGCCATCGAATTGCAACCTCTTCGGTGGAATGAGAATCCAACAGGTATTCCGCCTGCCATTGCCCCAAATGGGGCAACCTGACTCAATTGCGGCAGGCAAGCAAGACCGAGAACATGCAGATTCCGCCCCCGACCGAGCCGATGCGCTCTCTCACCGACCAATTGACACTCCGCCGCGCCCTGATCGTCATCGCCTCGATCGGGCTGATTACCGCAGCTTACCTCTTCATTCCGCAAAACTGGATTCTAGCCAGCAAAGCGGTCCAATACCTCTACTTCCTGCCGATCGTGGTCGCGGCGTTCTGGTTCGGCGTTCGCGGAGCCTTGCTCGCGGCAGCCGTCGCGGCCCTCTGCTATCTTCCGAAAGTTCTGTACTCACCCTGGTCGACCGGCTACTCTCCCGATCAGTTCGGCGAGGCGCTGGACCTCTTCATTGTTGGTTCCGTACTTGGCTTCCTGGCTGACCGCGAAAAGCGGCGGAGCCAGCAATTGGAGGCGCTGAACCAGCAACTCGCTGAAACCTACCGTGAACTCCAGGACAACTTCGAACACTTGCGCCGGGCCGAACAGTTCTCCGCGATCGGTCAACTCGCGGCCAGCCTCGCTCATGAGATCCGCAACCCGCTCGCCAGTATTGAAGGCGCCGCCGACCTTCTCCGTCCCGGCGCTGTCACCGACGACATGCGCGAGGAGTTTGTCCAGATCATCAAGAAGGAATCCAAACGCCTGTCCCGCCTTCTGACCGAGTTGCTGGACTTTGCCCGGCCGCGCAACCCCGAGTATCAGGAAACGTCGCTCGCCGAGGTGGCCGGCTCCGTCGCCAAACTGGTGAGCGTGAGTGCCGCCAAGCAGAAAGTGGAGATCCGCCTGGAGGTGCCGCCGAACCTCCCCAAAGCGGATTGCGACCCGCAGCAGATCCGTCAGGTGATCCTGAATCTGACCATGAACGCAGTTCAGGCAATGCCGGCCGGGGGCTATGTCGATCTTCGCCTGTTCCCCCAAAACACCAACCTCTCGATCGAAGTGCGCGACCAGGGGCCAGGAGTCGCGGCGGAAGACATCAGTAAGTTATTCAGCCCGTTTTATACGACGAAGAAAGACGGCACCGGCCTTGGCCTCGCGATCGCACAGAAGATCATGATCGCGCACGGCGGCCTGATCACCGTGGACAGCCAGAAGCCCCACGGCGCGGTGTTTACCGCGATCCTGCCGGTTCGTTCCTCCCAGCTTAGAAAAGAGACCGTTGCATGAGTTATCCGATCCTGATTGTTGACGACGAAGAAAGCCTCCGGCGAGTAACCCAGGTGCGCCTGCAGAAAGCAGGTTACCTTGTGGACGTCGCCGCCTCCGCCGAGGACGCGATTGAGAAGTTGGCGCGCAGTTCCTACTCGCTGGTGCTAACCGACCTGCGCATGCCCGGCGCTTCCGGCCTCGATCTGTTGCGCCGCGTCAAGGCCGATTACCCCGACGCCGTGGTGATCGTCATCACCGCCTACGGCAGCGTCGACACGGCCGTCGAGGCGATGCGCGCCGGCGCCTACGACTACCTCACCAAGCCGATCGACGGAGATGCCCTTTTGATGGTCATCGGCCGTGCCTTGGAACATCTCAAGATGCGCGAAGAAATCCAGACTCTTCGCAGCAGTCTGGATCGCAAGTACGGTTTCGAAAGCATCATCGGAAGATCCCCGGCCCTTCTCTACACGCTCGATGTCGCCTCCCGGGCCGCACAAAGCGACTCGACGGTCCTGCTGCGCGGGGAAACCGGTACAGGAAAGGAACTGATGGCCAAGGCCGTGCATTTCGCCAGCCGCCGCAAAGACGGCCCTTTCGTCGCGATTAATTGCGGTGCAATCCCCCGTGAGTTACTCGAATCCGAATTGTTCGGACACGTCAAAGGGTCGTTTACCGGAGCCGTCAACCACAAAAAGGGAAAGGTGGAAGCGGCCGACGGTGGCACTCTGTTTCTCGACGAAATCGGCGAGATGCCGCTCGAACTGCAGGTCAAGCTGCTGCGCATGATCCAGGAGCGCGAGATCGAGAAGGTCGGCGGTATGGAGACCATCAAGGTGGATGTTCGCATCATCGCCGCAACGCACCGGAATCTGCAGGCCATGGTCGAGGATGCAACGTTCCGCGAGGACTTGTATTATCGCCTCGCGGTGATTCCGGTCGAGTTGCCTCCCTTGCGCGAACGCCAGGAGGATATCCCCGAACTCGTTAACCATTTTTTTACCAGAGCCAGACAGAAACTCGGCCGCGAGAACCTCCGGCTGCCTCAGCACCTGATGCCCTATTTCAGCGGCTATCGATGGCCGGGAAACATCCGCGAACTTGAAAACATCATCGAACGGATGATTGTACTGGCGCGCGCCGATGAGCTCAGTTTGGAGGATCTTCCCGAGTCGATGAAGCGCACCCTGCCGTCTCCCAACGATGGAATCCCGATGGCGATCCCTGAAGAGGGAATCAGCCTCGAAGGGGTCGAGCGGGAACTCCTCCTCCGGGCGCTCAAGAAGGCCGATTGGAATCAGTCCAAGGCCGCACGATATCTCGATATCAGCCGCAAGACCCTCATCTACCGGATGGAGAAGTACGGCTTGAGTAAGCCGTGAAGAGTGATCCGCTGCGAGTTGTCAATCCAGGGACGGCTCGCAGCGGGAGTGGAGTTCAGTTACTCGTGCTTTCCGAACGTGTAGGTGATTTCCAACAGTGGCGCGGGCTTTCCCGAGCGGGCGTTGTTGGGAACCTTGTACGCTGCAATCACCACCAGTTGAGGGTTCACGTGATACGCCATCCCCCAAATGGATGCGGCCAGATCATGCGTCCCGCTCATCCAGTCCGCCACGAACATCCACTTCTTGTTGAACGGGTGTTCGATTCCCACGATTGCCTTCGTCGCATTTACTCCGAACACCTGATGCGTGCCGTGGCTCGGACCAGCGGTAATTCGCGTCTTCGACGGCAGACGGAAGCTGAAGGCGCTGTATCCCCAGTAACCCGTGCCCCGGCCAACTAACGAAAAGGGAAGCATTCCACCTACTGCCAGGGTCGGCTCCCAGCGATTTCCAGCCTTGGCCAGCGGCATCCGGTGCTTCAGTCCGATGGCCAGCGTGTTATTCCCAGTTGCAGGACGCCCGGGGCCGTACAGTGTTGCGGCAAACTCCGTATTGGCTCCCAGGCCAATGGTGCCGAAGGTGAAACTGTTCCAATAATTGCGTGGCGCCTGAAAACGGTTGAATTGCGATTCATGGGCGATCATGACGTGGCCCTTGGGCGTGACATCGGTACTCGGCACGCCAACGATAAGAGATTGTCCAAAAACGGCAGGGGGGACAAGAGAACACACAAATAGCAGAAAAGATCTAAGCATCCGATGCTCTCCCTGTTGCAAACACCGTGCCATTCGATCTGACGGCACAAGATCAATCACCTGCCTGCTTGCTGCCCGCCTTTCAATCGCCCTTTCGCGGCACTTGGTCTCGCGCCGGCCGCCCCAAAAGGGACAATCGCAAGCTGCTTCACCCCTGAACCCGCAGAAATGCTCTGAAAACAGCAACGAAATGGATTTGGCACGATCCGTGCTTATAGAAAGGCGTAACGCAGCCAATCACACTGACAGCACGCCCGGCGCGTTGACCTGAAATAAAGAAACACTGACTTAGGAGAAACAAATCACCATGCGTACGTTGAACACCCTCACTATCGTCACCGGAATGGCTCTTCTGTCCATCCCAGCGCTCGCCAACGAACAGCTTCGCACGATCTCAGACCATGCCCGTACGGTTCAGGGCCAGGCGGAAGAAATCAACATGGGCCTCAAGAAGAAGTCCCTCACCGACGACGCTTTGAAGTCGAAGCTCGACACATCGGCTGCAAGCCTGGAGCAACTCAAGAACGCCGTGGCGGAACTCGAGTCGTCCAACTCCAACGTCGCCTCCCTCGGCAAGGATTGGCAGTTGCTGAAGGACAAGGTGCAGTTGCTCGCGATCTTTCACGAACGCAAGTCCGAACTTCTGACCGACGTCAACCGTAACCGCAGCATGATCCGTGCCCATGCGGATGGCATCGCCAAGCGCGCCGCCATGCTCCAGCAGACCGTAAGCCGCATTCAGAAGAGTATGCCGGCCTCGGCTTCCACAGCGGCTGGCGGCGGCGGGGAATAGTTCAACAGCTTACCGTCATCCTGTCACTTGCCGGACGCGGAAGCCCCCTCCTTCCGCGTCCGGCAGGCAGCCAGGAGCAAACGTTTCATGGGACTCGATCGTCAAGTGATAGGCACCGCGGAGGTTGTGATGTCGATTACAGCACCGGCAACCGCAGCCGAAATGTCGGCATACGTTGCTCTCGACTCTTGTTCGAAAGTCGCGGAACGGTTCCGAAGCGAATTGCACCGCGCTGGATTGGCGGTGGCCTTCGAGTGGCGGTCCGCTGCGCATCTCCGGGAATTGTGCGGCATCGATCTGAGCCCCAGCCTCGCGTTTGGTGTGATCTCCCCGCTGGTCGCATTGAGGACCGCCGTCCAGAATCCGCTGGCCGTGTTTGAATCCGTTATGCCAGTGATTCTCGTAGAACGCAATGGGCAGACACACATATTCTGCGGGCGCCAGTCGGCAAACGCCGAGCAGCAAATTCGCAGATTGGAAGAAGCGATTTACGCAACCGGCGGACGTGCCACTGCATCACATACCTTGACATTCAGCGGGTACGACCCAACCAGGTATGGATGCTGACCAAGCTGAATGACCGAGGAGAAGCCGAAATGACAACGACACAAATCGAAAAATACAAAGAGGCTCTGGAGACCAAGTTGGCTGAATTGAGCAACAGCTCTGACCGCCGGGACGAAATCCAGATTGAACGGGCTCCGGACTCCCTGGATGACCTGCAAAACATGATGCAGCGCGATCTCGCAGTTGCACAACTGAATCGCGACGCTAAGCTCATCCGCGAGGTCCAGCGAGCACTCGCCCGTATCGAAGATGACAGCTATGGCATTTGTCTGCACTGCGACGAGGACATCAACCCGCGCCGGCTCAACGCCATTCCGTGGGCCGCGCTCTGCATTAAGTGCCAGGAGCGCGCCGACGCCGTCCAGCGCACCTCCGATAACGGGTCCGAGGACGAATCGTTTTTTGAGGAGCGCTCCTACTTCGCCGACGCTGCCTGATCCCTCAGGCGCGTTGTACGCTGTCCGCCACCGCCTGGCAGCGAAGTAGGAGTCTCAGATCGTAATTTCCTGTCCACTACAACCTGTCCAACCTGGAGCCGGCGTATCCCTCCCCGCCGGCTCCTTCTTCTGTGGGCCAGCCGCCATCAGCGAGGATTCGCGATTCGTCCGCTACCGGCGGTTCCTCGCCATTCCTGCCCGCGCCTCCGCCTCCTGCGTCCGCTTCCGTTCCGTATCCCGCTTATCGTGCAGCTTCTTCCCTTCGCCCAGAGCGAGTTCCACCTTCACACGCCCGTCTTTCAGATAGAGTTTCGTCGGAAGCACCGTCAGGCCCTTTTGCTGCGTCTTTCCATACAGTTTATCGATCTCCCGCCGGTGCAACAGGAGCTTCCGTTTCCGCGTCGGCTCATGGTTGAACCGGTTCCCATGGCTGTACTCGCTAATGTGGGCGTTCACAAGCCACGCCTCATTGTTGTACACTTCGGCGTAGGCGTCCCGTAGTTGGATCTTGCCGGCGCGCGCCGCTTTGACTTCGGTGCCGCTGAGCACCAGGCCCGCCTCCATACGGTCGGAGAGGAAGTAATTATGCCACGCCTGACGGTTCTCGCTGAGGATCTTGATAGCGGTCTGTTCGCGATTTGCCATTTTGGATTCAACGCTTGAGAGCTTTCCGGCGTCAATTCGTGATGAGGATGGATTCCTCTTCTTGACTATATCATGCGGTCGAAAAATCAATAGGATGCGAGCCATTACGATTCACTGGGCGACTTTTGCAGCCCTCGCGCTTCTCCTTCAGGCCCCGCTCGAGGCCTGGAACCGGAAGAGCGACAAGTTCTACAAACAGGCAAAGGCGGCAGAGCTACGCCGGAGTTGGGAAGAAGCCCTCGACTTCTACGAGAAGGCCATTCTTGAGGACCCGGAACACATCGGCTACCAGATGGGTGCCCGCCGCGTCCGCTTCCAAGCCGCCCAACTTCACGTGGACCAAGGCCAGAAGATCCGGCTGGAAGGAAAACTCGCGGAGGCCCTCGCCGAGTTCCAGAAAGCCTACGCCATCGACCCCGCTTCCGGCATCGCCGACCAGGAGATCCGCAAGACGCTGGAAATGCTCGACCGTGAGAAGGAAAAGCCCAGTGCCGATCCGAAGGATCGCGGCTTAACCCCTGCCCAGGAAGCCCGCAAGGAAACCGAGGACAAGATCTCCTCCATGCTTCCGGCGCCCGAACTCAGGCCGATCAACCGTTCCCCCATCACGCTCAAGATGAGCAAGCAGCCGCCCAAGATTCTGTTTGAGACCATCAGCAAACTGGCCGGCATCAACGTGATCTTCGACACTGAGTATCAGAACACTGGCCGGGATTTCTTTGTCGATCTCAACAACGCCACACTCGATCAAGCCCTGGACTACGTTGCCATTCAGACGAAGTCCTTCTGGAAGCCGCTTTCCCCAAACACCATCTTTGTCACTGCCGACAATGTCACCAAGCGACGCGACTACGAGGACATGGTGGTCAAGACGTTCTACCTGAGCAACGTCACCACCGTGCAGGAGCTTCAGGAAATCGCCACCGCTGTCCGCGCGGTCACCGAAGTCCGCCGCCTCTTCACTTACAACGGCCAGTACGTGATCATCATCCGTGGCACGGTTGATCAGGTCGCGCTCGCCGAGAAACTCGTGCTCGACCTCGACAAACCGAAAGCCGAAGTCGTGGTCGATGTGGTCGTCATGGAAATGAGCAAGACGAAGAGCCGCGAACTAGCTGCTTCGATTGCTTCCGGCGGAAACCCGAGTATCAACATTCCGGTCGCATTCACTCCGCGTAACCCGGTCCTTTCCGGTTCTACGCCCTCTACGGGCACTGGCGGCGGTACCACCACCCCTGGAACTGGCACCGGCACCGGGACGGGAAGCAGCGCGATCTCTCTTGCTCGAATCGGACGCATCTCCACCAACGACTTTTCTCTTACCTTGCCCGGCGCGGTCTTTAAGGCGCTGTTCAGCAACCGCGAGGGCCGCGTACTGCAGTCTCCGCAGGTACGCGCGGTCGAAATGCAGAAAGCCTCGCTCCGGCTGGGCGACAAGATCCCATTCGCGTCCGGCAGCTTTCAGCCGGGCTTCGGGGCCGTCGGCACCGGAATCAGTCCGCTGGTCAGCACGCAGTTCCAGTTTGCCGAAGTCGGCGTGAACGTCGACATTACGCCGAAAGTACACGGCCCGGATGAAGTCTCGTTGCACGTCGAGCTGGAACTCTCCACCGTGCGCGAACGCGTCGATATCGGTGGCCTCCAGCAGCCGGTCATCGGCCAGCGTAAGATGATCCACGACATCCGCTTGCGCGAAGGTGAAGTGAACTTACTTGGGGGACTTACTGGACTTACCGACTCGCTGAACATTAACGGAATCCCCGGCGTCGGCAATGTGCCGATTCTGCGGCGCCTGTTCTCAAGCGAAAGCAAAGAGCGGATCGAAACGGAACTCGTCATTGCGCTGGTCCCGCACATCGTGCGCGCACCGGAAATCACTCCCGCGAATCTGCGCGGCATCTCCGCCGGGAATGACGCCACTGTGAAGCTGACCTACGCACCTCGCGAGGAACGCGCCGCTCCAGTCCCGCCCGCCAAGACACCTGCCCCCAGTGCACCAGCCCCCGGCGCGCCAGTCCCCAGCATGCCGGTCCCCAGCACGCCGGTCCCCAGCACCCCCGCGCCGGCTACTCCGGTTCCCGGTCTGCCGGGCAATCCGCAGCCAACTTCGCCCGCACCCCAGCCTCCTCCGGTCAAGAAGGTAGGCGAAGTCAGCCCTATCGGTGGAACCAATCTTGCCAACGTGGATTGGGAGAAACTGAATCAATCCTTCTCACCGCCTACGCCGGCCGCGAATCCAGCTTCCGGCAGTCCGCCGGCGCCCCAGATCTTGACTGCGCAAGCCGTCGCGGTGAGTAACCCCGCGCCTGCGGCGCCAGCCAATCCCCCTCCGTCAGTACCGGCCACACAGGCCGCTGCGGAGCCTTCTGCCATTACCTCTTCCGCGCCTCCCAGTGCGTCGTCTGCCAGCCCGGCGCCTGCTCAAGCCGTCGCTGAAGTCAAGGCGGCCGCCGTCAAGTCCGGCGGCCTCACCAGAACCGCAACATCTGCCCGCCTCGTTCCTGGCGGCCTTAGTACGTCCGCCGCTGGTGCGGAGGATGCCCCTGTGCCCACTCTCTCGTTCCACTCCGGATTCGTTCGCGCCCAAGTCAACTCGCCGGTGCCAATGGTACTGAACATCTCCCAGGCCAATGACCTGGTGGCCGCTCCCCTGCGGGTCGAATACGATCCGAAATTGCTCCGACTCGTCAAGGTGATGCAGGGCAGCGCTCTGAATCCGGACGGCGAACCGCTCGATTTCATGCCTGTCATTGCCAACGAGGTGGGGGTCGCGCAGATCGAGATCAGCCGTCGCGAAGGCGCAACGGGCGTCGCCGCCACAGGGCCGCTCCTGGTCCTCCAATTTGAGGCTCTCGCTCGCGGCACCGCCCAGGTCCAGCTCTCCAACGTCCGTCTCACGAATTCGGCGAAACAGCAGTCCGCCGTCGTGGCGCAGGGCGCCACCGTAGCCATCGAATAGGCAAAGCCGGAGATTGAGGGCCATGCTTCGTAGAAACCAACGCGGGCTGACGTTGATCGAACTCATCGTTGCGATCACGCTCCTCATGCTGCTCACCAGCATGACCGTGCCGCTCGCCCGCTACAAGGTCCGCCGCGAGCGGGAACGCGAATTACGAATGGCGTTGCGCGAACTCCGCGTCGCCATCGATAAGTATAAGGACGATGCCGACCTCGGCAAACTCGGACCTACCAAATTGGAGAGCGACAACTACCCGGAATCGCTGGAGATCTTAGTGGAAGGGGTCAAGCAGTCCGGCCAGGTGGATAAGAAAAAGAAGTATCTGCGCCGCATCCCCAAGGATCCGTTCACGAACTCCACGGATTGGGGAAAGCGCAGTACAACCGACGATCCGAAGTCCACTTCCTGGGGTGGGCAAAACGTATTTGATGTCTTTTCGAAAACTACGGAGAAAGCTCCCGATGGCACGCCATATTCGGAATGGTAAAGGATTTACGCTCATCGAGCTCATGATCGCCATGGCGGTCGTGTCGATTCTCGTTTCCGTCGCGGTGCCGATGTTCAACAAGGCGCTCACTCGCGGCAAGGAGACCATTCTCCGCCAGAATCTGTTCTCCATGCGCACCGTCATCGACGAATACACTTACGACAAGGGAAAAGCGCCGCAAACTCTCGAGGATCTCGTAACTGCTGGTTACTTGCGCAAAGTCCCCCTCGATCCGATCACCAACTCTGACCGCACTTGGAAAATCATCATGGAAGACGCGGGCAACGCCGTCAATCAGTCCGAGCCCGGTATCTTTGATGTACGCAGCGGAGCTGAAAAGACGAGTCTGGAAGGCACACCTTACGCGGAGTGGTAGCTAAAGTTACTCGCTGGCCACCCGCCTCACCCAGACATTGCGGAACCGGATTGGATTGCCGTGATCCTGGATCACCAGCGGCTCTTCCGCTCCGTGCGCCTTATACTCCAGGGCACGGGCATGCGCCATCGGCCCCGTGAAGGCGCGATGGTGATGCACCAGCACGCCGTTGTGCAGCACCGTCACGTAGGCCGGCTTGACCAGTTTCTCGCCTTCAAACCGCGGCGCCTCGAAGAAAATGTCGTAGCTCTGCCACTCGCCCGGTGGTCTCGACGCATTCACCATGGGCGGCCATTGCCCATAGACAGCCCCGGCCTGCCCGTCCGCATACGTCTCGTTATGGTGGGACTCGAGCACCTGAATCTCATAGCGCCCCATGAGAATGATGCCGCTGTTTCCCGCACCCTGACCCTTGCCCGTCATACCAGTTGGCTGGAACCACTCGACATGCAACTGGCAGTCGCCGAACTTCTCCTTGCTCCGCAGAGCCCCCGACCTCGGCGTCACCTCCATGTAGCCGTTCTCGACTTTCCAATTCGGCTCGCGCGCCTCGCGTGATCCGCGCGCCACCATCACCCACTGCGAAAGATCCTTGCCGTCAAACAGCACCACGGCGTCCGCGGGCGGCTTGCCCATCTCAGCGGCTGGCGCGACCTTCGCCGGCCTCGGCCGAGTCACATCGTGCACACGCCACTGCTGGCCGGGAATGAACGGCGTATCGTCATAGCCCAACGTTCGGTCCTTCTTGGCCTTCGGCGCGCCATCCTGCCCCAGGAGCGCAATCGCACCCGCCAGCAACACCAACATCCACCTCATCGGAAAGCCCCCTCGCAATCTGCTGTCCGCGCCAGACGAGCGGACCTACACATCATATTGCGGGTGCAGAGGCTTGTGCCAGCCCACCGTCTCAACCGTCAGGCTCCTGTGATGAGAATCAGCCGGCTCCTACTGCCGCAAATCCCCGGCGTCTGCCAGTCGCAGATTCTCGCGAAGCGTTCGGTGCGCCCGGAACAACAGCGACTTCACCGAATGCTCCGAACATCCCATCTCCCGTGCGATCGCCGCGTAGCCCAATCCTCCATACACTTGCAGCCACAGTGCTCTTCGCTGCCTGCCCGGCAACTGCCGCATCGCCTCGCCAATCCGGTTTGAGACCTGGCCCCGTTCTTCACCGGCCTGCAACAACTCATCCGGGCCCGGCCGATGATCCTTCACAATCACCGGCAGCCGAGTCTCCGGGTGCCCTTCCAACGACTCGCCGCGAAGCCGCTCGTGGCGATGATTGCGCAGCCAGTTGAAGGACAGGTTCGAAGTGATCGTACCCAGCCACGTCGTGAAGCGAGCCGCCGGCTGATACCGCGCCCGTGCTCCATACACACGCAGGAAAGCCTCCTGCGCGATGTCCTCCGAGGCTGCCTCGTTCCTCACAATGCGTTGCGCGAACAGCCGCGCATAAAGTCCAGTGCCGTACCATCAGCTCGTTCAGACAATGGTCCTCGCCATCCTGTAGACGAAGCATCAGTTCCGTATCGTGTCCGTGATCATGCGCACCCATCCGCATGCCAGTAGGACGCGTACCCATCCCGCCCGGGTTGCGATCCCAAGCCCGCCAGGAAGGGCCCTTAACACTGCTTAACGATTCCTCGCACAACCATTCGGGATCCGGCAGCGTTTCAATAGGTAGCAGCACGGCGAATCACAGCCTGCAGAACGCCCACTCACCCGGGCAGTTCGCAGGCTGTGATCATTTAGACACCCAATTCCCACGCCGCTCTGCCCCCCTTAGCCCCAATACTGTTCACTCAAGGCATAGCCAAGCGTTCCGAGGAGCCCGGACGCCGCAGGCGCCAGGTACGGTAAGGCAGACTTCAGTCTGCCGCCTGGGATCATCAGCCGCCGGGCTCGGCAACACCGCCATCACCGTGGAGGTCCTACAAGCCTGGCGCGTCGCGACTTCTCGCGGAGCTTGGCGATGCCCAAACCTAACTGAACAGTATTGCCCTTAGCCCGTCTTCTCAAAACTTTCGCATCTTCCTGCCTGCACACCGCATCTGGGCTTGTTACGATTGTGGAATCGCGTCATCCGCAGCCGACCCACTCGGATCACGCGTATTCCGTAACTTCAAGGAGCACCCATCTTGAACAGAACGATTCTGGGGCTGGCATTGCTGACCCCGCTTGCTTTACTGTGCCAGGATCCACCCGCGCCCACTCCGCCCACCGGCGGTCCCCCCAGCGGAGCGCCAGCCGGTTTCCCGGGACGCGGCGCCGCTTCCTCCGAACCCGAAATCAAGCCGTATGACAAGGTCATCACCAAGGACGCCAAGTCCAGCGACGGCCTCTTCAAAGTCCACCGCATCAAGAGCAAGGTCTACTACGAGATCCCAAAATCGCAACTCGAGAAGGACATGCTCTGGGTGAGCCAGCTTGCCAAAACCACCCTCGGCGCCGGATATGGCGGTTCCGCCGTCGGCAACCGAGTGGTGCGTTGGGAGCGCAAGGAAAATCGCGTCCTCCTCCGCGACATCTCCTACGAGGTTGTCGCTGACGAGAAAGAGCCCATCTCCCGCGCGGTGAAAGCCGCCAATACGCCCACCGTGCTCATGGCGTTCAACATCGAAGCCATCGGAAAGGAGGACGCCCCGGTCATCGAAGTCACGCGTCTGTTCACCTCCGAAGTCCCCGAATTCAGTGCTCGCCGTACCCTTCGCGCTCGCGGCTTCGATTCCTCCCGCACCTTCATCGAAGGCGTGAGAGCATTCCCCGAAAACATCAACGTCGAAGTGATGCAGACCTACACGTCGCCACCCGAGATGTCCAGCTTCGGCAGTTCCATGCCAACTCCCCCGCCAAGCCCCTTCGCCGGCGGCATGAAGGGCAACAACGCCACCGTCGTCATGCACTACAGCATGGTCAAACTGCCCGAAAAGCCAATGATGCCGCGCCTTGCCGACAAGCGCCTCGGCTATTTCGCGATTCAGCAGAGCGATTATGGCGTGAACGAACACAAGGCCGCCGATCGCGAGTACATCACGCGTTGGCGCCTGGAGAAGAAAGATCCTTCCGCCGCCGTCAGCGAGCCCATCAAGCCCATCGTCTACTACATCGATCCTGCAACTCCCAAGCAGTGGGTGTCCTACGTCAGGAAGGGCATTGAGGACTGGCAGCCAGCCTTCGAGAAAGCCGGCTTCCGCCGCGCCATCATCGCCAAGGATGCGCCCTCACCCGCGGAAGATCCCAACTGGAGCCCCGAAGACGCCCGCGTCTCCTGCGTCCGATGGTTGCCCTCCAAGATCGCCAACGCCATGGGACCGCACGTCCACGATCCCCGCACCGGCGAGATCCTCGAGTCCGACATCATGATGTTCCACAACATCCTCGAGCTGCAACGCGACTGGTACTTCTCGCAAGTCGCGCCACTCGATCCGCGCGCGCAGAAGCTGCCCATGCCCGACGATCTGATGGGCGAACTCATCCGCTTCGTTGTTGCTCACGAAGTCGGCCACACCCTCGGCCTGCCTCACAATATGAAAGCGAGCTCGAATTACCCGTTTGAAAAGGTGCGCGACAGGGAGTGGCTCGCGAAGATGGGCCATACGCCCACCATCATGGATTACTCGCGCTTCAACTACGTGGTGCAGCCTGAGGATAAGGTCCCCGCGGAACTGCTGATCCCACGCATCGGCCCCTACGACGATTTCTCCATCATGTGGGGCTACAAGCCGGTGGACGGCGCAAAGTCTCCCGAGGATGAAAAGAAGACGCTCAATGAATGGCTGAAGCCGCAGGAGACCACTCCCTGGCTGCGCTTCTCAACTTCGAACTCCATGGGCTCCGATCCCGGCGAACTTACCGAAGCTGTCGGTGACGCCGACGCGGTGCTCGCCACCACGCTTGGCACCAAGAACATCAAGCGCGTCATGGGTCTGCTGCTCAACGCCGTTGCGAAACCCGGCGAGGACTACAGCGACCTCAACGACGTCTATGGCGCGGTGGTCGGCCAGTGGACGCGCGAGCTGAATCACGTCGCAGCACTCGTCGGCGGATTCGACTCTCAACAGAAGCATGGTGGGCAACCCGGAGTGCTCTTCACGCCCATCGCCAAAGAGCGCCAGAAGGCCGCCGTCAAGTTCCTCAACACGAATCTCTTCGCCACTCCAGCCTGGCTGGTCCCGGCCGAGATCGAACGGCGGCTTGCCCCGATGGGCGCGTTGAACCGCGTGCTCAACGCGCAGCGCGGCGTTCTTTCGAATCTCATGAGCGCCGCCAGAATGGCTCGCCTCATGGAGCAGGAAGCCGTCGATGGAGTGAAGTCCTATCGTGCATCGGAGTTCCTGGCCGACGTCCGCGAGGGCGTCTTCACCGAGCTTTCGCAACCCGCCACCGTGATCGACCCGTGGCGCCGCAACCTGCAGCGTGCCTATCTCGAACTCGTGAACGACCGTCTCAACGGCCGCGCCACACCTGCCATCGCCATGGGCGCACGCTCCTTCTCCATCATTCCGCTCAACCCAAACGATGATGCACGCGGCTTACTGCGCGCGGAGTTGCGCTCCATCGCCGCACAGATCGCCACGAAGAACGGTTCCATCACGGAACGCGCCACGCGCGCCCATCTCGACGACATGAAGGATCGCATCGCGCAGATCCTCGATCCAAAGGTCACCCCGGCCTCCCCAGCCTCGTCCATCACCATGGGCCGTCCAACCGTTGATCAGATCGAAGAATGGATGATCCCACAGGAGTGGATGACCTGCTGGCCCAACCTCTCGATCCTTCCGTAACGCGCAACGCGGGCCGCGCTCCGAGGGTTGTTTCGGAGCGCGGCTCTCGAATCCTCGATCGTCCCACCCGCTGCATTCTCCTCTGATCCGCGCAATAATCAGGCCATGAGGCTGCTTTTCCTGTTGATGGTGTCGATCCTCCCGCTCTCCGCGCAGAAAGACTTCCTGACGGCCGATGAGGCCGATCAGGTCCGCCTTGCGCAGGAGCCCAACATGCGCCTCGACCTGTACGTGAAGTTCGCCAGACAGCGCATCGCTCTCATTGAGCAACTCGTGTCGAAGGAGAAGGCTGGCCGCTCGGCCATGATTCACGACGTCATTGATGAATACACCAAGATCATCGAGACCATTGATGTCGTGTCCGACGATGCGCTTCGCCGCAAGCTCGATATCACCGAAGGCACGAAGCTGGTTGCAAAAGCCGAAGAAGAGATGAAGGCTGCGCTCCTGAAGATCCAGGCTCTGGATCTGAAGGATCGCTCCCGCTACGAATCCGCCCTCGCCACGGCCATCGAGACTACTTCCGACAGCATGGAACTGGCCCAGATGGAACTCAAGGAGCGGTCCACGGAAGTCTCCACCAAGGATGCCCGCGACAAGAAGGCACTCCAGGAAATGATGCAGCCCCACGATCGCGAATCGAAGAAAGCCGAGGAGAAGAAGGCTGCCGAGACACCGAAGAAGAAAGCCCCAACCCTTCGCCGCAAAGGCGAGACTGTCACCAAACAGCCCTGACCTGCTACGGCAACTTCATCCCCTCGCCCAGAAAGAATCCCGGATGCGGAGGCTGATTGTACGCCACGTTCTGCCACACAATCGCCATGCGATACTGCCGGTCCTCGAGTAGCGACGGTATCCGATACGGTGTCGCGATCGTTGTTGTGTAGATGCGAAGTTCGCGATTGTCCTCGCTCCGCCAGATCACTTCCTCTCGCCAATCTCCCAGCAGATCAGCGGAAAGTACGGGTGTCGCTTTCGTCCCGTTGTTCGACGCGACTCCCGCCGGCGAAAGCAATGCCGTACTCGTTCCTCGTTCCCAATCCCACTTCGAAATCGTGGTTCCATCCAGCAACTCACGCAGCAGATCCCCATCCCACCAGACCCCGAAGTTGATCTGACGCGGCTTCGCCGCTGAGATCTGCCGTGCGCGCGGACCCTTCGCAGGATCAGGATCGCAGGTCCCCACGTTGTAGAGACCGCCTGTGTTTCCCGAGCCCCAGAACTCGTACCCCGGAAATCGCGGATCAATGTCCATCGCCGCGCCCCGTCCGATATCTCCCGTTGCCTCCACTCCGCAGATCAATTCGCCGGTTCGCCCATCCCGAACATCCAGCGCATTCGGCCCATACAACGCCGGCGTCTCATGCGGTTGGAAGACCTCGATACCCGGCCGCGATGGATCCATGTCCGACACATGCAGCGCATCGCCATGACCCCGCCCCGTTGCATGCAGACCCTTCCCGTCATCATCAATCGCCGCCGCGCCATAGATGATTTCGTCCTTGCCATCACCATCCACATCGGCAGCCGCCAGATTGTGGTTGCCTTGCCCGCGATATGCCGTGTTGCCCGGAGTTCCATCATCGGAATCAAACGTCCACACGCGCGAGAGCTTCCCATCGCGCCAGTTCCATGCCGAAAGCACGGCCCTTGTGTAGTAGCCCCGGCAGAGTATGAAACTCGGCCGCTCGCCATCCAGATAAGCCACTGAGGCCAGAAAACGATCCACGCGGTTCCCGTAGTTGTCGCCCCATGCCGTGACGTTGTTGCTTCGCACATCGCGGTTGCGCGGAGGCTCGTAGTTCGCCGAAACCAGTTCCTGCCCCGTGAATCCATCGAACACCGTGAAAAACTCATGCCCGGTGAGCACGTAGCCCGCGGTGTTGCGATGATCCTCGCCCATCTCGAACTGCGGCGTCTCACCAACGAACCGCGTGCGATCACTGCCTACGGAATGGCCGGCGCTATCTCTCGATCCCGGCGCGGTCTTCATCACCACTTCCGCGCGTCCATCGCCGTCCAGATCGTAGACCAGAAACTGGGTGTAGTGCGCGCCGGCGCGAATATTGGGCCCCAGATCAATTCGCCACAGCCGCGTGCCGTCCAGTTGATACGCATCCAGATACACGTTGCCCGTGTGCCCGCTCTGCGAATTGTCCTTCGCATTGGAAGGATCCCACTTCAACACGATTTCGAGTTCGCCGTCGCCATCCAGATCCGCCGCGCTGCCGTCATTCGCCGCATAGGTGTACGCGACGCCATCCGGTGAAACGCCTCCCTCCGGTGGCTCGATCGGGATCGAAAGGTACTGTCTCACCGCCGTGTTGGCTGCCAGAACGAACGGCTTTCCCGGCGGCTGCTGTTCCACGCCGTTGCGCACGGCAAGCACGAGATAGCTGTTCTCACGCGATGGATCCGCAGTCTTGTCGGTGAAATGTGTCGCGCCGCGGACAGGTGTCTCGGTGAGTTTGACCGGAGCCTCGTTCGCCGCCACCCGGTACACATGGAATGCCGCATCCGCGGGATCGGAGCGCAGCAGACGCCATCCCACGAACACTTCTGATTCCGAGGCCCGCACCGCCACAACACCGCGGCCCAACTGCTCTGCCGGCAGCCACCGGCTCAGCATCAACAGCAGAACAAGGCTGAGCTGTCTCACGATGCCTCTATCGTATCCGTGTCAGCGTACAGCCACAATCTCCAGATACTCCGCCGGCGCATGCAGCCGTTCATCCCCGGATCGATTGAATTCACTTGCGAGTGCGATCATCCGCCTCTGGCATTCCCCGCGATCCTGATCCGGGAGTCCGTCGTACACCGTCTTCAAAGGACCGAACCACTTGCTCATCCCGTCAAACCAGGCATCCAGTGACCGCGACCGTGCCTTCAACATGCGCCGTGTCATCGTCACCGATGTGGTGTGCGGTCCAAGCAGTTCGCGTACGCCTTCTTCCGTGCCCCAACG
>JAEUQE010000137.1 GCA_016789785.1 Bryobacterales bacterium
CACCCCTATGAGCATTCAGAAGACAATCTCTCCCGTGGATGGCCGCGTATATGTGGAGCGCGAACTGGCCACGGAAGAGCAGATCGATGACGCGCTCTCCGCCGCGGTACACGCGCAGGTAGAGTGGCGCGCCACGCCGCTGGAGGATCGCATGCAGATCTGCGCGCGCTTCGTGGCGTGGATGGAGGCGCATGCGGACAAGATTGGTGAAGAGCTCACCTTCCAGATGGGCCGCCCGATTCGATACACGCCCAACGAGATCAAGCGCGGATTCGCGGAGCGTGCGCGCTACATGATCTCGGCGGCGCCGCGTGCTCTGGCGGACATCGCCACTTCCGCGAAAGCAGGCTTCACACGCTTTATTCGGCGTGAACCGTTGGGAGTGGTCTTCACCATCGCACCATGGAACTACCCTTACCTCACGTCGGTGAATTCCATCGTTCCCGCATTGCTTGCGGGCAACAGCGTGCTTTTGAAGCACTCGGCCCAGACACCGCTTTGTGCCGAGCGCTATGCGGAAGGTCTCGCGGCGGCCCGCCTTCCTGACGGCGTGTTTCAGTACCTGCATCTCTCGCATGACAGCGTGGACAAGGTGATTCGCGATCCGCGCGTCGCATTCGTCGCATTCACTGGATCAGTGAGCGGGGGACACGCGGTGCAGGAGTCGGCTGGTGCGCGGTTCGTCGCAACGGGGCTCGAGTTGGGAGGCAAGGATCCCGCCTATGTGCGCTCCGACGCGGACCTCGCCGACGCCGTGGAGAATCTGGTGGATGGTGCGATGTTCAACTCAGGCCAATCGTGCTGTGGCATTGAACGCATCTACGTGCATCGCGCCGTGTACACCGAGTTCGTGGAACGGGCAGTCGCACTGGCGCGAACCTATGTGCTCGGCAATCCGTTGGAAGCGGCGACGACGCTGGGACCGATGGTTCGCACTTCGGCCGCTGAGTTCGTGCGCGCGCAGATCGCTGAAGCAGTCGCTCAAGGTGCTACGGCTCGGATGGATCCGAAGGAGTTCGCGGCGGACCAGCCAGGTACGCCCTATCTTGCGCCGCAGATCCTCACCGAAGTGGACCACACGATGCGCGTCATGACCGAAGAGACCTTCGGTCCGGTGGTTGGCATCATGCCGGTGGCGTCGGACGATGAAGCAGTCGAGTTGATGAACGACAGCAATTACGGGCTCACTGCTGCCATCTGGACCGCGAATCAGGAAGCAGCCATTCGCATCGGCGATCAGGTGCAGACCGGCACATGGTTCATGAATCGCTGCGACTATCTCGATCCGGAACTCGCGTGGACCGGAGTGAAAGACTCCGGGCGCGGTTGTGCGCTGAGTGTGTTGGGCTATGAGCAATTGACGCGTCCGAAGTCGTTCCATCTGCGCACCATTCGAACATGAAGATCGGCCTTCTGTTGTGTGATCACGTCGCTGAGCCACTGCGCGGCATCGCGGGAGACTACGATGAAATGTTCCGGCGCTGGCTTGGCGGCGTGTTTCCAGATGCGCAGTGGCGGGACTACGATCTCACGGTGGGAGACCGCCCGCGCAGTGCGATGGACTGCGACCTCTACGTAACCACCGGCTCAAAGGCATCGGTGTACGACGATGAGCCTTGGATCCATGCGTTCGCGGAGCTCGTTCGAGCGATTGCCGAAGCCCGTCAGCCGCTGGTGGGTGTGTGTTTCGGGCATCAGATGATCGCGCATGCGCTGGGTGGGCGCACGGCGAAGAGTCCGCGCGGATGGGGCATTGGCGTTCACACTTTCGATGTCATCGCACCGCGGCCTTGGATGTCGCCGGCTCGCGACCGGTTCTCGCTGTTGCTGAGCTGCCAGGATCAAGTGGAGCGGTTGCCCGAGGGCGCACGCGTGCTGGCCAGCAGTGAGCATTGCCCGGTTGCGCTCTATGAAGTGGGGCACATGATCGGCGTTCAAGGGCACCCCGAATGGACTCCCGCCTACGCGTCCGCACTGCTCGAAATGCGGCGCGAGCGCATCGGCGCACCGCTGGTGGACGCGGCCCGGCAGACGCTTTCAAACCCAATCGATGGAGTGCTTCTCGCACGTTGGATCCGTGAGTGGGCTGTATCGAACGTCTGAAACATTTTCACATCGAAGTGTAATGGAATCGCATTGGATCTGCGCTACCATAAACGACTATGTATCGTCTCTTTCTGGTGGCAGTCGCGGCCGTTGTATCCGCGGATGCTGTTCTCGCTCAATCCACGCTGGGCACCGTGCTCGGCACAGTGAAAGATCCCACCGGCGCAGCCGTTACCGGAGCTGCCGTCAGGCTCACGAATACCGGTGAGAATACGACACTGGAAACCACAACAGACTCTTCCGGCGACTATGCGTTTCGCGCAGTGAAAGCCGGTTCTTATGCGGTCGCAGTATCGATGTCAGGCTTCAAAGCCTTCACCGCAACAGGGCTCACACTGGTCTCACGCGAGACATTGCGCGTCGATGCGGCGCTGCAGGTCGGCGACGTGACACAAGTGCTCGAGGTGACCGGAGCTAGCGCCGCCATTGCCACCGACACGCCGGTGATTCAGTCAACATTGACGCCGGAGTCCGTATTGAGCCTTCCTTCGAACGTGCGCGGCGGCGGCTCCACAAGTCCTTACGCGTTGATTGCGACGCTGCCTGGAGTGCAGTCAGACAATGGCGGTGGCTATTCAATTCAGGGTGGTCTCCCGGCACAGTCGGAATCCTCGGTGGACGGCATTTCGATCACTCAGGTCACCGGCAACAGCCCGAATCGCAACCTGTTTCCATCGGTGGAATCGATCTCGGAAATCAAGGTGCAGGGTGTTGGCAACACCGCGGAATACGGCGCACCGGGCGACGTGACCACCATCTCCAAGAGCGGCACGAACAGCTACCACGGGGGTGCGTTCTGGTATCACCAAAACAAAGCGTTCGATTCGCGCGCTTTCAATCAGGTGCGCCTCCCCGCGAAGATCGGCAACACGTTTGGCGGAACACTCGGCGGCCCCGTGCTGATTCCGAAAATCTACAGTGGACGTAACCGGACGTTCTTCTACTTCACGTGGGAGAGCTTCCGTTTTCCCCGGCAGTCCACGGTGACGAATTCGGTGCCCACTGTGGCCATGAAGAACGGCAGCTTCGGAGCGGAAGGCGTCACCGTGCGTGATCCGCTGACCGGCACACCGTTCCCCGGCAACGCGATTCCACAGAGCCGTTTCATTGACGCCGCGCGCAAGATCATCCCCTTCTATCCGGATCCAAACTTCGGCACGGGTGACCGCGCAATTGGCGGCAACTTCGTGGAGAACCGCATCGCCAACATCGAAAGCAATCAGTGGGACGTGCGTATCGATCATCAGTTTTCGCCGGCACACAGCTTGTTTGGGCGATATAGCTGGAAGAACGGCTCGCAGACGAGCCCCAACAATCTGCTGCTGCCTTCTGACACGGGCTTCGCGAACTACAAGCAGGCGGTGCTGAACTACAAGTGGGTGATCACTCCGACACTGTTGAACGAGTTTCTTGGCGGTGTATCGTACGCTCCCTCGGGCTCGCAGTTCCCCTTCGACGGACGCTCCTTCATGAACAGCCTGAACTTCCAGGACATCCAGAAGGACATCTTCTTCAACGCGCTGCCGAACTTCTCCATCGACCGTTTGCAGAGTTTCTCAAAGGGCCGCCCCGGCCGCAGCGTGAGTTGGAATACGCAGTTCATTGACAACCTGAGTTGGACGCGCGGCGCGCACACCATGAAGTTCGGCGTGGATGTTCGCCGGCTGCGCGCGGAAACGAATCTCGGCTTCACCACCGGCGACAACTACGGCGACTACATTTTCCGCGGCACGTTCACGGGCGCGGCGTGGGGCGACTTTCTGCTGGGCGTACCGGCGGAAACCAGCGTTGCGGTGGTGCAGTTGGACAACGATGGCCGCGCCACGCACTACAAGGCATACGCGCAGGATACCTGGCGCGTGAATGACCGGCTTACGCTCGACTTCGGTGTTCGCTATGAGTTCCACCCTGGTTATACCGACGCGGGATTCAACATCGCCAACTTCGATCGCACAGTTCCACGTACAGGCCAAGTAGTGCTGCCGACTAATCCGAAGGCGCGTCAATTCGTGGCGCCAGCGGTGCTCGCATCGGTGAACGCGTGTCCTGGAGCGGCGATTGGCGGCGTGCCTTGCACCCCGTTCGTGACGGCCTCCGAGGCGGGAATTCCCGAAGGTCTGCGTGAGAACTACTATGCGCAGTTTCTGCCTCGCGCCGGCTTCGCATATCGCATGAATCCGAAAACCACCGTGCGTGGTAGCTATGGGCTCTACAACATGGTGCTGCTCGGCAGCATCTTCTTCTCGCTGACGGGCACCGTACAATCGGACGTGCGCTCGTTCACCAACGTTGGCCCGGATGGCCGCCCGATCTTCACGCTTCCGCAAACACGGCCCGCGAACTCGTCGGGTGTGCGCGCAGGCTCGGTGGGCACGTTCGAGTTTCGCACGGCGAACCAGATCGACTTCAAGCCTCCGCAGATGCAGCAGTGGAGCTTGACGGTGGACCGGGAGATTCTCCGGAACACCGGACTGCGGCTGAGCTACATCGGCAACAAGTCGACGAATCTGCCGTGGGCGCCGGATCTCAATCAGGCACCGGCGTCCAACACGTTTTTCAGCCAGCGCCCGCTCACGGACCGGCCCTTCCCGAACTGGGGTCTGATCTATTCCCGTGACGCCGGCGCCAACGCGATTTACAACTCGCTCCAGGCAGAGATGACGCGGCGCTTTGACAAGGGTCTCACCTACAACGCGTCGTACACGCTGGCGAAGAACATCGCAGACAATGCGGGCCCCTCGCCGACTGGCTTTGCGGGCGAGACAGGCGGCGGCCGCGTCACCGATTCGCTGAACCGTCGCGGCGACCGCGGGGATGTCTATGCGACGCGGCGTCATCGCTTCCTCAACACGATGGTGTTCGATCTGCCCTTCGGACGCGGGCGCAAGTTCATGTCGGATTCCAATCGCGTAGCCGACATGCTTTTCGGCGGCTGGAGTTTGAGTTCGATCGTGATTCTGCAGTCCGGTCCGTTCATGACGCCGACAATGTCCATCGGTGATCCTTCGGGCACCAATGCGCCGAGGCGCGGCACGCAGCGGCCGGATCGCGTGGGTACGGCGTCAGGCGAAGTGTCGAACCCCGATCGGCTCCGCTGGGTGGATCGCAACGCGTTCATGGCGCCGGGCCGAGTTCCGGGAACAGCGGATCAGTTCAACTTCAACGTGGGCGTGCGGCCGGGCCAGGATCTGGCCCCGATCGCACGGTTCGGAAATGCGGGCGTCGGCATCATTCAAGGGCCGGGCACGTTCACCTGGAATGCGGGCATGCGCAAGAGCTTCGCAATTGCGGAGTCCTTCCGCTTGCAGTTGGAAGGAAGCTGGACCAATCTTCCGAACTGGACGAATCTGGGCGATCCGAATCTGAATCTGGCAGACGCCGTGAACTTCGGACGCATTTTCGGGATTCGAGGTTCGGACTTCGGAGGCAACCGCACAGGTCAGGTATCGCTGCGCTTGATGTTCTAACGCAGCAGACCGCACAGTTCGTTTCACGAAAGGGCTGGGGCTCGCGAATCCCCAGCCCTTCTTGTTTGCAAGACGGGTAAACTCACGAGTTCATCCTCTCGACACGGAACTGAGCTAACGTCAGAGACATGGTGGTTCAGCTTCTGCTCACATTTCTTGCCTGCGTTTCCCTGGCGAGTGCACAACGAATTCTTGGTGAGATCACTGGCGTGGTCTCCGATCCAAGCGGTGCATCCATTGCCAACGCGAAAGTCACCGCAACCGATGAAGCCACGAAGCGTGCGTGGAGCACGACAACTGGCGTGGAAGGCATCTACCGGTTGGGCAGCCTTCCGCCCGGAACACGCTATGAAATTCAAGTGGAGGCGCAGGGCTTCAAGACCGTGAAGCAACAGGGCATTCCGCTGGATGTTGCTGATGCGCGCCGCATCGACTTCAAACTCGAAGTGGGCGCGGTTGCCGAGAGCGTCACTGTGACAGCGACCGAAGCCGCGCTCAGTCTGGAGAAGAGCGAAGTTGGCACCGTGGTGGGGCGCCGCGAAGTGGTGGATCTGCCGCTGAATGGGCGCAGCGTGTATCAGCTCGCGGAGTTGCAGCCGGGCGTGATTCGCGTGGCAGGGACTGGACTGCAAGAGTCGGAGACGACGTCGGCGCGTGTGGGCGCGGCAGGCTCGCGATTCCGCGACAACCAGATCCTGCTTGACGGTGTGACGAACAACAACGACCGGCAGGGCGGGCGCACCACGATCAACCTGAGTCCCGATGCCGTGGAGCAGTTCCGCATCGTGACCAACAACATGTCGGCGGAGTTCGGACGCTCAGCCGGCGCCGTGATCAGTGTGATCTCACGTGGCGGCACGAACGATCCTCATGGGTCGGCATTCTGGTTCTTGCGCAATGACAATCTGGATGCATCCAACACGTTCGAAGCGCGCACAGGCAGCCAGCCTGAGTTCAAGCAGAATCAATTCGGCGGCGCGATGGGTGGGCCCATTCTGAAGAATCGCCTGTTCTATTTCGGCTCGTATCAGGGTCTGCGCTTGCGGCAACCTGGTCTGCGGCTGGCGAGCGTGGAGACGCCGCAGTTCCGCGACTATGTGTTGCGCACGCGTCCGAACTCGATTGCGGCGCGATTGCTACGCGACTTCCCTCCCCTACTGGACCCGCAGTTCAACATTCGCGACATCGGGTCACCGGCGCCTGGAGTGCTGGTGGCCGGACCGCCGGACGGCATTCTCGATCTCGGCGATGTGTTCGTTCCCGTGCGCGGCTTCACGACTGACGATCAGTACTCGTTCCGCCTGGACAGCACATTCAATCAAGGCAAGGACACGGCGAGCTTCCGGTTCTCGTGGCTGGATCAGGTGCGGCAATCGGCGTCAGGCAACAGCGTGCGGGCGTTCGTGCAGGACACGCTGGAACTGGATCAGAACCTGGGCCTCAACCACACGCATGTGTTTGGCCCCTCGGTGATCAATGAACTGCGGCTTGGATACAACTTCGATCCACAGTACACAGATGGCAACTTCCCGGAGATTCCATTTGTGCAGATGAGCGCGGCGGGCCGGTCGGCGGCGCTGTTTGCCTCGACTGACGGGTTTGTGTTCCCGCTGGACATCCGGACCAACACGTATCAGATCTACGATTCGCTGACCGTGAACAAGGGCAAGCACGGAGTGAAGATGGGCATCGAGTTCCGGCGCTTCCATGAGAACAGCAACTTCCCGACGTTCCTCAAGCCGCAGGTAACGTTTCAGGATCTGATGGACTTCGCCGATGATGAGGTGCTGAACATCATCGCGCGAGTGGATCCCGCGACGGGCGCGCCCGCGGGGACCTATCGCAACTTCCGGCAGACCGAGTGGGGATTCTTCGTACAGGATGACTGGAAACTGACGCCAAGGCTGACGCTGAATCTCGGATTGCGTTACGAGAACTTCGGCACACTGGGTGAGAAGAATGGTCTGCTGGCGACGATTACGCCGTTGGACGCGAGCGTGGCGGCGGGGCGCATTGGCCGCGTGAACCGCCTCTACGGGAGCGACAACAACAACTGGGCGCCGCGTTTCGGATTCGCATGGGACCCGACAGGGAGTGCCAAGTGGGCCATTCGTGGCGGTGGTGGCATCTTCTATTCGCGGCTCTGGTCGAACTTTACTGGAAACACTCGATTCAATCCGCCGGACTCGCTGCAGGTAACGCTGGATGCGCGGACAGCAGGGCAGAATCCGCGGGCAGCGTATCGCATTCCGTTTGTTGGCGACCCAGGCTTTGCACGGCCGCTGGATGCGAATGGCGGGAACACCGCGATCCGGCCCGGCGCGCAGGTGGTGGATCAGGGGTTGGTGGCGCCCTACAACTTGCAGTGGTTCCTCGGAGTACAGCGGCGGCTGCCGGGAGACTGGACCGCGGAGATGAACTATATCGGCAATGTGGGCCGCAAACTGCTCCTGCGGAACGAGATCAACCGCTTTTCAGGAGATCTGCTCGATGGGTCGTTTGATCGCGTCAACCGGAGTTTCGGATCGATCGTCTATGGAAACAACGCAGTCAGTTCGAATTACAATGCATTCACCGCGCAGTTGAACCGGCGGTTCCGGTCAGGCTATTCCGCGCAGTTCTCTTACACGTTCAGTAAGTCGATTGATGCGGATTCGGAACCGTTCGGCGGCGGAGGCGGCGAGTTACAGGGTTCCATGGAGGTGAACAATCTGCGGCTGGATCGCGGGATTTCGGCGTTTGACGCGACGCACCGGGTGGCGGCGACGTTCATCTGGGAGTTGCCGTTCTTCCGGTCGTCGCAAGGTTTGGTTCGGGGTGTGCTGGGGGACTGGCAGGTGAACGGCATCGTCAGCTTGCAGTCGGGCTTCCCGTTTACGGTGGTTACGGCCGAGGATTACAACCTGGACGGTGTGCTGACGGACCGGCCGAATCCGCAGCAAGTAAGTGCGGGCAGCGTGAGGCAGGGGCCAAAGTCGTTCCTGGATGGCGCTTTTGGAGATGCTGCGAACTGGAGCACCTTGTTCCGGCAGGCAGCCCGCGGAACCACCCCACTGTTAGGAAGGAACACGTTCCGGGGACCGGGATTTGCGACCACGGACGCGTCGCTGTTCAAGGAGTTCCGCGTGGCGAAGGTGGGTGCGGAGAACTTACGGGTACAGTTCCGCGCGGAGTTCTTCAACTTACTGAACCGGGTGAACCTGCGCGGTCCGAGTAACTCACTCGGGACATTTAACGCGACCACGCAGCGCTGGAGCAATGTGAATTTCGGCCGGTCGACGCTGGCGTTTGAGGGCCGGCAGATCCAGTTTGCATTGAAGGTGGTGTTTTAGCCGCAGCCGGAGCAGCGGAGACACTGATCGTGATAGAGCGGTGAGGTGTAGGCCACTCGCCATGCGGGTTGGTGTGTCCCTGCGGATTTGATTCGTGTTTCTTCTCCTCGGAATGGAGTTCCAGCGCCGATTTTCAAGCGGCTCTGGAAGAGCGTGGGTTTGTTTGGTTGGCGGGGTCGAGGTCGGCGCGGTAGCCGGGCTCGCCGGGGAGCGGACCTTCCATCATTGCGTGAAGTGCCTGCTGGGCCTTGAGTTGTTCGCGACGCTGCTTCTCCCGCATGTGCTGGTGATAGAGGCGCATGCTGGGGCCGAGGTCGGCGAGTCCGGGAAAGCGTTCGTGGGCATTGTGCTGTTCGCGAAGGACACGTTCGGACTGGAGCTTGCGGAGTTCACGCATGGCGGCTTGCATGGCCGAGCGGTTCTGATTGAAGTAGCGCTGATAGAGAAGATAGTCCTTGCGGGTATCGGGGTCGGCGAGCGGGTCGACGCCTCGGGAGTCGGCTTCGCGTCCGAGTTCTTCCATGAGGATCTGCGCGCGTTCCATGTTGAATCGGGCGTTGCGGAGTTGGAGGAGGGCATCTTCTTCGAGGAAGCCGACGGGACGGATGGACTGCCGGTATTCCTGCTCGATTTCGGCGAGGAGAGGACGGAGGTGTTCCGGGCAGAAAAACTTCGTGCCCGAGAGGCCGTGCTTGCGGGCGTTCTGAGAGGCCTTCTCCTTGCCTTCGGCGGAGATGGGGCCAGTAGATTTCTGTGCATTTGCGGCGTTGGCTGCGAGTTTCGCGGCGGAAGTCGTGAAATTGTCCATGGAAGTGCTCCTTGTTCGGGACTCGGAGAGGGTGTCTCCGATCCGACCGTAGCATGCGGGTTCTGGAGTTCTGGCGGGACTGGAGCGACTGGCGTTGCAAACAAAAGAGATTGAGCTGGGAAAGTCCTGTGACGCATTCTCGCGCCGACGCAATCCGAATGGCATGACTGGCCCCGCAGACGTCTAGCCAGCCGGCTCCGAGCGCATCCCTTGCTCTGCGTGGCAGCGGTTCACGTCTCCCTGGGGGAGGCAAGAAAAGGGCTGCTCCTTGTACAATCCGGCGTCGCGAGCGGGGTAGAAGTATCGTCGTCGCGCAGGCGTGTTTCCAGAGGGCGCCAGCGTCCGCGCGTCCTTGGGTCATTCGAGATGGGTTGGATTGCGCAGGGTGGGTGAAGTCGAGGCTCTGCCTGCCAAGCGACTGTGAAGAAATTGCCACATTACAGTGCCGCAGTTTTTCCGGAATGTAACCCACGTTACAGATCTAAGACACGAGCCCAACAAGAAAGACGACGGACGGAGCCGGGAACGCCCGTATTTTTATCGATAATGGAACCCGCGCACGACGAGGCGGAATGGCCCATCAAGTGCTGGAAGCTTGCCGAATGACTTGCATCCCTCGAGAAGACGCCAGCGAGAGTCAACTAATCAAGTGTCTCGAAGCGGAAAAATATCTTGTGTGTTTTTCTTTTTAGAGTTATTCTATCGACCGAGATCGAGGATTCGCTGAGAATCCGGGGCTGTCCACGGAAGCAGCCCTGACGAATCCGCTGTGACCATCTTCAGGCACACGGTGGCGCGCAGGCGCCAGTTTCGTACAGTTCGAGTGTTGATGCTGCTCCCGAGTGCCGGGCAACAGGGAATTGTGGTGTGTCCGGACGGGGGAGGACGCGGGGTTTGGGCCGCCAATCCGGAAGACTGGACAGCGCCATGTTTCCATTGACAGTTTTCCACTGATGAACTGATTTTCGGATTCGGCAGCGGACGCACTACTCGATCTGCAAGCCGTAGTTTGTGGGAGGCGTTTGTGTCGAATTACTACTCGATTCACAGTCCTACTCCTGGTGAATCCCTAGTTTTCAAATTCACTTCGTTGGTTTCCGCCGTTCTCGCCACACTGTTTAGTTTCCTGGCACAGACTCCGCTCCATGGGCAGTCAGGGACAACCTATTCTCTGACTCCGATCGGCGGCGTCCGCACGGGGGCCAATTTCAAGCACCTCGCGCTCAACGGGAATCTGCTCTACGGGTGCGCGACAGACAGCGTGGCAACGGTCAACATCTCGAACCCGAGCGCACCAGCGCTGCTGGCGACGAGTCAGGCGGCGATGATGCTGGCTAAGGAGATGGCGCGCTGCGGGATCGGTGACGGGCGGCTCATCGCATTTGCCGATCACGAGACCACGTTGACAGGAAACGCGCCGGGGCTGGTGGTGTTCTCACTTTCGGATCCGCAGAATCCACTGCCGATCAAGGAATTTGCGTTGAACAAACGGTGGGTGAACGGTCTCCATTTCCGCGGTGGCCATGTATATGCGACGACGAATGCCGGCGTGTATGCGTTTGGCATTCTGACCGGGCAGTACGGAGATCTGCTCGCGCTGAACTTCACCGATCCACTCAACCCCAGCCTGGTGTCGACATTACGCTCGCCGCCGGCAGAACCCATATACGGCGGTCCCGGGCAACTCTTCGGAATGTCCAATCCGTCGAGTGCCTCGACCATGGTGTACGCCGGCGGATCCACATCGATCGGGAGCCAAAACACGGGAACCGGGTTTCTTCAGACGGTGGAAACGAGCAACCCAGCAGCGATGACCGTCTTGAACACTCTCAACGTGGCCGGCACGGTTCACCTTTGGGCACCGATTGTTGACGGAACGCTTGGCATTTCCATCGGCAATACAGGCGGGATGCAGTTGAATATCAACACGAAGCCGGTACAAGCGGGGAACACCGTGATAGTGACGTTCGACTTGACCAATCCGCAGAGTCCGGCGGTGCGAAGGGTGCTGCAGACTCAATTCAAGCCAGGGCTCGGAGGCGGAGCAGCCAAGGTGGGACCAAACCGATTTGCGTTCGCCGGCGTGCGTGACCTGAACAGCCAGGAGGTCCTCCTGATTGTGGACACTACGGATCCGGTGAACCCTGTGATCCAGCCGGTACCGATCGCGAATCCGATGGAGTCGATCGCATTCCACAACGGGGCGCTGTACGCGGCGGAGGGCAAGGCTGGACTTGGGATCTACAACCTGAGCACGACGACGAGCCAATGCGGGCCCGCCGTGGATTTAGCGATCGTGCTGGATCGAAGCAACGCCGTGAGCATTGGCGCGTTCGCTGCGATGAAGAGTTCCGCGCAGGCTCTGGTGGATCAGCTTCGGGCACAAGACCGGGTTTCCGTGGTGTCGTTCACGACCACGGGGACGGTGAACCAGATTTTGACAGCGGACCGGCAGGCTGCGAAGGCGGCGATTGAGGCGTTGACCACTTCGGGCAACACCTCGATTGGAGCTGGCATTGCCAGCGCGCAACAGGAACTCATGGGTGTCCGCCGGAACGCCACCGCGCAACCTGTGATGGTGGTGATTTCCGATGGGCGGGACCTGGGCAGTGCAAACCCGGCCGTGACGCCAGATGCGGCCACGGCGGCGAAGTCCGCCGGGATCCGGCTGATGACGGTGGCGGTGGGCGGCGCGACTGCCCTGCGTGTGCCCGGACGAAGCAAGGATGGCCCACTGTGGGCGGGACTGTGCGAAAAGTCACCACTCAGCGAAGCGCTGGCGACGATTGGTGGCGATCGATGTCTACCCCCTGTGGCAGCGAGAGACTAGGACTAGGCGGCGAGATTCAGAACTTATCTTCCCTGTTTGCTGAGCATAAGAGGCAAATCAAGATGTGCGTCGAAGAAGGTACCCAAGGCAAAAAGCAGAATGTAGGGAACGGCGGCAACGGGCGCCGCCGTGTGGTGAAGGATGTGGTGAACGCGGCGGTGAAGGCGGCACTTGCCGTGAGCCTATTCTGGCAAGTTCCGGCGCTGGCGACGCCGCCCGTGCTGGTCTCGACGGACCGGGATGCGACCGTTCCTCCTGGGGCGATCGCCAGCTACTCAATCCGCTTGAACTCAACGGGCGGAACGGGAGAAGTGCGTCTGACCGCCGCGGGGTTGCCCGCGGGAGCGGCGTATACCATAGCGCCTTCGGCGATGACCTCGCCAGGCACTGCGGTCCTGCGCGTTGTGACCGCAGGCACCACTCCTGTGGGTTCTTCCCGAATCACGATCACAGCGACACGAGGAACTGAGAGTGGGACGACGTCCGTGGACCTGTCCGTGCGTCCAGATGCTGACTTCGCGCTGGTGGCGCCTGAGTTCGCCACGAGGCAAACGCTGGTGGAGGACGCATTCTTTCCATTGCGTGTGACTGGGCGGCAAGGGGCGAATCCGGAGATCACGCTGTCGGTAATCGGGTTACCCGCAGGCTACACCGCTGTTTTTCAGCCGAGCGAGATCGTCAGAACCAACAGCACAGTGATGCTGCGGGTTACCGCGCCCAAACAGGCAGTAGCGGGACCCTTGTCTTTCCAGGTCGCCGGGCGCAGTGGAAGTGTCTCCAGAACCGCCACCGTGAAAGCAAACACGGTAGCACCTACCTACCGGATTCACCGATCCAGCCGCCCCGGCAGTCTGCGGCCGGGATCGTCCATGACGCAGTGGGTGGCGATTGCGCCATCGTTCGGTTTCGATGGAACCGTGGAGTTGGGTGCGACGGGCTTGCCTCCCGGGGTGACTGCCCAGTTTGAGCCACGGACGATCCGGAAGGCGGGCTTCTCGAAATTGACCTTGACCGCCGCGCCGAACGCGCGGGTTTCGAAGATGCAGTTCAACGTCACCGGACGCATTGTGACGGGAGGACAGAGGAGCGCCGCCGCGGTGCGGGCGGCTGAGGGTAGCGGGGCTGGAGTGACGCTCAGTGTGGGCGAACCTGATTTCGATTTATCCGTGACTCCGGCGACACGAAGTAACCTCCCCGGGCAGACAAGCCGATTCACGGTAGCCATACGCCCGTTGGATGGATTCGCGAGCGCCGTATCCCTGAGCCTGCCGGGGCTACCAGAGGGGTTCACCGCTCAATTCGCGCAAACCACGCTTAGTGGCGAATCGAGCACTGAACTCCAGGTGACGACCCCCGCGAACCTTCCCTACGGAACCTATCTGCTCAACGTGGTGGGCACGGGCGGAAGCATCACGAACACCGAGCCCATCACGCTGACAATCTCCGATGACCCCGGGATCACCCTCTACACAACGCCGAGAGTGATCCTGTCGCCGCACAACCAGACAGTGAACGCCAAGATTGAGCTGGCAGCCCTGAACCGGTTCAGCGGGACGGTGGGACTCGCGGTGGGCGGGTTGCCGGACGGCGTGGTGGCAACGCTTGGCTCCACGTCATTGACGGTCAACGCGACGCATCAAGTGAATCTCGCGCTGGCGGTTCCGGCAGGGGTCCCAGCGGGAACGTATCCGATCACCGTGATGGGAGTGACGAACCAGGAGAGCGTGGTTTACGAGGGATCGCTGTTGGTGACACCGCGCCTGCCGGCGCCATGGTCCTCGCGGGACATCGGCCCGGTGGTTACGCCCGGTAGCGGCGGCATGGACGCAGTGACTGGTCTGGCGACCATCCAAGCATCGGGTACTTCGGAATGGTGGTGGAACGACACACTGCATTATCTTTCGCAGCCGATGCCGAGCGACGCAGAGATTGCCGTGCGAGTGACGGGCATTCAGGATTCCGGCAGCAACATGGTGAGCCGGGTTGGTCTGATGATGCGCGAATCCGTGGACCCGCTGGCGCGCATGGTGTTTGTGTATGTGGACAAATGGGGAGTTCCGGGAGTCCAGCATCGCTACTGGCCCAATGTGGGCTACGGGCCAGAAGCCCGAATGGCCGCAGTCAGGTTCCCCTACTGGCTGAAGCTGGTGCGCACAGGAGACGTGGTAACCGCATACGGATCCGGCAATGGAACGAACTGGACCATCATTGGCACGCCCATGACACTGGCGGTGGGGAGTCTGGCGTCGATCGGTTTAGGTGCGACCGCAGGCAATCAGTTTTCGCCCTATTCGGCCGCGATCACGGGCACCTATGACAACCTCCGATTGACCAATGGAGCCAGTTTCCGATTGACAGGGAATCCGGTTCCGGGCACGGAAGCGGGCAAGGCAAAGTATGGGATCCAAGTGGCGCCAGTGAGCGGGTTCACAGGCGCTGTCTCGCTGTCGGCGAGTGGCGGGCCCCCGGGCACGACCTACGAGTTCACGCCAGCGACCGTTTCGAGCGGGTCATCCGAGTTAGTAGTTACACCGCCGGCGGGACAGACTGGGACCTGGAGCATATCCGTTACCGGAGTGAGCGGCAGCACCAGTAAGACGATTGCGTTTCCGCTCACCGTGGGAAACACAGGAACAAGGATCTGGATCTCCACCGATATCGGCGCTGTCTTCAACACGGGATCGCTGACCGCCGTATCCGGGACTTCCTATTCGCTGACTTTCTCTGGCGATGATAATCCGGAAGGGTTCCAGTATGCGCACCAGATGCTGAGTGGGGACGGGCAGATTGTGGCAAGGCTGTCCGGTTTTGCCAACCTCGGGGTAGGAAATAGCTCCGCTGGGATCATGATCCGGGGTGGACTGGAGCCACAGTCGCCGTTCGCCGGGTTGCGGTTCGAATCGGCCCCCGGGCCGGGGCACTGGGTTTCCTGGCGAGGCAGCACGGGGGCATCTCCCGCGCAGGTGCGTTTTACGGGCGCTGCCGCGCCGTACTGGCTGAGACTGGTCCGCGCGGGATCCCAGATCACTGCGTCCATCTCAAGCGATGGATTGAACTGGACACAAGTTGGCTCCCCAGTCACCGTCGCTCTGCCCAACACCGTGTATGCCGGACTATTCGGATTCGGTGAGGTGGGCGGAAGCCTTGTGAACGCGAATTTCGAGAATGTCAGCATCACCGGGAACGCCAATCCGGGGGTCACGGACTTTCAAATATCAGCAGTTCCGCCGCCCGTCATCCGGAGCGGAGAGATCACGTATACGCTGGCGTCCGCGGCGAACGCCAGTTTCGCCGGCACGATTGGCATGTCGGTGTCGGGGCTACCCGCGGGGGCGACAGGCACATTCCTGCCGAGTTCGATTCCGGGCAATGGACAAACGCAACTGCGAGTCAGCGTGCCCGCCGGGACCGCGAGCGGAGTTTCCACGATCAGCGCGACGGGAACGAGCGGGGCAATCGTAAGAACCGTGCCGCTTAGTCTGATCACGCACGGCAACCCTGCTCAGGCCTGGACTTCGAACGATGTGGGGAGCCCGTCGGCGGCGGGAACCACGGCACTCAGTTCGGGAACCTGGACGTTGACAGGCGGAGGAGGCCAGATCTTTGACACCTACAACGGGCCCGATGCGCACAGCTTTGCCTACAGCGCGATCTCGGGCGACGGGCACTTGACGGCACGGTTGGTGAGCCGGACGGCCGCCGCTGGAATCATGGTTCGCGAGTCGCTGGATCCGAAAGCGAAAGGAATCTTCCTTGGTTTCCACAACGATGGCCGGTTCGTTGTGGTAACGAGACAGGCAACTGGCGGCAATACGGACCGGTTGGATCAAGGCATGCCGATTCCACTGTGGTTACGATTTACGCGCGCCGGAGGATCGCTTCGACTGTTCACGTCCACCGACGGGGTGAACTGGGGAGGTTTTGCCAGCTACGACTTTGGCCTGAGCGGCGATTTGCTCCTGGGTCTGGCGGTATCGAGCGGAACGGCGGTATTTGACTCGGTGAGTGTGAGCGGCGGGTCCGATTTCCAGATGACCGCAACGCCCATAGCGGTTGACGCGGCGAGCGGATCCAGCGTGTCGTTCAAGGTCACCTCAGGCGCATGGGGCGGTTTTGCGTCGCCTGTAGCCTTGTCGGCTACCGGCCTGCCGCCGGGAGCGACGCACTCGTTCACCCCAGCAACGATCCCTGGAGCTGGGAGCAGCACTTTGAATGTGACTCTGGCGCCCGGAACGGCAGTGGGAGCCTACGGGGTTACGGTAACGGGGACGAGCGGTGTTGTCGCGCGTAGCGCAAGGACGGATCTGTTCCACGGGGCCACACCTCCGCGGGCGTGGGTGCACCAGGATGTAGGATACACCGGAAGAGCGGGTTCGGCGAGCTTCGACGGCAACGTATTCACCGTTCTCGGTTCAGGAGAATTCCTCAGCGATACGAACGGCAATCCGGACGCGTACAGCAACGTATCCACTTCGGTGTCTGGTGACTTTGTATTCTCGGCACGGGTGGTAACGAGAAGCTGGGGGCATACGGGAATTCTGGTCCGAGACGGCCTCGACACAAAGGGGAAGTCGGTGGCGGTACTGGTGAACAGCAATGGGAACGTGTACCTGGCCTCGAGACCAGTGTTCAATCAAGCCGCGACATTGTTGAACGGCGGGCAGGCGCCACTGGCTCGCTGGTTGCGGTTGAGGCGAACAGGGTCCACGTTCACCGGGGAGCATTCCGGGGACGGTCTCAACTGGACAGTGATCGGGTCAACCACGGTTTCGATGGGGGCGGATCTCTATGCGGGACTGGCGGTCTGTTCGCAGTGGCGGATTTGGCTTTCCGCATCGACCATCGACAATCTCTCGCTGACGAATCCAGCCGATTTCTCGATTACGGCGACGCCAAGCACACAGAACGCAACGGTGGGGATGACGGCGCCGGTGGCGGTAACACTGATGCCGACGGCTGGTTTCGCCAGCCCGGTCAGTCTCTCGGTGAGCGGTGTACCCGCCGGGGTGAGCCCTCTCTTCTCCAGTCAAACAGTGACTCCCGCTTTGCCCATGTCGACGCTTTCTCTGATGATCGGGTCCGGGACGGCGCCGGGCACGTATCCAATGATCGTGACAGGCACAGCAGGAGCAGTCACGCGAACGGCAGCCACGACGCTGGTTGTGGGAGGAACCGATTTCAACCTGTCGTTGAACAACACGAGCCGCACCGTCGCGCCCGGTGGGTCGAGCACGATTGTCGCGACGATTCAGGCGGTGGGGGCCTTTCGCGGAGATGTCGCCTTCAGTGCAATGGGCTTACCACCTGGGGTCGCGATGCAGTTCAGCCCGGCCTCGATTCGCGGAGGCGGCGTGAGCACAGCAACGATCCGCGCGTCGGGCCAAGCGCCGTTAGGAACTTCGACGGTAACCGTGACAGCGACCAGCGCGGGCGTAACAAAGAGCCAGACGTTTGCTCTGACGGTGTCCAACGTTTCCGACTTTGAGCTGAAGTCAACGGTGACAAGCCGGATGGTGACGCCCGGCGCCATCGCGGACATCCCCTTCACGGTGGACGCGATTGGCGGGTTCAATTCTCAGGTGGAGCTCCAGGTTGCGGGACTTCCCACGGGTGCGACAGCCTTGATCGAGCCATCTTCATTGATTCCGCCCGCGGCGGCGAATCTGAGAGTCACCGCAGGCGCTTCCACTCCTCGCGGCACGTTCCCCTTGACGATTTCCGGAACAAGCGGATCCGTGCGCCGGACTCTGCGCGTGGACCTGGTGATTTCGACGGCGGCGGACTATACGCTGACGCTCGGGCCTGCATCGGCGACGGTGAACGCAGGGCAAACAGCCACGTACACGCTGGGTGTCGCGGGTGCAGCCAACTTCAGCGGAACACTTGTTTTTGATGCTATCAATCTCCCCGATGGTGCGGCAGCCACCTTCCAGCCGGCGTCGCTGACCCAGCCCGGCAATGTCACAGTCACAGTGACGACCAGCGCGGCATCCGCGCAAGCGAACGCGCAGGCGTTCTATGTCACCGGGACGACGGGCGGCGTCACGAAGGAAAGCAACGCGGCCGCGCTTACGATCAACACGACAGCCACGTTCAGCGTGAGCGCGTCGCCGACAACGGTGATCGTGGGGCAGACGGGTGTGGCGAGATTCCCAGTGACAGTGAGCGGCAGCGGCGGGTTCGCCAGTTCCGTTTCTTTGTCGTCCACGGGCGCGCCGGCGGGATCGGTCATCGCGTTCGATCCGCCAGTGATCGCGGGGGGAAGCGGTAGTTCCACGCTTTCCATTCAGGTGCCAGCCACGGCCGTGGCTCAGGACTATGCACTGACCATCACGGGCATAGGCGGGAATCAGACCAAGAATGCACCGGCGACGCTGGTGGTGCGAACAGCGGCATCGTTTGAAGCGGAGTCCCCAGCCAACACGCTGACGGGCAGCACGGCCGCCAACTGCAGCACCTGCTCGAACGGGCAGCGAGTGGATGGAATCGGAAAACATGGCGCGGGCGCGGCGGGCACGTTGCGGTTCAATGGCGTGAATGCGCCGGCATCGGGTCTGTACGCACTGAACGTATACTACGCGAATCCGGACAAGACGCCTCGATCCGCGAGTGTGGTGGTGAATGGCTTAGCCACGAATCTCTCGTTTGTGGGGAACACCACGGGCAGCCTGTCCGCAGTGACCTTCGCAACCGTGCAGGTGTACCTAGTCTCCGGGGCGAACACAATCGAATTCCAGAACGCGGTGACGCCGTCGCCGTCGATCGACCGCATCACGATCATGAACACGGCCCAGTGCACTCTCTCGGCGGTTGACGTGGCACACGTGATCGACTGTTCGGGCTCGGTGGGCGGGCAGCCCTTTGCGGACGCCAAGAACGCCGCGAAGCAGTTCATCGACCGGATGCAGTTGGCGCAAGACAAGATTGCGGTGGTGTCCTTCACGAACACGGGAGTGGTCCGGCAGCAACTGACTCAAACCGCTTCCCTGGCGAAGAGCGCGATTGACGCGCTTGTGTCGGGTGGAAGCACCAGTATCGCGGCGGGCATCAACGCGGCGAACACCGAGTTGGCGAGCGTCCGCCACACTCCGACGGCGCAGAAGGTGATGATTCTGATGTCGGATGGCCAGAACACAACCGGGTCAGACCCGGTGACGGCGGCCAACACGGCGAAAGCGGCAGGCGTGCGGCTGATTACGATCGGCTACGGGACTCACAACGCCCCCGTGCTGACGTCGCTGGCATCGTCCCCGAGCGACTATTACGCGGCGCCGACCGGCACTCAGATCTACGCAGTTTACGACTCGGTAGCCACGTCGGTTTGCCGCAAACCGAACGAGGCCCCGATTTCGATGATGGGTCCGCGTCAAGCGGTTCCGGTGGGCCAATTCGTGAGCCTGGTAGGCGCGGTAAGCGACGACGGGCAGCCAACGGCGAGCATCCTGACCGTGACATGGTCGATGGTGAGCGGTCCCGGTACGGTTTCGTTCTCGAACGCCGGGACGGCGAACACGACCGCATCCTTCAGCGCGGCCGGCGACTATGTGCTGCAACTCGCGGTGAGCGACGGGGAACTGTCTTCGTCTTCCACGTTCACGATCCGGGCGATGGCATCCGGGTGGGACCTTGAGGCGGAGGGCATCAACACGACCTTGTCGGGCGGCGCCACGGTAGTGCCGTGCGCGAACTGCTCCGGCGGGGCGCGAGTGGATCAGATCGGCAACCATGGACCGGGGCGCAACGGTTCGGTGACCTTCACGGTCACGGCGCCGGCCAATGGCACCTACAGCCTGCGCGTCTACTACACCAACGGCGACACGTCGCCACGGACCGCCAATGTCAGCATCAATGGGGACACGAGTCCGCGCTCATTCACCGCCGGTCCCACGGGAAGCTGGGACACGGTGGCGAATGCGCTGATGACAGCGCCGCTGGTCACCGGGACGAATACGGTTCGTTTCTACAACGACCTGGCGCCCGCGCCATCAATTGACCGGATCGAGCTGGTGGTTGCCGGCAGCGGGACGCTATTGAGCACCATCGCCTCCTCACCGGGAGATGCGTTCACGGCGCCTGCGCCGGGAGATCTGCTTCCGGCGATCGGAAATGCGGGCCTGGGTCTTTGCCGTCCTTTGAATGCCGCACCCAGCGTGTTTGCGGGTCCCGACCTGAACGGGAATATGGGCATCGCATTGCGGATTCGCGGCAGCGCGAGTGACGACGGATTGCCGGGGGCACCGGCCGTCCTCACCGTGAACTGGTCGAAGATCACCGGCCCAGGGAACGTGTCGTTCTCCAACGTGAGTTCACCGTCCACGGATGCGATGTTCGATGCGCCGGGAACTTACGTGCTGCAACTGGCGGCCTCAGACAGCGTATTGAATGCGACGTCCCGGGTGACGGTTGGTGTGGGCGGCACGCTATCGACGCACCGGCTTCAGATCACGCCTTCGGCCGCCGGTCCTTTGCTGGCGGGCACCGCTCAGGTGTTCGAAGCGAAAGTAACGACAACGGCGGGCGATCCGGTATCGAGTGTGGCGCTGCAATTCACGGTGTCGGGCGGAAACACTTACACCGCGAACGGAACCACGAACACGGCGGGGATCGCCACGTTCAGTTACTCCGGAACGAACACGGGCCTGGATACGGCGCGCGTGGCGGCCACGGCGCTGGCCGGAGTGAACCCGGTGAGTGCAAGCGTGGCGTGGGTGCGTCCGGCGGCGAACGTGGCCCTGGCGCCCGTAACCGCGCGCTTCTTCCCGGCGGACAACACAGGGGTGTTCAACACGGCGCCGGCGCAGCAGCCGGCACTGACCGAGATTCTTACTTCGATCTCGATCAACCCGGCGGCGCAGCCGTACACGGGCGGACCGGCGGGCGATGCGAATCGAAGCCCGGCGGCGGCGATGCTGGGCGACGTCGTGTCGAACTATATCGGCAACGTGCCGATCGCCGGAAACGGATTCGCGACCACGACGGGAACGAACGCGAATCCCTGGTCGGCGGTGCTGACGGGCAACCTGATCGTGAAGACAGCGGGCCAGTACACGCTGGTGGCCGACTTAGAGGGCGTCATGATCCTGGGCGTCGGCGGCGGCGCGACGCGTGTCAGCGGGCCCATGGATGGAGCGCCAGTAAGTGGCATGACGGCCTTCGCCAATCTGCCGGTGATGGGAGCAAGAAACGTCGCCACCGCGCAGCCCAACCAACAGGCGGTACAGATTAACTTCCCCACAGCGGGAGTGTATCCGTTCGAGTTCGACTACCGGCGCACGGACACGCGGCAGGGCTTCTTCGTACGCTACCGGGAGACTTCGATTCAGCGGCCGCTGCCGCCGGTGGTGGTACTGAAGATCACGCCCGTGGAATCGTTGACGAAGACGCGCGGCGAGGTGGTGACGGTGACCGTGCGCGCGAGCAATGAAACGGACGGGCCGATTGCGGGCCAGCCGGTGACATTGACGGTGACGGGAGCGAATCCGCAGCAGTTGCAGGCGGCGACGGACACGCAAGGCATCGCGACATTCCAGTACGCGGGCCAGGTGGCCGGGTTCACCGACACGTTGCGGGCCAGTATGACTTACGGCGCGGCGCAGGTGCGGTCGGCGACTGCGCGAGTAACATGGAACACCGGCGTGAATCAGGCGCCTCTTGTTTCGTCGGGACCGCCCTCCACGATAACCATTCCGGGAGCGGCGACGCTGCTTGGATCGGTGACCGATGACGGGCTGCCGGCGGGGAGCACGCTGAACATCCAGTGGTCGCAAGTGAGCGGCCCTGGAACCACCACGTTCGACAACCTTCGCAGTCCGCAGACACAGGCGACCTTCAGCCAGCCCGGCAGTTACGTGCTGCGGCTGACGGCGTCGGATGGAGCGCTGAGCAGCAACGCCGAGGTTACGGTCGGGGTCAACGCCGAACCGACGACGCTGGGCGGATGGATCGCCACGCCGGTTCACCTGTCAACGATCACCGGCACCGTGGATATCAC
>JAEUQE010000138.1 GCA_016789785.1 Bryobacterales bacterium
TGTTCGAGCAGCAGGTGGCGGTGAAGGTGATGAACCGCGAATCGAGCGGCCCGGAGTTGCTGGACCGGTTTCATCAGGAGCGTCAGATTCTGGCATCCCTGGAACACCCGAACATCGCCCGGATCTTCGACGCGGGCAACACACCCGAAGGTTGGCCTTACTTCGTGATGGAGTATGTGCACGGCAAGCCGGTCGACACCTATTGCGACGAGCGGCGGCTGAATGTCAGCGAGCGGCTGCGCCTGTTCCGCGCCGTGTGCGCGGCGGTCCACTACGCCCATCAGCATCGCGTGATCCATCGCGACCTCAAGCCCGGCAACATTCTCGTCACCGAATCAGGCGAGGTGAAGCTGTTGGATTTCGGGATCGCGAAACTGGTTCGGCGCGATTCGGACGTGCAAGCCCTGCTCGAAACACAGGCGGGACTCCGGCTGATGACACCGGAGTATGCGAGTCCGGAGCAAGTGCGCGGCGAAGCGGTAACGCCCGTCACCGATGTCTACGCCCTCGGCGTGATTCTGTACGAACTGCTCACTGGCCGGCGGCCATACCGGCTCAAGAGCCGCGTGTTGCATGAAGTGGTGCGCATCATTTCCGAGGAGCCCGCAATCCGGCCGAGTTCCGCGGTGGTGCGCGAGGAGATCCGTCCGGAGGCAGATGGATCCACAGTGACCATCGCCCCCGGCTTGATCAGCAGTACACGAGAAGGTTCTCCAGTGGACCTGCAAAGGCGGCTTTCGGGGGATCTGGACGGCATTCTCCTCAGAGCACTGGCCAAGGAGCCCTTTCGCCGGTATCGCAGCGTCGATGCAATGAGCCAGGACATTGAGCGGCATCTGAACGGGCAGCGCGTGGAGGCATCGGTGGAAGGCGCGCTGGATCGCGTCCTTCGCCGGTTGAACCGTTACCGCACCGAGGTCCTGCTGAGTCTGGGAATCGGGGTAGCGTGGGTGGCGGGCGGCCTGTCGATCAATCAGACAGGCGCTGCGGCGATCGCGGCAGCGGTACTTCTGTTGGGCCTCTGGAGAATCGCGACGGACCGGAAGCTCGGGTCGAAGCTGAGTTACCACTTCACCGGGCCGGGGCCGTTTCTCCTTCTGCTGGCAGTCACTCTGGGGTCGAGTGCCATTCTGCCGCCACCGATTCCGGGCTGGCCTCAGACCTGGCTGTTTCTTGTGGCGAGCGCCCTGGCGGTGGCAACAGTTGCACTTTGGTCGATGGCGTGGGTGTGCCGGAGCTACTGGTCGGGCCAGTTACTGTTGCGCACCAGCACGCCGGAAGAACAGGCGGGGGTTCTGCTGGTGGTTGCGCCACAAGGCCTGATGCAGGCTTGGCGGGCGTTCTCAAGGCGGGGCGACATGGAAGATATGGCGATGGCGGGTCTGTACCTGTCGATGGCGATCTACGGCCTCATGGCCACAAGACATGTCGAGTTTCGGGAACGGGGAATCATCCATCGGGGACGCCTGCTGCCGTGGCTTCGCATTGAAGGATACCGGTGGGAGCGGCCCGACCCGCCCATCGGAATGCTGCGGCTCGATCTCAACGACCGCGGCACAAAGGACGTGATCTGTCTCGAGATGCAACGCCTGTTTGCATTTCTTCCGCCCATCCGCATCCGTGTTCCCGTGGAGTACCGCCCGGAGATCACCGCGATCCTGGACCGCCACCTGTCGTACTGGCCGGAGGTGGAACCCTCTCCGAAGTCTGGCGAACTCTCCACGGAAGCGGCGTTCAGAGACAAATAAGGCCGGAACCTGGAGGGTGTTCCGGCCTTTTCATGTATGGAGGAGGGGGACTAAATTCGTCTTGCGCCTTTCGCGGTCTACCTCGCCGCGAGCAAGGCTCGCAGATGTCGTGCACGCTCCGGTGAGCGGAGTTGACGGAGAGCTTTCGCCTCGATCTGGCGAATCCTCTCTCGCGTCACGTCGAATTCCTGGCCGATTTCCTCAAGCGTGTGCTCGCGCTCGCACCCGATGCCGAAGCGGAGGCGGATCACCTTCTCTTCCTTCGGGGAGAGCGTCTTGAGAATATTGGCCGTTTCGTCGCGCACATTGGAATCGATGACGGCGTCCACCGGGGAGCCGACCCAGCGATCTTCAATCAGGTCACCCAGGGCGGATTCCCCGTCGCGTCCGACCGGCGTTTCCAAAGACACCGGGTCGCGGGAAATGGTCTTCAGCTTCTGGACCTTCTCCACCGGAATGTCCATGCGGCGGCTGATTTCTTCGTTCGTCGGCACACGTCCCAGTTCCTTCTCCAACTCGCGGGTGGCGCGAAGGAACTTGTTCATGCTCTCGTTCATATGAACAGGGATGCGGATGGTGCGCGACTGGTCCGCGATGGCCCGCGTAATTGCCTGGCGGATCCACCACGTGGCGTAGGTCGAGAACTTGTAGCCCCGGCGATACTCGAACTTGTCGGCGGCGCGCATCAGGCCGATATTCCCCTCCTGAATCAAGTCCAGAAGGTGGAGGCCCCGATTGACGTACTTCTTCGCCACCGAGACAACCAGACGCAGGTTTGCCTCGACAAGATCTTTCTTGGCGCGTTCGGCTTCGATCTCCCCGATGCGGATGACCTGGAGGCTGTGCTTCAGTTCCGCAAGGGTGGCGCCGGCGATCTGCTCGCGGCGCTTCACTTCGCGCTTCAGCTCGCGGATCTTTGCCTGATTGAGGGCCGGCTTCTCCTCGAGACGGCGAAGCTCGGTGTCGAGATGCGACAGCTCCTCGACGGCCCGCTCAATCTCCTTGGTGAACTCCTTCCAGCGGTGCAGAGTCCAGGGCATGGAGCGGATCATGCGAGAGCATTCCACCTGGCTGCGATAGTGCTTCCAGGCCCACTTGCGGCGCAGCTTCTTGTTGCTCGGCGCGATCGCCTGCACTTTTTCTTCCAACTGCTGCTGTTTCTTACAATTCAGCGTGATTTCGGCGAACTGATTGCGGATTTCCGCGCGGCGCTTGGTGTCCGCGGTGGAGCCTTCCTCCACATCGCCCAGGTCGACATAGTTGTCCAGCGGCTCGCCCTTCTTGATCAGGTCCGCCCATTCGAGAACCATCATCTGAATACGGGCCGAGCGGCTGAGCGCCTTCTGCATCTTGAGCTTGCCGCGTTCCATACGACGGGCAAGTTCCACCTCGCCCTCGCGGGTGAGCAGCGGAACCGCTCCCATCTCGCGGAGGTACACGCGAACCGGATCGTCGGTGTAGATCGACTCTTCGACTTGCTGCGAAGCCTGGAATTCGTCGCCATCCTGCACTTCTTCGGGATGGAAGAATGCGGTATCCTCATCGAAGGGTATTCCGAGAGGCTCCTGGCCTTCAGCTATGAATTGATCGTCGTATTGATCCACGTAGACTCACCTCCCCCCGCAGGTGTGATGCAATTGAACGGTCGATGTTCTCGTATCAGGGTCAACAGGCGGCTTGCCTTGGGGATAATGCCCGCGCCAGACGGTTTCCTGTCGTATTCACTCAGTTCTGACTGTTCGCTTCTCTCTGCCGGGCACTGGGGAAGACACGCAGGGACACCCCGCCGTGCCTCGTCCATCATATCATCATTCCCGCGCGAAGTTAACCCCCCAACTGTAAGATGTTTCAGTTTGGTTCTGGTTACAGGATCTGGCGCGTCCGGAAGGCGAAATTCCGGCAAAAGGGCGTGACAGCCTCGCAGCGAAAGGACTAAACCCTTTTCTTTTGAATGATATCCTTCAATTCGGTGAGGAACGCCTCGACGTCCTGAAAATCGCGGTAGACGGAGGCGAACCGGACGTAGGCGATCTTGTCGATCTCGCGTAGCCGGTCAATCAGCAGTTCTCCTATTTCCGTAGTGGTAATCTCCCGCTCGTTCGCCTCAATCAGTTTTCCTTCTACTCCATCGACGAGTTCTGCAAGCTTACCCATACCGATCGGCCGTTTTTCGCAGGCCTTGATCAGTCCCGTAAGAACTTTCTGACGGTCGAACTTCTCGCGGCGGCCGTCCTTCTTCACCACCATGTAGGGCACCTCGTCGATCCGCTCATAGGTGGTGAACCGCTTCTCGCACTGGAGGCATTGGCGGCGGCGGCGAATCGCGTCGCCCTCCTTGCTTTCCCTTGAGTCGATGACCTTGTCTTCGAGGAATCCGCAAAAGGGGCACTTCATAAACGCTCTATCTCTTCGGTATGGATCAGCTTACGCCACTGGAGGCCTTCCTGCAAAGCAAGTAGCACGCCAATGGGGATAATGGCGAGAAAAGCCACGGCCCACATGACGATGGCGATCCCCGTAGCCGTTTCAACGGGAATGCGAAAGAACTCTGTCAGGACCAGCACTGTAGCGACCTGCATGCCCCCGCCAATTCCGGGGATCTGGACCGCGCTCCCGAAGGCGACCACGCCGGCAACGATCAGCGTGTCCATCAAACCGAACGAGGATGTCGCGGGAAAACTCTTGAAAAGACAAAGGAAACACGCGACAATCACCATCCACTCGGCGAAGGTGTAGCTGACCAGGAGGAACACGAACGAGCCCCGGCGGGTGGAACTGGTTCCCGCAAGGAACGCCCTGAGCAGGGGGTCGACCTTGTGTTGGAACTTCTCGGGAAGGACCGAGAGCGCGTTGGAGAGCCGGTTCTCGACGAACTTCGGAAAGAGCCCGAAGGCGATCAGCATGGCGAGACAGATGGTGCACAGGACACCCACCGTATGGCCACCAGTCTGAAGCACCCACTGGAGCGAACCTTCGATTTTCGTAGACGAAGAATTGATCTGGCTGAGAGCGAGCGCGAAAAGCAGAAGCACAAAAAGAAGGTCATAGATACGCTCGAGAAGCCATACCGCAACCTGGGAGGTAAACGGAAGGTTCTCCTGTTTGGAAATGAGGTAGGGGCGTACGAGCTCTCCGGCTCGCCCAAAAAATACTACAGCCGTAAAACCGATCGCCGTCGCCCGGAACATCCCCCAGAAACCTGTGTGAGCCTTGAGCGGGCGGATCATGACCTGCCATCGCAGGACACGCCCGACGTAAGAAAGCATCACGGCAACCACGGATGCGGCAAACCAGCCCAAGTGAAGCTGGGAGAAGGTCTGTTCGAAGAGATCCCAGCGGAACGCCTGCTGGCGGCTGCGGAACCAGAAGAAGACCGCCGCCGCGAAAACCGCCAGGCCGATCAGCAGGTAGACCCCGTTCTTGTTGCGCGGGGACGCCGTTTCAGTGGTAGGAATGGTGCCTCCTTCGGCTACCTGTTCAGTTTTGTTAACAGAAATCCCTGCGGCAACCCACCAGTCGGACTAAAATGGGAACTTCCGATCCAGGACCACTGTTCGGATTGCCAGATTCGGTGAACTTCTCATGATAAATCGTCGTTTAGATAACTGGAAGCCGATGACGGGGAAATCGGGCAGGCGGCGGATCGAAAGGCGGCCTCCCCGGGGCGGACAGGTTCCGCGGACCGCATGGCTTCCGATAGCAGGCAAGGGGTCACGGCCGTTTGACGGTCTGTCGTTTGACGGTTGGCCCGGCGCTCAATTCGTGATTCAGTGGAGAGTTCGATGGCAGCAGCAGTCGCAGCAACGGAAGCAGGAGCCGCCGCAGTATGGCCGTGGCGCACTGACCGGGCTGGCTGCCTGAACTGGATAAACCGATTGGACCCAGATTCCAGTCTTGTCGAACGTTGTTTGTCCGGCGATGAAACGGCGTGGGAGGACTTGGTCCGAACCCACACGCGACGGGTGTATTCGGTGTGCTACCGTTTCACAAACCGCGACCAGGAAGCGCAGGATCTGACGCAGGACGTGTTCCTGCGGGTATTCAAGACCCTGCGGAGTTTTCGATCCGGAGAAGGTTCGTTCTCGGTGTGGCTGATGCGCCTGACGCGCAATCTGCTGATTGACCACTACCGTAGGACCAAGCAGGACCGGACCACGGATTCTATTGAGGAGCAACTGCCCATGCTCGAGGAGACTGCGGCACTCTCAGCCCGGACCGACGGCCTGCTGGCCGGACGGGAAGCGAGCGAAGTGCTGCAACTGGGCCTGGAGAAGCTCTCGCCAGAACTTAGGGAAACATTGATTTTGCGTGATTTAGAGGAGTTGGAGTATCGGGAGATCGCCGAGGTGTTAGGCGTTCCGGAAGGTACGGTGAAGTCGCGCTTGAACCGGGGACGGGCGGAATTGGCCCGCATCCTCAGAAAGCACAAGGTGGCGGTATGACCTGTTCCGATCTCGAACTGGTCCTTTGTGACTACATCGACGGCACCCTTTCGGCGAACGATCGCACGGCGGTAGCGGCGCATCTGGCCGCCTGTCCCGCCTGCGCGGAGTTGGCGGCGGACGCCGGCGCGGCTGTCCGGTTCATGGAGCGCGCTGCCGTTGTCGAACCCCCGCAAGCCCTGGTAACCAGGATTCTCCAACAGGTTCCGGCCAAAGCGCCGGTCACCGAACGGGCAAGAGGCGCGTTTGCCCGGCTGTTCGGCCGCGTGTTCGAGCCAGTGCTCCAACCCCGGATGGTGATGGGCATGGCAATGACGATTCTTTCGTTTGCGATGCTCGGCCGTTTTGCAGGCATTGAAGCACGCCAACTTCGCGCCTCCGACCTTGACCCTGTAAAGATTGTTGAAGCAACCGAGGACCGCATTCATCGGACTTGGGTGAGAGCGGTGAAGTACTACGAGAGTCTGCGGTTTGTGTATGAAATTCAGTCGCGACTGCGGGAACTGACCGACTCGGAAGAAGAGTCGGCGGCGGCGCAGGATGCGGATCAGTCTCCCAAAGCCGGAACACCGGCGGATCAACCGTCCAAAACAGAGACGGAAAGGAAATAGCAATTACCGTTCGAAGGGAAGAAGAAGATGGATCCCATTCAAGACAACCCACAAACACCGCCCACCACGCCACCATCGGCGACCGCCTTTTGCCGCGCATGCGGCCGGGGACTTTCGCAGGACGCGATTCTCACCTACCAAGGGACTGTATATTGTGCCGACCACATGCCGCGGGTGACGGTTCCACCTGCCGCGACGCCCACCGGCGCAACTACGGGACTTCCGCAGGATCCCAACATCTCTCCCGGATTGGCCTTTCTACTGGGACTGATCCCGGGCGTCGGCGCGATCTACAACGGGCAGTACGGCAAGGGCTTCGTTCACGTGCTCATCGCTGGTCTGTTGTTCACGCTGGCCGGAGCGGAGTCCGGGCCCATGGAGCCGCTATTCAGCCTCTTCATTCCGGTGTGGTTTTTCTATATGGCCTTTGAAGCCTTCCACACTGCGAAGAAGCGTATCCTCGGCGAACCCGTGGATGAGTTCTCTTCCATCTTCCCGAACCAGGCGGGTGCTGGTTTCCCCGTGCTTCCAGTGCTGTTGATCGGTTTGGGCGTGGTTTTTCTCTTGAATAACCTCGATATCCTCAGCATTCGGCGCTTGATGCCCTATGCTGGCCCGGTCTTCCTGATCTCGCTGGGGTGCTACATGCTGTATGCCCGGGCGAAGTCCAATGCGGCGCTCGGCGCGCCACAGGAGGCAGGCCATGACCGGCGCTAATTCGCAAAATTCGCTTGTCCGCGCAATCCGCGGCCCCATCCTCCTGATTACGGTCGGCACGTTGTTCAGCATTGACCATTTTGGGCCGTACAGCTTCGCCAACACATGGCCAGCCTTGCTGATTGTCATTGGAGTACTGAAGTTGCTGGAGCGCGTGGGCCCGTCTGGCCCTCCTCTCGGCATGCCACCGTCAGGGATGCCTCCAGCAGGAATGTCATCGTCAGGAATGTCATCGGGCAGCTCGCAGTCCGGGTTTTCGCAGTAGGTGAGGAGGACATCATGAATCCGAGATCATTAGTAGGTCCACTCTTACTGATCGGAATTGGCGTTCTGTTTCTGATGCGGAATGTCTGGCCGGACATCCCACTATTCGAACTGTTGAGCCGCTACTGGCCGCTCTTGTTGATCCTGTGGGGAACCGTCCGGCTGGGTGAAGTGCTCTTCTGGTACTTCTCCGGGCGCGCGCTTCCGGCATCGGGAGTCAGCGGCGGAGAATGGTCGTTCGTCGTTCTACTCTGCGTGGTTGGTTCCATGGTGTTCTGGGGTTCGAACTACTACCAGAAGCGCTGGCCCGCGGGACGGATCACGGTCAAGGGCTTGGAGATTTTCGGCGAGCCTTACGAATTCCCCGTGGCTGGTGAGCGGGCGGCAGTGGGCAAGAATCCCAAAGTCATCCTCGATCTGGGCCGTGGGAACGCACGCATTGTCGGCAGTGACACGGAATCGATCAAGATCACCGGGCGGAAGACGATTCGCGCCTTTGACCAGGCCGATGCCGGCAAGGGCGACAAAGCGACGCCGCTTGAGATCGTGCCGGTTGGGGATCAGATCATGATCCGCACCAACCAGGAACGCATCGATTCCTCAAGCCGCGCCTCGGTCGAACTCGAAATCACCGTGCCGAAGGGCACCACCCTCGAAGGACGCGGCCGCTATGGCGACTTCGACGTGTCGGACCTCACTGGGATGGTGGAAATCAACAGTGACAACGCTGGCGTGCGGGTGCAGAACGTCGGCGCACTGAAGGTGGAGGTTGGCCGCAGCGACATTGTTCGCGCGGTAAAGGTTGCCGGCCCGGTGGACATCAAGACGCGCAGCCGCGGCCAGGATGTGGAAATCGAGTCGGCCGGTGGTCCCGTCACAGTCAACGGCTCCTATTCCGGGCAGCTCAGTTTCCGCGATCTGCCGAAGCCTCTGCGATTCGAGAGCCCCGAGACCGAGTTCCGCGTGGAGAAAGTGATGGGCAATGTGCGCATCGACCTCTCCAACATTACCGTCGAGAACGTGATGGGCCCGGTTCGTCTCAATACCAAATCGCGGGACGTCCAGTTCAGCGACTTCTCCCAAAGCCTCGACATCTCGTTGCAGCGTGGCGACATCGAGATTCGCCCCGGCCGCGGGCAGTTCGGCAAGATCGAAGCTCGTACCAAAAATGGGAACATTGATTTCGTGGCGCCTCTCGTGGCAAAGTTCGAAATCGCCGCAAAGACCGAACGCGGCGAAATCGAGAATGACTACGGCCCGCCGCTCAAGGTCGCCGAGGAGGGCCGCGGCAACGAGTTGCGAGGCGCCACCGGAGCAGGCCCGACGGTGAATCTGACAACGGACCGTGGCTCGATCAACGTGCGGAAGGCAGCCGCAGAGCCGGAGCGCGCGCCCCAGGTGTTGCCAAAGACTGTCTCGCCGCCTCTACCCGCCGAGGCCCCGCCGGTCCCGCAGGTCGTGCGGCAGTAAGTTCACTTTCGCATGTTGGCGCAGCGCACTACGCCACGCAGGCCTCGCGCGCTGCGCACCACACCGCGCACACCTCGCGCTCTGCGCCACGCCTCACCACGCCACGCCGTACCGCAGGCCTTCAGCCTGCCGCACCGGGACTCATCTCGGTGCAAGGCGAGGTGAACGAAAATGGGCGATCGCGGAGGTCCCACGAACCTTCTCCGTTCTGCTTTCGGCGATCACAAAACTCGTGAGGGCGCGGTTGGCGACCGGGCGACGAGTAGCGACTCACCGCGCGCGGCCCTCGAAAGGACGGTCGAGGTGGCCGACTGAGTTCGCGTTACCGTACCAGGCGCCGATTCCAGTTCAAAGGCGCCTCACAATCAACAACGTGCGATCATCCGATGCAGGCGCGCCCTCGGTCCAATCCCGAACCGCCTGCAATGCCGTTTCGACCAGCTCAGCCGGTTCGGCCGCACGATTCGCTCCCACGGCGGCCGCCAGCCTCTCGGTATCAAATTCCTCTTCGGCTGGATTCTCTGCCTCGGTAATCCCATCGGTGTAGAGCACCAGCAGATCTCCGGTCCGCATCTGCACCTTGCCCTCGCCGTACCGCACCTGAGGGAGCAATCCGAGCACAGCGCCCCCATCCTTCAGTTGCACGATCTCCCCGGTCCCGCGAATCAGTAGCGGCGGATTGTGCCCCGCGTTGCAGTAGGCGATCTCACCGTTCGCACCCGCGGCGCACACAAACAACGTGATGAACTTGTTGCGCGGGCAATGTGGAATCAGGCTCCGGTTGAGACGGGTGGCAAATTCGGCCAGATCCTTGCACGTCTCCGCGATGGCGTGGGCACGCGCCTGAAGATTCATCATCATCAAAGCGGCGGGCAGTCCTTTGCCGGCCACATCGGCCACAACCAGCGCCGTGCGGCCATCGGCCAGAGGGAGATAGTCAAAGTAGTCTCCGCCAACCGTGTGGCATGCATGCGCCGCCCCTGCAATCAGGTAGCCCGGCACCGCCGGCGCCTCCGAGGGCAGATGCGACCGTTGGATCTCCGCAGCCTGATCCACCTCCAGCCGCATTCGCTGCTCCGCCTGTTCCACCTGCGCCAGGCGTGCGTGCTCAATGCGCATCGCGGCCACGTTCGCCATCACGGTGAGCAGGTTCAGGTCGCTTGGCGAGAACCGCCGCCGGAAGGTGTTGCCGTCGACATAAATGAACCCGATCACCCGGTCTTCGGTTTGGAGCGGCACGGCCATCAGCGACCGGATGCCTTGCAGGATGATGCTCTCGCGGTGTTGCAGAAGCTGGTCTTCAAAGGCGTTCTGAATCAGCAGCGAGGCCTTCTCTTTCAGCACCTGTTCCCGGACGGCGGTGCTGATCCGGAACTGGCCGCCTCGTGACGCCTGCAGGACAACGTTGTCGCCTTCGGTGGTGAACAACGCGCCCCGCTCGGCATTGACGGCTTCCAGCGCCAGATCGAGGATCACCGGAAAGAGATCTTCGAGAGGTCGGCCGCCGACAAGCTCCCGGCCAGCCCGCAGCAGCGCCTGCGCGGGCGTCTCCCACTGGCGCGACTCCTTCGGCAAAGCTTCGGATGCCGAGTCGGGTCCATCCAGCAAATCCTTGAGCTGCACCACCACAGTCCCGCCCACGTTCGTGGATGGCGAGGGATCAAACAGCACGTGATCCTTGGGTTTCTCCTCGGTCCCGACCACGATCTGGGTACGGCTGGCATGGATCGAATCGCCGGTCTTCAGCCGCCGGCTGCCCGCGATGCGTTCGCCGTTGACGTAGGTCCCGTTCTTGCTGCCGAGATCGCGGATCGACCAGGTTTCACCGGAACCTTCGATCGCGAGGTGTTGACGAGAGAGCCCGATGTCCTCCGGACAGAAGAGTTCACAAGACGAATCCCGGCCCAAGCGCACAGTTTTGTCCAACACCACCTGTCGCAGCTCACCCGACACGCTTCGCACCTGGAGGATCATAATTTCAGCTCACGGAAAGGTTATGGTACTGCGCATGGCCATCGCAACTCAATGAGGGGGAGGTCAGGATTCATTGGTCGCCCTGGAGAGTGCTGCCCTGCGGCCGTGATGTGCGCCTCCTCCGCCGGAGCGGGCAAGGCGGTCGACACTCTCCACGAATAAGCGGCAAGAGCCCTCTCTAAGAATCAATGTCATGTGCCCCTCCGCAAGGGGCGCCAGCCGCGCGGTTATCGCCGGTGCAGGTGATGACCTGCGCCAGGACGCAGGGTTGGCGATGGAGCGGTCTGTTCACCGATGGCGAACCTGCCGTCCTGTACACCACACATCACCTTAAGGAATTTGCCTTGGCGATCTGGGCGATCTTGCGAGCGATGAAGCTGGTGTCCGAGGTCCAATACCTCCCCGGTCCTGAGATGCAGCCTCGCCAGCGCTCAGAACGAGACCTCGCCCCGGTACACGAGGTCCTTGATTCGAAATCCAACCTGACGGTACGGCGCCGTCACCCCCGGGAGGTACAGTTCGAAGCTAAGTTCCTTGACCTCCCCGTCGGGCCTTGGAAAGATGAGACGCAGCACCGGATCGGAACCCGCCGGTGGAAAGTGCCCCGTCATCTTGAGTTTCTTGCGCCCCGCCTTAAGGAACGACTCCGCTTCCATGTGGCGAACCTCGTCGGCTGCCGCAAGCGCCTGCAGGTTCGGATTCCGAAGCGCAACGACGATCACCTTTCCCCGGTTCTCCTGAAGATACTGCTCGTATTCACTGCGGGCAGTGGGATCAGGCTTCGGAGCCTTGGATTTCAGCGAGTAGCGGCGGAGCCACTCGGCCTCCGCCTCCTGCATCGGCTTCGCGGAAGCGAGATAGACCGCGGTGTCCGGGCCTGCCTTGACCTCCGAGGTCTGCGCCCACGGCGAATCCGTCAGCATGCGGAGCAACTCCTCGTCCGACCATTCCCGCGGAGGTTTCTGCTCCCAAAATGGCGGCGCCGCGGAAACAAGCGACACCAGAAACAGAGCTGCGAGGAACAAGCGCATGGCGGCTAGTTCGATTATGGCAGCTCTCTGCGCGTAGGAGGCTTCAGCGCCAACCGGAGCACCGTCCAGACGATCTTCCAGCCAGCCGCAAGACTCGCCTTCCAGTTGCCCGAAACCTTGTTCGTTCCCGCATGGCGCTTGCGATACGATACCGGCACTTCCACCACCCGCAAACCCTCCTGCAACGCGCGCACCTGCATCTCCACCGTCCAGCCATAGTTGCGATCGGCCATTCGAAGCCTGCGCAACGCATCCATCGCGATCGCCCGGAACGGGCCCAGGTCCGTGTAGCGATGGCCGTAGAGCAGGCGGATGAGTAAGGCGGCCACGGCGTTCCCGAACTCCTGATGCGGGAGCAGGGCTCCTGGCTCGGCGCGCCCCAAGGTGCGGGAACCAATGACCAGATCGGCGCGTCCTTCGATAATAGGAGCAAGGAGTTGCGGCGTTTCCCCGGCGTCCTCGGACGCGTCCGCCTGCAGGAACACCACCACGTCACAACCAGCAGGCAGGGCCTCGATCGCCTTCAGACAGGCGGCGCCGTATCCGCGCTCCGGCTCGTGCACGACGATCGCACCATTCGCACGGGCAACAGCCGCGGTACGGTCCGTCGACCCGTTGTCGGCCACGATCACGGTTTGGAAAATGCCGGCAGGGAGGCGAGACAACATGGTGCCAATCACGTCTTCCTCGTTAAGGGCTGGAACAATGAGCGCGGTTGAACAGTTCGCGGATCTCATGGTCTAATAATGGGCGTTCACTACGGTTTGTGTTGGGGCGACACAGCATGCAAGAAGAACTGAACCCGATGTCCGCCGGAGCGCCAGAGAGTCCGGCGCAACCCGCCCCCGCCCAAGCACCCACGCAAGTGCCTGCCGGGCCGCCCGCCGCGAGATCGGCCGTCGCTCTCACCCTGTATTGGATGCGCGATCTTCTGCTCTCGGTGACCATCGCGATCGTCGTGATCCTGTTTCTGTACCAGCCCGTGAAGGTGGAAGGCACCAGCATGATGCCGGCCCTTGAGGATCAGGAACGCATCTTCATCAACAAGTACGTATACCGGTTCGGCATCGGCGAGATTCTGCGAGGCGATATGGTGGTGTTCCACTATCCCAATGATCCCTCGAAGTCGTACATCAAACGGGTGATCGGGTTGCCGGGTGACACCGTGGCAGTGGAGGACGGAATCGTCTTCGTGAATGGCAAGCGGCTTGACGAGGACTACGTTCCGGAACAGTATCGTGACCGCCAGAGCATGCCGTTGATGCGGATCCCTTCGGAGCATTTCTTTGTGCTCGGCGACCATCGCTCGTCGTCCAATGATAGCCGTGCCTGGGGTCCGGTGCATCGCCAGTACATCTACGGCAAGGCCGTTTTCGTCTACTGGCCGATCGAGAAGATGGGCATTCTCCATTAGAAGGTCCGCACTCCACCGGTTTGCTCTTCTCAACGGCGATTCACCAGCCACATCACCAATGTCAGCACCGCGCTGATCAGGAGTGAGGTCCCAAGCGGAAGATAGACAGACGTGTTCTTGCTCTGCCAGTGGAAATCGAGCGGTAATCGTCCAATCCGGAACGGGAGCCGGTCGCCGATCATGATCAGCAAGCCCACGCCTGCAATGAGCAGGCCGATCAGGATCAGAGACCGCCCCATTGGTTCCATATGCTAAACGACGTAAGTACGCCCTTTGTGCAGCCCGAGCAGGAGTTGGAAGAGGCGATGACCGATCAGTTCGTGTAGCGTGAGTAACTCCTTATTCGCTTCGGTGATCTCCCGCACGTCTTTGGAGTTAGTCACTACGCCACCCGCCTTCAGAGCCTCGGTGGCTTCCTTCAGGATGGAATCCTCCAGCACCTCGCCGGCCATCTCCCAAAGCGTGATGAAGCGATCCACCGCCGTGGGGAAGCTGACTGCGAACACGCCATGGTTGCTGGTCGTGCGCGGGGGCTTGTAGTCGAGATTGAATGGGCCGTTGTAGCCATGGCTGCGCAGGAGCACCAACACGTTCAGCCAGTCCAGCGGGTTCACCAGTCCGACCGCGATATCGACGTCATGCTTCAAGCGGTAGCCGTCGTTGATATCAAAGTGCCAGAGCTTGCCCGCCAGCAGGGCGCGGCCAAGGGCGGCCCGAGGCGCGGCTCCCCACATCAATTCGTGCAGGTATTCCGGATTCAGACCAACCATTTCCGGATGCTTCAGTAAGCCGGAATTGATAAAGGTCAGCATGGCGTCCGACGTTGGCAGAAGGATCTCCGCTTGAGGCTCGAAGGGCTTGGCCTCCATGCAGTGTTTCAGCGTGGGACGGCCATGTTTCTTCGCGATTTCGATGTCCGCGGCGCAGGCGGCATTCAGCCCTTCGGCGTACCAACGCAGCGTTTGGGTTTCCTCCACCGCGCCCTGAATCTGATACCCGAGCGAACCCGGCCAGTAGACGGCGAATTGTGCGCCGAGTTCATGGCCGACCTTCACCGTGTTGATCAGGCGTGATGCGGCGTATTCGCGTACCGCCGGCGACTCTGCCGCGGGACCTGCCGAGAACACGGCGTGAAAGAACGTCTCCGTGGTGACCATGGAGCACTTCAGCCCGTTCTCCCGAAGCGACTTGCCAATGCGTTCGACAATGGCGTCCTGTTGCGGCGTAAACAGCGCATCCGACGGAATCACGTCCGTGTCGTGAGTGGCCCAATGGCCGATGCCGATCTCCGAGTAGCGCCTGATGACTTCCTCGAAGCCGACGGGACTTCGGGTCGGAGCGTGAAAGAGTGCCTGGCCCTCATAGGCAGCCGCCCATTGCGGACCGGTGATGAAATACTTGCGGCGCTGGTCAGGCGTGTAGGATCCGCCACAGGCGTGCATTAGCCGGTCGACCAGGGACCGCTGCTCGTTTTGGGGTATGGGTTTCATGGGAGTGTTTTTCGCCGAACTCTCCATCATACCCATGCGGCAAACAGCCGGGGCACCCCTCTTTTTGAACGGTTCAGAATCTCCGCAGGAAGTGTTGATATCCCGCCGCCACAAGCGTCTTACGGGCGGACTCAACTTCTGTCTGAGACTGGAGCGGACCCACAAGAACGCGGCGGCCATCGGAACTCTGTCCGGCCGCGAGGCGTACGGGAAGTCCGAGTCCCGCGACCTTCTGAGTGAAAGAAGCAGCCTGACGGATATCCACCACTCCCACCTGCCAGAAAGTTTCGCCCGAACCGGGCTCTTCCGGACCGTCCACGGCACCCCCGGGCACGCTTGCGGCGGGTTGCTGGGCCGGGTTCACGGACAGCCTGGTCTCGGCGGACTTCAACTCAGACTTCGGCACGGGAGGCGGTGTGGCCTTCACAACCGGAGCGACGGCCACCGCAAGCTTCACAGGCTCCGGTTTGGCAGCCGGGGCAACGGGCGGCGCCGTAGGAACCTGCCGGACCGGCGACAACACCCCGCTGCTCATGGAAGCAGTCACGGTGCGCCCGGAATCCTCCTTGCGAGGTTCCTCTTTCGTTGGAGGCGTCACGACCCGCGCGGGCGGGATGGGTACCACCTGCTGCGGTGTCACTGGAGCGCCGGTCGGCATTGCAGAAGCGGCGCGGACTTCAATCGGAGTAGGCTGCCCCCCGGATTTCCGTGGATCCACAATGATCGGCGGGGTGGAGTGTGTCTCGTCGGCGTTTCTCATCTGGGCGGCGGTGATCGATCTGCCGGTGACGTAAGAAAGAGTCCCCACCAGCCCCAGGACAACCAGAAACATGACGCAAACTGCGATCAATTGGCGTTGTCCAAGTACAACAGCAACTTGTTCCTCGTGGTGTTCATCCATGGCAATTGTTCTATCGGCGGGCTTAAGCAATTCCATTAGGGCCTTCTAAGGAGAATCCCGGCCAAAGGTGAGGCTCAGGATTACAGTTCTTAGAGCCACCGTCCGATAGAAGGTTGTGACCGCGGAATCCCGGCAAGCCAGGCTTGCACACCTTCGTACCCTGCAAAACCCCGATGGAGGTTGGGGCTACTTTCCGAAGCGGCAATCGTGGCTGGAACCCACGTGCTATGCGCTTATCGCCCTTTATGGGGACAACGCTCCCTCCGCTCCTGCCGCCGACCGGGACCGCTGGCAGCGCGGCTGGAAGTTCGTCGGTTCGTTGCAGAATCCCGACGGGGGATGGCGGCCGGCACCGCCCGTTCCAGCGGCCTCTTGGGCCAGTGCGCTCGCGCTCACGTTGCACATGATTCACGGCGTCAACGATCAGGCATTCCGCAACGGCATCGGCTGGATGTTGAAGGTGCGCGGCACAGAGGGCAGTCTCCTGGAGCGTGCGATCGCCACGGTATATAACGGAGGCGTCGAGTATGACCGCCGTTTCAAAGGGTGGCCTTGGAGTCCGGACTCATCGAGCTGGATCGAGCCGACGGCGCATTCGCTGCTCGCGCTGAAGAAAGCGATGCGGCGCCGCGAACAGTCGGGAATCGCCGCCGAGCCGGTCGCTGCGCGGATCCGCGAGGCGGAAAGCATGATGCTCGACCGGCGCTCGGTCGATGGAGGCTGGAACTACGGAAACCGCCGGGTTTTGAGGGTGGACTTGCCGTCCTATCCCGAAACGACGGCGATCGCACTCCTCGGGCTTCAGGGCTGCGAAAACGCCAAGCTCGACGACGCCGTAGCGCTCGCCAAACGGTTTCACGCGGAAACGAAGTCCCGGCTGGCACGAGCATGGCTTGCGATCAGCCTGCAAAACTACGGCGTACCCGCGCCGCTGCCTGACCTGGACGTCGCCAACGACATCCTGATCACGGCGCTCGAAGCGATCGCGTTCCCTCAAGGAGGACATCAGTGGCTGACTCCCGCATAATCGCCCCGCGTCATACCAGAGGCGTCCGCGTGTCGCGCCGGCATTTGCCGCTGGCGGGTCTGGCTCTGGCCGCCGGTTGCTCCACCGGAGCCGACGGTCCCAAGTCACGCGTGTTCATTGGAAAAGCGCCAAACTACTCCGTCGATCTCGCTTCCGTAATCGACCGGGGCGTCGCGGCCTGCGGCCTGGATGTGAAGGGCAAGCGCGTCCTGCTCAAGCCGAACCTCGTCGAGTTTGACTCATCCACCGCCATCAACACCAACGTCTCCGTGATCGCCGCCTCGCTCGAAGTGTTTCGCAAGCGCGGCGCAGCCAGCGTCTCGATCGCGGAGGGTCCAGGCCACCGCAGAGATACGGTGTTTCTCGCCGAAGAAGCCCGCTATCGAGGAGAGCTGACCGGCTTCGACGACCTCTTTGTCGACCTCAATCGCGACGACGTTTCGGCGGTCAAACGGTTCGCCGACCTGCCCGAGATCTTTCTCCCGAACACGGCCCTGGGCGCTGACCTGATCGTCTCTCTGGCCAAAATGAAGACGCACCACTGGGCCCATGCCACGCTCTCGATGAAGAACCTCTTCGGTCTGGTCCCAGGCTCGGTGTACGGATGGCCGAAGAACATGCTGCATCGCATGGGGATCAATACGTCGATTGTCGAGCTGAACCGCATCTTCCGCAAGACATTCGCGATTGTCGACGGCGTGGTCGCAATGGAGGGCAATGGCCCCATCCAGGGCACGCCCAAGAATGCGGGGGTGTTGGTGATGGGCGGGGATCTGGTGGCCGTGGACGCCACCTGCTGCCGGATCATGGATCTCGCTACGGAGAACATCGAGTATCTCCGCATGGCCGCGGAATTGGGCCGTGCGGCCGAGGGTCAGATTGAGCAGTGTGGGGAGGCGGTCTCCAGCGTGAAAACCAAATTCCGCCGCGCCTGAAACGTGACATGCCGGCAATCGCAAAACGCTTGCTATGGATCGGGCTGGCAGCAGGGCTTGCCGCTGCATATTGGATCGCGTGGCGCGCTCCCGCGGTTGGCACGTTCCACGACGACGGCATCTATGTGGTAACCGCGAAGGCTCTGGCTGAGGGCAAGGGCTACCGGATCGTAAGCCTTCCTTCGGAGATTCCTCAAACCAAGTATCCCGTGCTGTTCCCGCTGGCGCTTGCCGGAGCATGGAAGCTCTGGCCCGAGTTTCCAGACAACGTTCCGCTCTTAAAACTGATTCCGCTCGCCTGCGCCCTCCTCTGGCTTCTGATCGTGTACCAACTTGCCCGGGAGCAGTCCCTTTCCCCTCACATCGCGGGCGCGATCTGCCTGTTGACCGCCTCCGCGCCATGGGTGATTTATCTGAGCACCGCGCTACTATCCGAGACTCTGTTCGCGGCCCTGCTCAGCGCGTCGTTGCTTTACCTATCCCGGACAGACCGGCCCCCAACCAGTACACGCGACCTTCTCCTCTCGGCCCTCTTCGCAGCGCTCGCCTTCCACACCCGGAGCCTTGGACTAGCAATGGTCATCGCTGGCCCCGTGTTTCTACTCGCCCGAGGCCGCCGCCGGGAAGCAGTCCAATTTGCCTGCGTGGCCGGCCTCTTGTGCGCACCATGGATCCTCTGGACGAAAGCCGCGGCGGGCGTCACGGCGCTAACCGACGCTTACTACTCGACAGAGAACTATCAGGGCTGGAACATCCTCTTCAACTTCAACCTCAGCCAGAAGCTCCACATCGCCGCGCAGAATACGATCGTGCTGATCCTCAGCCCTGCTACGATGCTCGGCTGGCCGATGTATGGCCTGTGGATTCTGCCCGCCGGAGCGCTGGGGCTCTGGATGCTGCGCGGACTCGTGATGCAGGGCCTGACACCGGCGGCGCTGCTGTTGACGGTCTACGCGGCTCTCGTCGTCTGCTGGGCCTGGAGTCCTGGCCGGTTCGTCGCGCCCGTGCTTCCGCTGTTATTGATCCCCGCGGCGATCCAACTGAAGAGACTCAGGCCATCCGTCCAGACCACCGTCGTCGCGCTAGTGATCGGCGGAATGGCGCTCTCGGTACTGTCCGCATCCCGAAAGACCCTCCGTCTGGGCGACGCCATGCCGGGGCTTGCCGAAACGGACAGCTTCCATCGCCTGTCGGCACAGTTGCAGTGGACCCGCCAGAACACACCGCCCGACGCGGTACTGGCAGGCAACCTCGATCCGCTCTACTACCTGTACACCGGCCGCAAGGCCATTCGCGGCTTCCGTTCGGAGCCCTATCAACTGATCTATGCGCAAGAAGGTGACCCGATCGGTACAGGGCCGCAATCGCTCGACAACCTGTGCCGTGCGCAAGCGTCGTTCTGGATCGAGTCGCCCAACTCAGGGTTTCTCGAAGGCAAGCACCTCTCGGGGATCCAGTCCAACCTGCACCAGCGATCCCCTCGCGCCTTGCCGAAACTCTTCGATCACCACGGAACGCATCGCATCTATGGCGTCCACTGCCAGGAGACCATCGGAGATCTTCGCTAGCGGCAATACTGTTCACTTCTCCATCTTGGCGCCGCGCACCTCACGGTAGCGCAGGCCTTCAGCCTGCCGCGCCGAGACTCATCTCGGTGCAGGGCGAGGTGAACGAAAATGCGTGATCGCCGAGGTACTACGAGCCTAACGCCCTCGGCCGCTGTGGCCACCGAAGGCGGGCAGACTGAAGTCGACTCAAGTCCGCGTTACCGTATGCCCGAACTGAACCGCATTGTCGATAGCGGCGCGGCGGGCGGCCTACCAAGGCATCTGACGCTTCGTATACCGCCGTCCCTTCTCCGCCGCCTCCTGACCGCCGGCCCCGATACGCACACCCTCATCGATCATCTTGTCCACATCGTCAGGCCGCACGGTATTGAGGAACGCGATCTTCGCCTTTTTGGTCGCGGCCAGCACCCGAGCCCGCGCCTCTCGCATCTGCGGATGCAGCGTCTCATTGGCCCCGTGCCCATCCGGCAAATTCAACGAAATGCCCATATCTCCCGGCCCCCATTCCGCAAACCCGATGCCGGGCACCGACGCAACATGCTCCGCGTTCGCCAGTGCATACTTGTCCTCGATCTTCAGTCCGAGCAGAAACTCGCCTTCCGGATTCAACGGCCACGGATCCGCTTTCTTCATGTACTCCGCAGGCGTGATCCCCCACATCCGCGACGCGTAGCTCTGCGATCCATTGCCCAGCAGACCCTCCCCGATCCCTGGAACGACCGGCTTCGCATTCGGATAACGCAGCGACTGCACGAACACACGAATCGCCTCGGGACTGCGCGCATGGCACAGCAGGATGCCGTGAATGCCCGACAGCATCGCCTGTTGCACCACCCAGAAGTTCGCCCGCATGTGATACTCATCCACGCCCAGCACGGGCAGCGTCGCGATCACCGTGGGTGTGCGATGTCCGCTCTTGGTCGGCCCGCCGTCCACCAGTCCGCGCATAAACTCGCGTAGCGCTGTGAAGTCGAGCGAGCCGTGCTCCATCTCGTAGTTGATGTAGTCGGCCCACGTCTGCGCCATCTTCTTGCCTTCCGCATAGCCTGCGCCGCCGGCAACAGTGGTGTAGTAAATCGGCTGGCCTTGCTCCAGAAGTTCAATGGCCTTGTTGATCCTCTTCGGTTTGTAGCCCGATGCCTGCTGCGCGCTCAATTCGAACGGGGAGCACGAGAAGGCGAGAAGTGCTGTGATGGCAATCTTCGTTTTCATGGGTACATAGTGTATTTCATCAGCGCGTGATGCGCAGCGCACATCACGACAGCATCGCCCACAAACTCCCCACCGCGGCCGAAGTCAGAATGATCCACGCGCTGTCGATGCGCGTCCCCGAAGTCACCGCGAAGCTGACCATCGCAATCCCAATCGTCAGCCACTGCTGCAGCGTCTCGCGCCCCAACGGAATCGTCGCCGACAACAACAGACCCGCCGACGCCAGCAAAATCGCACGGATCATGCGCTTCAAGCGCGGATCATCGGCACGGTCGGAGGCGTAACGCAGCAACGGCAGGATCACGAATGCCGGCGTCACCATCGCGAGCCATCCCGCAATCGCGCCCGGCACTCCAGCCGCCGCATAACCCACCGCCACCACATACAGACCGATCGGTCCGGGTCCACTGCGCCCCGCCGCCACCGCCGTGTTCAACTGCCGCTCGGTGAGAATGTGATACTTCATCACCAGATCCGCATGGATGATGGGCAGCGAACTCAGGCCCGAGAACGACGTCATGGTTGCCTTCAGCAACACGAGATAGAGAAGGATGACGTTCAATCGCGCTCCTTCCATACCGCGCTGGCTGCAACCGCGAGCGCAAGAATCTGCACCGGGCCGATATCGAACATCTCGCGCAGCGCAATCGTGCCGCCGCAGAACACGACCGTGCGGAGCCAGTTCGCCTGCGTCACATGCGGGCGCAGCAGCGCCACCGCCGCCGCGAGCATCATCCCGACCACCGCCGCCAACACCGCACTCACCGCCGATTTCGCAATCGGGTTGTTGCCCGCGCTCTCATAGAAGATGGTGAGCCACACCACGAGAATCGCGCTGGGTACCGATGCCGCCACCACGGAGGCGACAGCCGCGGGCACACCTTGAATCATGCGCGCCACAGCCACGCAAAAGGCCAGCACATTGGTTCCCGGCGTCACACGGGCCAGCGAGTAAGCAAGAGAATACTGCTCCGCATTCAGCCAGTTGCGCCTTTCGCAAAGCTCGCGCTGCAGCACGGCCATCGTCGGATCGCCGCCGCCAAACGTCAGGTTGCCGGCCTTGAGAAAAATGGCGAACAACGACGCGAACGACGGGCCCGGTTGCGGCGGCTCAATCTTCGACATAGTGCACCGTTGAACCATTCACACCCGGTCTCACCTCCAACCGCGGCAAACGCCGGTGCAACTCCACCACATGCGTAATCACACCGACCATGCGGTCCGTGCGCCCCAGGCTCTCAATGGCATCAGCCACTGTATCCAACGTCTCGGGATCCAGCGTGCCAAACCCCTCGTCGATGAACAGGCTGTCCAATCGTACCGAGCCTTGCTTCTGCTGAATCTGCTCGCTCAGTTCGAGCGCCAGCGCCAGCGAGACGAGAAAGGTCTCCCCGCCCGAGAGCGTGTCCGCGAGCCTGAGTTCGCCGCCGTGATCATGATCCGCAACCGAGAAGCCTTTATCCTTGAACACGAGATCATAGCGATCGTTCAATTGCCGGAGCCGTCCCGACGCCCCATCGACAAGTTCGCGAAACGAGCGATCAAGCACAAACTGTTGGAACTCGTTACTTCGCAAATCGAGCGAGAGCCTGTGCACGAGCTCGTGGCGCGCTTGATTGG
>JAEUQE010000139.1 GCA_016789785.1 Bryobacterales bacterium
CTCCGGCTCCTGCATCAGCAGCGACGCATAGGGCCGAACGCGGCTCCGATACCGTCCGCCGAGCAACCGCCCGACGGGCTGATTCGTGGCCTTACCGAGCAAGTCCCACAAAGCGAGATCAATGCCGCTGATCGTGTGTGTGATCGATCCTCCGCGTCCGAGCCAGAACGTGTTTTGATGCAGCTTCTCGCTCACCCGTTCGGGCTCGAGTGCGTTTTCGTTCACGAAGAGCGGCTTCAGAACGGCGAGCGAGGCACGAACCAGATCCTCGCTGGTGAACACGCTGCCCCAACCGGTCAGCCCCTCGCCGGTACGAACGGCGATCAAGGTATGGACGCAGTCTTCCGGCTGCAACTCGTTGGACCATCCGCCTTCAGGCGTGCGCCCGCGAAGGCCGAAGGCCAGGATTTCTTGAATCTTCATCGGAGAACTATTCTACAGCGCGTTCTCCGTAAGTAGCGCGGGAAGATGGCAAAAAAGGCCATCCGCACTGAAAAAACATGACTGCGGGAATCTGTTTCGGGAACGGCGCTTCCGTCGAGACACCGAAAGCGCCATCCGGATGGGAACATCAGAGACACGTTGCTCCTCGGCCGTCGCACCGGGCATGTGGCGGGCCGACGTCCCTTACACCACACACGCACTCCAAGAGCTTTGCCCTGGCGATCCTTGCCGGCTTTGCGAGCGATGAAGCTGATGCCCGAAGCCGCATCGCCCGTCTGAGGCGGAGCCTCGCTAGAAGTCGTAACGCAGAGCCATCTGCATGATGCGTGCGTTGCCCACAATCGCGGACAATTTGCCGAAGGTCGCCGGCGTCAGTAGACTTGTGCCGAGGCCGCCGAAGTTCGCGTTGTTGAACATGTTGTACATCTCCGCGCGGAACGTGACGCGATGCGATTCACTCCACGGCATCCCGAAACGTTTCACGATCGAAATGTCGGTATTGAAGTAGCGCGGCCCGCGGAAGGTGTTGCGGCCCGAAGTACCGAACTCGCCGGCGCCCGGGAACGAGAAGTTCGCAAGCGTGCCAGGGGACCAGAAGTACACACCATCGCCGCGGCGATCCACGGAGCCGAGATTGCGATCGCCGTTGAAGTTCGCCCATGTGTTCACATTCGCGGGGCCGGTGCGCCGCGCCGATGACACCGTCAGTACCGAGCCGCTCTGCCACAGCATCAGCGATCCGATCTCCCATCCGCCGACAAGGTTGTTCGCCCACTTCGGCATATCACCACCGATGAACTTGCCTTGCCCGACCGGCAGAATGTAAATGATGCTGCCGTTGAACGAGTGTGGGCGGTCCACATCCGAGCGCCCCCGGAACTGGTTGAAGTTGAAATTGTCGATGATGTTCGTGAAGCCGTTGCCATCCACGGAGATATTGTCGATGTTCTTGCTCCACGTGTAATTGCCCTGCAGACGAAGACTGCCGGCGGTGCGGCGCACGCTCATCTGGAAGGAGTCATACCAGGAGCGGCCCACATTCGATCCGATCCACAACTGGTTCCACTGAGGATAGTTGCGCAGGAAGAAATCGCTGATGCCGGCGGCGGCGTAGCGTGGATAGCCGCTGGTGCGGTCGACGTTGTCGGCGGCCGTGCCCAGCAGACCCTGCGAAAGAATCGTTGCCCCGCCCACTCCAGTCACCGCGGCTTGCGGCGTGCCGTAGATCCGCACCAGCGGATTGTTTGCCGATGGCAGCGCGCTTGCGTTGGTCGAGAAGCGCTGCAGTTCGGCGAACGCGTTGAGGAAGTCGCCATAGACGCGCGGCTGATTCACATCCTGCCAGTTGAACAAGCCTTTGCCGCGTGTGCGCACCCATCCGAGATCCACCACCGTATTGCGAAGCACCTCGCGCTGAATGGTGAGGTTGAACTGCTGCGTGTAGCCCGTGCGAAGCTGATCGCCAAATACACCGATCGTCACCTGCCGGTTCGATGCGGGACGCAACACAGGCGCGGCGGGCGCTTGCGGCAGACCCGCCAACGTTGCGATGCGCGTATCGCTGCCGGCGGCGGCATTCGGAAAGCTGACCACGGCTTGGGCGAAGCCCGGAGTCGCGCCGTCCACCGCCGACGTGGTCGCGCCGATGATCCGGTCATAGTAGAGGCCGACCGATCCACGAATCGACGTCTTGCCCGAGCCTGTGGGATCCCATGCGAATCCGAAGCGCGGCGCAAAGTCGTTGTTGTCGCGATTGTAGAAGCGATTCAGCCTCACCACCGACATGTTGTTGATGTTGCCTGTGGTGGAAAGCTGATTCTGCGCATCCACGGTGCCCTGGAACCCGCCCTGTTCCACGGGTGGGCCAAACATCTCCCATCGCACACCGAAGTTCAGCGTCAGCTTGCGGTTCACCTTCCAGTCATCCTGCAGGAACATGGCATGATCCCAGAACAGGAAGTTGCGGATGCGCCCCGTGCCCGCGGGCTGGAACTTCGTCAGGTCGCTATAGAACGTGGTGGACACTTGCGCCACGCGTCCCAGCAGGTCGTTATACATCTCCTGATAGCGCTGCAAGTCCGCCGATGAGATGCCCGCGGGATTCGGGATGTTCGGCGCATTGCCGTTAGAGCGATCCGTAAGGATGTTCGGGAAGATGCCCGCATCGTTGTATCCGAACTGGAGAACGCGGCGGAAGGTGTAGCCCGCTTTGATGGTGTGCTTGCCCATCAGCTTCGTCACGTTGTCGGTGAAGTCGTAGACCGGAGAGTTGCGTCCCTGGGGGAAGGCAAGATTGATGGGATCGGTCCAGGTGGTGGCGTCCAGACCTGGACCCCGCGGCCGCGCCGGCCGGTTGAACGCAACGGCAGCCGATTGATGGCCGATGCGAAACTCGTTGATCCACGTCGGCGTGATGGTCCAGTCCGAACCAATCGCATAACCCCAACGCGTACCGCCCTGGTTGCCTTGCGGCTGGCCGGGGAAGATGGCGTCGGCGTTATTCAACGCATCAATCGAATACGTGCGGAACCACGAGTGGCGGTAGAACACTCGATGTGTCGAAGTGAGCTGATGATCGGCGCGAATGGTGACCTGATCGTTGTAACTGCCCGCGGGATTGTTGAAGCGGAAGCCCGCGGTGTTGAGGCCATCGCCCAGATCCGCGTTGTTGGGATTCGGCAGCAGGTCGAGCGCGTTCGCCTTCACAAACGGGTCAATGCCGCGGCGCTGCGGATCAAGCTGCAGAAGATTGATGCTCTGCACGTCTCCGCCCGCTGGACGGTAGCGGAACACACCCTGCTTCCCTTCCACCGTTGGAACCGTGCGGTTGCGAACCACCTCCTGCGCGGTCCGCTGGCCCTGATAGACGCCATAGATGAACGTCTTGTCTTTGCGGATGGGTCCACCGAAGTTGCCGCCAAACGTGTTCTGGATGAACTTCGGGCGCGCCACACGCGAGCTGTTGTTGAAGAACGTGTTGGCGTTGAGCTTGGTGTTGCGCATGAACTCGAAAGCGCCGCCATGGAACTGATTCGTTCCGCTGCGGGTGATCATTTCGATCTGACCACCTGCGTTGCGGCCATATTCCGCTTTGCCGCCGTTCGTGATGACGCGGAACTCTTCCACCGAGTCGACATTGACTGCCGTGAGCGACAGGCCAAGGCGCGGCACCACCGCGTCGTTCACATCAATGCCATCGAGCTTTGCGTTGTTGCTGCCCTGCCGTGCGCCATTGATGCGCGAGAACGTATTGTCGCCAGGATCAATGGCGACACCCGGTTGAAACACCGCGAGCACCATCGGATTGCGCGCCAGTTGCGGCAGGGTGTCGATATCTTTCATCGTGATGTTGCGGCCGATCTGCGCGTCGGACACATTCACACGCACCGCTTCCGCGGCGACCACGATCTGTTCGGTGACCGCGCCGACTTCGAGCTTGATCTGTTGGGCCACCGTGGCCGCGACGTTGAGTTCGACGCCTTCCACCAGCGCCTTCACAAAGCCTTGTGCTTCCACCGTGATTTGGTAGGTACTGGGTTGCAGTGACGGAAATACGAACAGACCTTCAGCGCTGGTGGTGAGCACCTGCACCGTGTCGCGTCTCACGTCGCGAACGGTGACCCTTGCGCCCGGAACTACGGCACCAGATGTGTCAAGAACCAGACCCTCGATTCGCCCGGTGGCGACTTGTGCGTGGAGGGTTGCGATGGCGAACGAGAGAGCGCCCACCGCAAGAAACAAACGAGAGAGGTTGACCATGTGTCCCCCTTAAGCTCGTCATTCACAGTTGTGAACTGTCGATTCTCAAGAGGATACACTTGTTTCGGCGCAATGACAATCGCGTGGAGAGATTTCACTGATCAGCGTTGGCCTTAGGCCCAATAACGTTCACTTTTCGCACTCTGCTACCGCGCACCTCACGGTGGCGCTTGCTTCAGTCATAACTGTGCCCAATCTGAAGAGCATTGGCGTTAGGCCGGTGAGTCAAGCGAAAGCCGCATGGGAGATGGTGTTCCCTCGCAGCCTGGTCTTCGTATGAGATTGCTACCCGTGTGGGACAGCCAAGCTTCAGAAAAGGAACTTCAACGCGAGCTGAGTCTGCCGCGGTGCGTTGGCTTGGCCGGTGACGCGGCCGAAATTGACGTTGCCGAACGTCGTGTTCGGATCGCCAAGGATTACGTGATTGGCCAAATTGAACGACTCGGCGCGGAACTGCACGCTCATCCGTTCGCGAATGCGAAAGTTCTTGAAGAGCGAGAAGTCAATCAGTTCGACGCGATCGGCGCGCAGGGTGGGATGCATGCGGCCCACGTTGCCAAACGTGTACTGTGCGGGCTGAGAGAAGACTGAGGTGTCAAACCAGCGGTTCAATGTCTTCTCGGATTCCGGAATGCGTGTGTCGCGGCCATTCGAGTCCGGGCGCTGCCCTCCGCCGAAGGAGAAGCTAGTGTTCTGCGCGACGTTCATTTGCAGGGGCAAACCAGTATTGAGCGTGGCGATTCCATTGGCCTGCCACTGGCCGAGGACGGCGTTCATCCACGAGTTCCAATTGGCGCCGAGCGCCTTGCCCTTGCCGAAGGGCAGATCGTAGGTGAAGCTGGTCACCAGGCGATGGCGCTGGTCATACGGGGAGAGCGATTTTTCGCAGACGCGGCAGTAGTTGTCGCGCGGTCCGGCGCTCGCCCAGGCATTGTCGCCGCCATCGGAGATCAGCTTGCTCCACGTATAGGCAACCACGACGCTGTTACCTGTCGAGAAGCGCTTCTCGAATTTCATCTCGAGCGCGTGGTAGTTAGAGTTGCCCCACGGCATCGCGGCGAAGCTGACGCTCGGATATTGCGGATAAGGCGTCAGCAACTGGCCGCGCTGCACCGTGCGAGTGGACATCGCGCCCACGCGAATCAAGCCGAAGAAGGGATTGTTGACCTGATCGAGAAGCCCCGTTTCCGGGCGGACCAGCGCGGTGGGCACCTGATCCATGTTCCAGCCGATGGGGAGTTTGGTGCCCTTGTTGCCGGCGTAGGCGATCTCAAGCGCCGTGGTAGCGGTGAACTGCTGTTGGATGGTGAAGTTCCACTGCTGGTTGTAGGGTACGCTCATCAGCGACGGAATCGGCGAGCCGACGCCGAGACCCGTCGCGGCCGCCAGTCCGCCTGATGCTCCTTCGGGACGCACGATACCATCGGGGAACGGATTGCGCAGGTAGTTGAGCGGCGTGATGCCATCCAGACTCGTGACCCAGGGCGTACTCGCAGTGAAGGGCGCTGTGCCGTAGTTGTTTGCGCCGTACGTTGCCGCGAGGAAGAAGATGCCGTAGCCCGAGCGAATGACAGTCTTCGGATGGAGTTGGTAGGCGAGTCCGATGCGCGGGGCGAAGCGGTCGTACTGTGGATCGCGCAAGCCGCGGCGTCCAAGACCGGCGGTTGGGAAAGTCCAGCCGCCGCGCAGATTGGAGAGACCGCTCGGTCCGGCAAGCGGGCTCTGGGCGTTCGGGTCGAAGACGCCGAAGCGATCGTAGCGTTCGGTGACGCCGCCTTCGACATCCCATCGCAGGCCCAGATTCAAGGTGAGCTTGCGATTCACTTTCCAATCGTCCTGGAGATACAGGCCGAGCGATTTGCTTCCGAGCGCGGGCCGTAGCCCGTTGACGACGTTGCCTCCCGCACCCGCGCCCAGCAGGAACGACGCATAGCCGAAGCCGCCGATCGCCGATGGTGCGCGCGGATCGGGGCCTTGTGTCATGGCGCGGTCGAAGTTGAAGATCAACTGCCAGGGCGCCTGCATGTGATTGATCAGATGCTGGCGGAATTCCGTGCCGATCTTGTAGTTGTGATTGCCGCGCACCTTGGTGAGGGTGCCGACGATGGTGTGCGACATGTTGGCCGAGCGGAAGTTCCAATGATGTTGCAGGCCGACCGGGGTCATCTCCTCGACGCCGAACTGCGGGAAAACCAGCAGGTCCGCGCCCTGCTCGACGGTGTTCGGCAGGCCGAGCGTGGACGGCCGGAAGCCCTGATGCCATGAGCCGCGATTGAGAATGGATCGGGCAAAGCCGTAGCGAAGGCTGAGCATGGTGGTGGGGTTGATGGTGTAGGTGTAGTCGGCGCCGGCGTTCTGCTGACGCTCGGCATTGGAGAAGCAGCCACCATCGGGACAGCCGGGGCCGGGCCAGAACTCGGGTTGCGAGCTTTGATTGTTGAAGATGGTGTAGCGCACGAACATGCGCTGTTTGTCAGTGAGGTTGTGATCGACCTTGGCAGTCGCGCGATCCACGGTCGTTGGCACCGCGCCCTGGAAGAGGAAGTTCTGCTGGCGTGTGAAGTTCGCACCCGGCGCGTTGGGGCGTGCGGTGTAGAACTTCTGCGCGGCAGAGGCCACGGGATCAAAGCGCGCGGTGGGAATGCGGTTCCCAGCGAAGGGCGTGCGAAGGAAGAAGCCGGGGCGGTTGGGATCGGCCGCCGTGGTCGCGGGGTCGTAAATGACGCGAACTGCGCCTGCCGCGTTCAGCGTCTGCGAGAAGTCGCCGGCCATCTGCTCATCGGTGGGCAGGGTAAACTGCGAGACGTTGGCCGACCGCTGGCGGCGCCCCTCGTAGGTATTGAAGAAGAACGTACGGTTTTTGCCGTTGTAGAGCTTCGGAAGGAAGACTGGACCGCCGGCGCTAGCGCCGAATTCATTGCGTTTGAAGTTACCGAGCTTTCGCCCGCCGGCGTTGGCGAAGAAGTTGTTCGCATCCATTCGGCTGTTGCGAAGGAACTCGAACATGGAGCCGTGCAGTTCGTTGGTGCCGGACTTGGTGGCGATGGTGAGAATGCCGCCGCCGCTCCGTCCGTACTCGGCGGAAAACGCGTTGGTCTGAATGCGGAACTCTTCCACGCCTTCCACCGAAGGGACGGCGCTGTTGGCGTTCATGTTTGCGGTGTTCGCATTCATGGTGACAGGCACGCCGTCCATCAGGATGGCGTTCGAGGAGTCGCGGCCGCCGTTGATCGTGAATCGGCCGACCGATTCGAAGCCCTCGCCGACGCCGCCGTTGCCCGCGGCGGGACGCCATCCGAAGACGCCTGGCGTGAGCGCCGCGAGCGCATAGACGTTGCGCCCATTGAGCGGCAGATCGATGATGCGTTTGTTCTGGACGACACCGCTGAGCGTGGCGTTGGTTGCTTCCACTAACTGCGCGGTGCCGGTAACGGTGACCGACTCGGTGATCTGGCCGACGTCGAGCGTGATGTCGACGCTGGCTTTCTGTTGGGTGGTGATGGGGAAGGGTTCGAGCACGTAGCGGCGAAAGCCGGTACGTTCGGCCGTGATGCGATAGCGGCCAGGCGGGATCGGGCTGACGACGTAGAATCCGCTCTCGGTGGTCATGCCGGAGAGGCTGGTGTTGCGGTCGAGGTCGGTGACGGTGACTTTGGCGCCGATGATGGCGGCGCCGGTTGAGTCCGTGACCGTGCCGGTGATGGAGCCAGTGAACGATTGCGCGAAGGCGTGGTGCGACAGCAGCGCGAAGAGTGAGAGCACAAGGCGAGCAGTGAAGGACTGCATGAGTACCCCTCCCGTTTCTCTTTCCGAAATCTCCCAGAAATGCGATTTCGGTTGCGGGCATTATACATGGCTCGCGTGCGGGAGGAAGACTGACCGTTGTTGCGGCGGGCTTCGGATCAGGCGAGGCCTCCGCTCGGCTTCGCGAGCACTACCGCGGAAGTGAAACCGTGGCTCGATAATTCGACTCGTTGTAGTCCGGATTGCGCCGCGGCTTGTAGATCTGCGTGCCGGTGAACGGCCGGTCCTGCGTGTAGATCCACACCCGCTTCTGATCCCAGAGAATGATCTCATCGCGAGCGTCACCGGTGAGATCCGCCACATGATAAGCGAGGTCGGGATGGCCGTCGTCCGGGAACATCACCACGCGGCGCAGTTCCCCGTCAATCATTCCGCCTTCACGTAAGTTGCCGGAAAGAAGTGCGAACTCCTGCCCGTCGCCGCGCCAGTTCACGGGTGCAAGATGTGTCGAACCAGGAACCATTTCGTCCTGCGCGAGCATGTTGCCATCATGATCGAATAGCGAGACGATGCCGGGATTGCGCCAGAAATTCGCGATCATGACCTGCAGCCCAGGCAGATCGCGACGATACTTACCAACACTCTGCGTCTGCGCGTGGCCAAGCCGGATGTGTTTGTGAATGCGCCCATCCCGCTCAATGATCACGAGCCCTTCATCACTCCCGCAGATGTAAGCGCGCAGCGGACCATCGGCACGTCCGCTGTAATTGCCAACAGAGATGGCATCGGCGTGATCCTTCATTTGACGATCATGCGACCAGAGCATCTTGCCATCGGGCGACCACATCGCATAACCGATCACAAACTCCTGCTTGCCGTCGTTGTCCGCATCGAATGGATAGGGAAAGTGTCCCGTTTGCCCGCGCCCCTCCCACAGCATTTCGAGGTTCGCATTGTAGAGCCAGAAGCCACGATAGCGGTCCTTCAGCAAAATCTCGCGCGGCGACTTCGCGCCCGATGCGTTGAGAAACAGCAGCGAATCGCCGTTGGTGTACTCATGCGGCATCTCGCTCAGGTTGTTCGGCAGCGCCTTGGGAAGCAACGCCGACTTGCGCAACTCTCCCGTGCGGCCTTCCAGGATCTGCAGTTCGAAGTCGCGCACGAGAACCACTTCGTTCCTGCCATCACCATCCACGTCGTGAATCTGAAACGGCGTGTCGTTGGTGAGAAGGCCATTCGCGGGATTGGCGCGGCCCTGCTGCCAGATCACTTTACCTTCCAGCGTGACCGCGGTCAGGCAGCTCAACTGATCGTACGCATCGCCGCGGACCTTCGGCACGTTCTGCCCGATCAGCATGTCGACGCGTCCGTCGCCATCCAGATCGCCGAAGCGAACGTTGCGGCCCGCGCCGAATTCCGGGGTATCGAATTTCCGCCACAGCTTGGGCTTCGGATTCGCCCCGCGCAGGCGCTCCAATTCCGCATCACGGGCGGCGATGCGAGACCGGATCTGCGCGGCGGTTGAGTCGGGCGCGGTCACGGCGAACGATTGATAGCGCACCGGAGTATTGCCAACCAGCCCCGCGTGGCCCTTCAGAATCTCATCGTGCGACGATTCCAGAATCTGCTTTCCATCAATGAAGGCGCGGATCTGTGGGCCGCGGTTCTCGACGCGCAGAGTGTAGTAGCGCGTGGTCTCGTACGTGAAGGGCGCGGCGGCAAGCTCCTTGTAGTCGCTCTTGCGAAACTCGCTGTCGACCGGCAGCCGCAGGATCAGCTTCGCGTGTGTGCCCTCTTCGAACAGGAATGCGTAGAAATGCCGCGAGGTGCGATATCGGAACACAAGTCCAACGCGGCCGCGCTTTGACAAGGGACGCACCTTCGCTTCCACCGTGTAGTCCGACCAGTCGTTGTCGCCGGTGACGAACAGCGGAAGATACCGTGCATCATCCACTACCTGATGCTGTTCAAGATAGGGTTTGCCGGCCTCATCGCCCGCGGCCCAGTGGTCCGTGTGCACGATGGGGTTTCGCCACGGATGCGTGCGGACGCCGCGATGCTCAATGTAGTGGTATTCCTGAATGGCGCCGTTGAGCTGGCCCATCGGCTGTGAGAGCAGGCCGGGACGGAAGCGCGAGAAGTCATCGCGAAAGAGATCGCCGGCGAACGCGAGTGGCACCACGAAGGTGAGCAGAAGCAAACGCATGAAGCGATCTTATCGCTTGTCAGGGCTTCCCGCGCTCTACTTCCCTCGCTCCGCCTGCCGCTTCTTGCGCTGCGCCTTCCGGGCGCGTCCATCTTCTTCGTCATCCTCCTCCGCACCGCGCGGGTTACGAATGCGGGGAGCGTTTCCCTTGCGCCAGGTATCGAGCGCCGCCTGCATGCGCTGAACGATTTCCGGATGCTTCGCTGCGAGGTCGCTCTTCTCACTCATGTCGGCGTTGAGGTCGAACAACTCGACCTTCCCGTTGTTGCTCACGAGCTTCCATCGGCTGTTGCGAACCGCGAGCTTCTTCTCGTCGCCGTCCCAGAACAGCCATTCGTGCACGGGGCCGGATGCCGCGCCTGTGACGTGTGGCAACAGATTCCTGCCGTGATACTCCCGATCCGACGGCAGCGAACCGCCCGCCGCCGCCAGCACCGTCGGCAGCACGTCCATGCAGATCACCGGCTCTCGAACCACTGTGTTCGCGCGAAGCTTCGCGGGCCATCTCATCAGGAAGGGCACATGGATTCCGCCTTCGTACACGCTGTGCTTGAAGTCGCGCAATGCTCCGTTGTTCGCCGCATTGTTCTTTGCGCCGCCGTTGTCTGAGAAGAAGACCACCAGCGTGTTCTTCTCAATGCCCCTCTTCTTCAATTCGTCCAGTACGCGCCCCACCGCGCGGTCTTCATGTTCCAACATCGCAAGGAGGATGTCGCGCTTCGGATTTCCGGTATCGTACTTCTTGATGCTCGCCTCCGGCGCCTGCAGCGGAAAGTGCACGGCGTTGAATGCCAGGTACAGGAAGAACGGCCTCTTCTCGTGACGCGCGATGAACGACACGGCCTCGCGTCCCAGATTATCGGTCAGATAGCCCGTGTCCTCGATGACTCGATCGTTCCGCCAAATCGAGTCGTACTTCTGTTCGGTGGGCTTGAGGTTGAAGTAGTCATGGCCTCCGTGGCCGAGGAAGCCGTAGAACTCGTCGAAGCCCCGGCGTAGCGGATGGTGCTCCATATCGAGCCCAAGATGCCATTTGCCAAGCGCGCCAGTGGCGTAGCCTTGCTTCTTCAATAGATCGGCGAGCGTAGTCTCCGAAAGCGGCATTCCCGCGCGCGAATCGGACGCCGTATAGAATCCGAACCGCTGCGGATACCGGCCGGTCATGAGAGCCGCACGCGTCGGCGCGCAAACGTAGGCACTCGCGTAGCCTTGCGTGAAACGCACACCGCCTTGTGCAATGCGATCGATGTTGGGCGTCTTCACTTCGGCCGGATGATCGTACGCACTGACGTCGGCATAGCCGTGGTCGTCGGAGACAATCACCACAACGTTCGGCTTGTCCGCGGCGGCAATCGCAGGCCGCGCGCCAATGGTAAGTGCCCCGCCTCCGAGCGTTCGAATCACCGCCCGGCGCGTGAGAGCCGCCCACTTGCTTTGCATATTGCGCGTGCTTTGCATGGTGAGATGGTATCGCGCGCTGCGCTCTGGGCCCGCCCGTCAAAGATCCGAGATCTTCACAAGCTGCTTGCCGGTATTCTCTCCGCGCAGCATGCCCAGGAATGCATCCACCGCATGGTCGATGCCATCGACAACCGTCTCGCGATATTTCAGTTGACCCGATTGCACCCAGCCCGCCATCTCGCGCAACGCTTCCTCCGCGCGGGCCGCAAACTGAAATACCAGAAATCCCTGCACACGAAGCTGCAGCCGCAACATCAGTGGAAGCAGCCGCGGACCCAGGTCCGGCTTTTCGAGGTTGTACAACGCGATCTGACCACACACGGCAACACGCCCGAGCGGGTTCATCAATGGGAATACCGCATCGGTGATCGCGCCGCCGACGTTGTCGAAGTACACATCAATGCCCTGCGGGCAAAGCCGCTTCAGCGTGGCGTAGTAGTCGCTGTGGGTCTTGTAGTTGAACGCCGCGTCGAAGCCAAGCTCACGTTCCATCCACGCCACCTTGTCGTCGGTGCCCGCAATGCCAACAACCTTGCAATCCTTGATCTTCGCGATCTGGCCCACGTAGCTGCCCACCGCGCCCGCCGCGCCGGAGACTACCACCGTCTCTCCCGCTTTCGGCTGGCCGATTTCGAGCAGGCCGAAGTAGGCCGTCATCCCCGGCATGCCCAGCACGCCCAGCGCCGTCGAGATGGGCGCAAGCGCGGGGTCGACCTTGCGAACGCCCTTCCCATTGCTGATGGCGAACTGCTGCCATCCGAACTGGCCCGCCACATAATCGCCTTCCTGAAACTTCGGATGCCGCGATGCCAGCACTTTGCCAACCACGCCACCCGTCATCACTTCGCCGATCTTGACGGGCTCGGCGTAGGACTTCGCATCGCTCATGCGACCGCGCATGTACGGATCCACGGAAAGATACGACGCGCCGATGAGGAACTCGCCATCCGAGGGCGATGGCATCGGTGCTTCAGCGAGCTGAAAGTCGGACGGTTTTGGGAAGCCAACCGGGCGTGCGGCCAGCAGAATCTGCTTGTTGATCTCGGGCATGTAGGACTCCAGGAGAGGCCATGTTAGCAGACCCGTGGAGCGCACCGGTTATCGCTTCACAAGACCAACTTCGAAGAGCTTCGGCCACAACTTGCCCGTGACAAACAAGCGCCCGTTCGGAGCATCATAAGCGATCCCGTTCAACACATCCACGGGCTCGGCTTGATCTTCGGCGGTGAGCAAGCCATCAAGATCGATCCATCCGGTCACACGTCCGTCGTCTGGCGAGAAGCGCACGATGCGATTCGTCTGCCACACGTTGGCGAAGATCTCGCCATCCACCCACTCCAGTTCGTTGAGAAACCGCACACGCCGTTCTCCATCGTGCACCTGGATACGCCGCAGCTCACTCAACGTGGCGGGATCCCACACGCGAATCTCATCGGTGCCATCGCTCATATAGAGGACCTTGCCGTCGTTGGTGAGGCCCCAACCTTCGCCGGGATACTGAAAGCGCCGCACCAGCGCAAGATCGGACTGCCGGTAGACGAAGCCGGTCTGATGCTGCCAGGTAAGTTGGAAGATCTCCCCATTGAGCACGGTGATGCCTTCGCCGAACATGGGCTCGACGAGCGGCTTCAGTTCGAGCACGCGGCCGGTTTCCAAATCGACGCGACGGATTCCGGAGCGTCCTTCGAGACCGGTGCTTTCATATAACTCGCCGTCGCGGTATTCCAGGCCCTGTGTGAACGCGCCGCGATCGTGTGGATAGACACGCGCGACACGGATACGGTATTCGGGCGTGGCTTGCTGGGCAGGACTGTTGGCACATCCGGTGAGCCAGACGGCCGACGCCAGCAGAAGGATGAAACGCCCCATTTCTCTATTCTGGCAGGTGTCGCGCCATGGTGGCGACGGCCGCAAGCCCGCTTTCCGGCGCGCATTTGTGCCGCCGGATGGGCCGCATAGGAGAGTCCATACTCCGGGCGCCAAGGCGCTATGATTAGGTCGTCATGGCGAAACTTCCCGTTCTATTTCTTGTTCTATTGACGATTGTCAGCGGGCAGACCGTACAAATGACCGCAAGCGCGACGGTGAATGGGCAAAACCGGTTCGTGATTGGCACTGAAACCAACGGCGTGCATCTCGAGTTTCAACCAATTAGCGCGACGCTGAATCCCCCGGCCACCGGCCTCGCGGCCGTAGAGATAGGGATCCAGAAATTGGGGGAACTGAACATCACCTCTGGTTGCGCATTGACGCGGTACTGTCCCGGTGATCGCGTCACTCGTGGTCAGATGGCTTCATTCCTCGCGCGCGCGAAAACGGGCTTGATGCCGGGCGAGGTGTTCAACGGCATCGATTTCCCCAGTGCATATGGAAGGGACTACATTGATGTCGGTCCCCAGCACCTGTTCCGGCTACCCATCGAACTCATCCGCAGACTCGGCGTGACGTCGGGATGCTACGACAATGCGTACTGCCCGGAGGACTCCACCACCCGAGGCCAGATGGCGGTGTTTCTCGTCCGGGCTTTCTTCACGCCGTAGCGACTCGATCCTACCCAACCCGGCTGCGGCGGCGCGGACGGAACTCCCGCGTGACCGGCCGGAAACCACGCGGCTTCGGCGAGGCGTCCCTGGGGAGAAACACGACCTTGGTCTGCTCGGCCGGCAGCGCTTCCACTAACTCTGCCGTAGTAACTTGCTGTAACTCGAGCCGCGAACCGATGGTGCGTTCGATCTTACGAATTTCCGTCCGCTCGGCGCGCGTGCTGAAGGTCGACGCCAACCCCTGCGCCCCTGCCCTTCCCGTCCGGCCAACGCGATGGATGAAATCCTCCGGCACCTGCGGCAAATCGTAGTTGATCACGTGACCGATCCCGTCCACGTGGATCCCGCGCGACGCAACGTCGGTTGCCACCAGCACCTGGAAGCGGTTTTCCTTGAAGCCACGCAGCGCTTCGTTGCGCTGTCCCTGCGTGCGTCCACCGTGAATCCGCGCGCTCTTCACGCCGGCCCTTGCGAGATTCTTCGACAACTTATCCGCGCCATGCTTCGTTCGCGAAAACACAAGGCAGGACCCGCGATCGTCGCGCAGGAGTTTCACCAGCAGGCTGAACTTACGCTCCTGCTCTACTTCGTACAGGTGCAGATCCACCCGGTCCGCGGTGCGCGTTGCCGCGCCGACCGAAATCCGCACGGGATTTCGCAGGTGCGCGTCGATCAGGTGGGCCACCGACTTCTCGATGGTGGCGGAAAAGAACACGGTCTGGCGGGTGGCGGGCGTCTCCTTCAGGATGACGCGCAACGAGGGAAGAAAGCCCATGTCGAGCATGCGGTCGGCCTCATCAAGGACCAGAAACTGCACGCCGCCGAGACGCACCAGGCGCCGGTCGAGGAAGTCGCACAGCCGGCCGGGCGTGGCGATCACCACCTGCGCGCCCTCGCGAATCTTGCGCAATTGGCTGTTCTCATTCACGCCTCCCACCACCACAGCGGAGCGGATGCCGGTGCCGGCGGTGAGCTTGAGCAGCGTCTCATTGATCTGGATCGCGAGTTCACGGGTCGGGCTGAGCACCAGCGCCTGGACACCCGTCTTCACGCACTGGGCGCGGAAGCGTTGCAGCAGCGGAATGAGAAAGCCGAGCGTCTTGCCGGTGCCGGTTTGCGCGGTGGCTACCACGTCGCGGCCTTCCAGTACGGGGGGGATTGCCTGCGCCTGTACGGGGGTCGGTGTCACGAAGCCGTTGCGCGAGAGATTGCTCTGCAGCACAGAGCACAAGGAAAGGTCAGAAAAACAATTCATTCAGTTTTTTGTTGATTTTGCAAACAGTCGATACGGTAAAGAAATGGCGCCAGGGTCGAGTTACGCGAGGAACATCCCGGAGGAGGTGACTGCAAGTGTAATTGTGCTGGCCGCAAGCAATGGATTTCAAGAGGAAGGGCGCGAGCCCGGTGTCAGTTCGAGTGCGGACGCGAATCGGTATCAGCTCCGTCGAGATCGGCGTTCGCCTGGTAATCCCAGTCGATCTCCGGCCCGCCGTCACCATCCTTCTTGTCCTGTTTCTTCTGCAGGCGTTTGGCGAGCTTTTCCTGCTGCTTCTCTTTGCGCTGCTGCTCTTTCTGGCGCTTTTTGAAAGTCTGTCCGCCTTGTCCAGCCATGCAATTTACTCCTTCTCCAAATTTCCGGGGAGAGGCCTAAGTCGTGGATCCGGAACAGTTTTGCGGTCCAGTGTGGGGCAGTCCTCTCTGTGTCGTCAGACCGGCGTCCTTGTCAGACAGTAGTCGTTGGAGGAACTATCAGCCGGAAGCAGGCGTTCAGGAACGCGTGCAGCAAAGACAATGTCAGGATAGCACACTTTCCGGTCCCGCAATGCATTCGGTGGGGCGGTTCGCGGAACGTCCTTCCAGCGTCCGGCGGCGAGCTTTCTACGGGTCGGTTGTGAACAGGACGACGCCCGCCTTCCGCGCCGCCGCGCACAGAGCGCGGTCGAGGCTGGCCAGCGCCTCTCCCTCACGCAGAGCCAGATCCAGAGAGGCGTCAAGGACGAGCCCAGCCATTACAATCGTCCGTGATCAATGTAGTCGCGGACGGTCCAGCCCTGCGGATCGGGCTTGACCAGTTTCTGAAGCTCAAGGATTCGCGCAACGGCCTCCTTCGCGTCAAACACGTTGTCGCTCTCCTGATCCGCCTTTTCGCGAGCAAGGTTTTGAACCAGTACCTGGAAGCTGACACCCTGACGCGCGGACTGCTGTTGCAGCCTTGCGGCGCTCTCATCGGGCAGTTCAATGGTCAGGTTCATCGTGCTGGTCCTTCACCCCTTAACTCTAACGTAGCCGAACGCCTCGCGGATCGGGCCGCGACCGTAAGGCGTCCGCCGCCACCTTCGTCGATTCGTCCACCCCTTCCGGCCTCGGGCCATACACCGGCACCGCCTGCCCAGCTTCGTAGGCCCCGATATCGGGCCCTTCGTTCAAGTACCCGTCATTGATGTTCGGAATGGCGAGAGCCGCATCCACCACCTTCGATCCAAGCCGCGGGCGCAGATCAGCAGGTTCACGTTCCGGGACCGGAGGTAGCGGGAAGGTGACGTTCTCGAACACCGACATGTCGATGCGCATCCCATGCGGCTCCACCTGAAAGAAGTCACGGCGTCCGATCCGGGCCGTAAACGGCGTCTCCCACGTCCCGACGGCATCATAGTCGAAGCTCGAATTCGGACCATGTGCGACGATATTGGCCGCCATGCCGCTGCCACCGCCGTAACCGCCCCACCGTGTCTCGCCCGGCGGTCCGCCAATCGCCAGGTTGTTCCGGAAGTAGGCGAAGTCGAACGGCTGCGAAGCGAAGCAGGCCAACCCGTCGCCCAGCTTCACCACGGTATTGTGCAACACGACGTCCCCCTTGCTGTAGCGATGCAGCTTGAACGGCACGTAAGTCAGGTTGTACATCACGTTGCGGATGAAATACACGGGGCCACCCAGGCCAGGCTGCGAACTTACTCCGACAAACGAATTCACAATGCGTTCCTCATCACACGGCAGTTATGGAAGCAGAAATCGGCCTCGATTCCGTCATCCGCGCCGACATCAATATCGTTGTTCATGATGTCGATGGAGACCTGCTCATGGACCCCCGTGTCCTCCATGGTGGAGATGCAGTCACGGAATCCCTTCACGCGGTTGTGGACGATCACGTTGCCGGGACCGGTGAGTTGAATGCCTTCCCCGATATTCTCGCCGCTTGCGCCCATCGCCTCGTTGCGCCACGGCGTAGTGCCCTCGATCACGTTGTCGGCGATATAGCAGTTCGTGCAACCCGGAGGCGCGGCCGCACGGATGCCGTAAACGGCTCGGATTTTCGAGCGGCGCACCACGCATTCCACGGCTCCGCGCATGGTCACCGCCGTGCCGCTACGGTTGGCGTCGTTGGGCTGCGTTTCGAGCGTCAGCCCCTCCAGATAGACGTGCTTGCGGCCATCGAGCGAGATGGAATCGAAGATCGCCGCGCCGTCCTCCGAACGGTAGACGATAGGCCGGCCCGGCTCGCCGTCGCTCTGCACCACCAAGCGGCCGTAGTTGCCCGCCTCCAGCAGAATGATCTCACCCGGCGCGGCGCGAGCCGGTAGATTGCCGGGCGACGCCTTGCGAATCACCGAGTCCGCCGCGGCGCGTGGAACCGCGCGCGTCCTTGCCGTCAGTGTGTGTTCCGCCGATCCTCCATCGGGATCTTCCAGCTTGAGTTGGATCTCATAGGCGGTATCGGGCCGCAGATCAAACAAACTGCCTGAGTGTTTGTTCGCCCAGCGGAAAACTGGAGTGGTGGTTTGGCTCTCACCGGCGGGCACACGGCGCAGAGGCATGCCGTCGCGCCATCCGCTCTCCCCCGTCTCCCGAAAGCGCACCTGGACCACGCCGTTGAGGTTGCCGTCGCCTTCGATGTGCCATTCCAGACTCAGATTGGTCAGGGTTGGATAGGGCGCGGACACCGCACCAGCTACCGTCGCGTCGCTCGCTGAGAGTGTCGCCGCCAGCAGCGCGGACAGACTGAGAGATCGTGAGAGATTCATTTCCCGCACCTCCTCACTTGGGGTTGGAGTTCCACCCCAGTCTAACGGAATGCGAATGCGGCGGAGGTGCCGCGAGGCGCCGCGCACCTCACGGTAGCGCTAGGCTTAAGCCTGCCGCGCCGAGAATCGTCTCGGTGCAGGGCGAGGTGAACGAAAATGCCGATGAAGGCGGGGTTGGTGAGCCCGGTGAAAGCGAGGCAGGCACCAGGGGCGATTCGCCGACGCCGCTTCCAGTTCCTTTCTATGCAGGCTTCAGACGGCTTCACTCCGCCGCGTCCCGGCCTCCTCGGGACGCGTCGCTATGCCCCAACCGAAAACTACTGGCGCAAAAACACGAAAGGCCGGATCGCAACCCGTGCGATCCGGCCCTTCGAGAACGAGAGTCCGTAGACTTATCTGGCAACCGTGACTTTCGGCGTCGCCAGGTATCCCACAATCTGATCTTTCTTCACTTCGTTGATCACGATCTCGTAGGGGATGCGCGCTTTCGAAGTATAGAACTGCACCGGCTCATTGATGCCCTTGTCCTTCTTCTCCGTGCGCTTGTCATCGGCCCAAACTTCCACCGTGTACTTGTTCTTCTTCTGATCCACCCTCTTCAACAGCAGCGCGATGTCGCCGACCTTCACCGGCGTCTTCGTTTTGCCAAGGTTGATGTCGAAGTAGTTGCGCTCCCCAAGAGCCTTCAGCGCACCCAGTTCCTTGGCGTTGGTGGCGACGAGACCGCTCTGCACGCCGAGATCGCCGCGCACGGTCTTCAGATCGGAAATCGTCTTGTCGAGTTCCGACTTCGTGGAAGCCACATCCGACTTCACCTGGCCCACTTCCGTCTTCACCTCGCCGACCTTCTCCTTGGTCTCCGTGGCTACCGTCTTCACCTCGCCGATCTCCTGGCGGATCGCCTGCTGCGCGGCCTGATTCTTCTTCTGCTCGGATTCAATCTGCTTCTGAACCTGCGAAACTTTGGCCTCGGCTTCGGTCTTGGCCTGGCCGACGGCCATGCTGGCCTGACGCCGGGCGGTCTCCAATTCATCGCGCAAGGTTTCCATGGTGCGCTTGCTGGTCTGCGCACTCACCGACGATGCTTCGCGCAACGTTGCGATCTCAGTTTGAAGGGACTCGCGGGTCTTGGTCAGGTCCTGCCGTGTCTGGTCCAATTGCAGGAACAGGTAAACGTTGGCCGCAAGCAGCGCAAGCACCGCGCCGAAGAGAATCGCGATCTTTACACCCGATCCGCCGGATGGCGGCCCATACTGAGGTTGCTGAGGAAAGTCACTCATTGATCCACTCCTAGTTCACAAGGCAGATACACAAATCGTTTTATCATATGCCAACCAGATGGCGGAACTCAATCCTGCCGCATGCCGCGGGTGCCGCGCATCCAGCCGCAAGCTCACGGTGAGGTGGACGCGGCGGTGGCGCCGCGGGTTGCGGAGCGTCGCATTACGGCTTCTTCATCCACGCTGTTACAGCCGCACAGTGAACAACACAAACGAAACCGTGCCCGCCACAATCGCAAGCCATCCCCATCCGCGATGCCCGCGAATGCTCCACCACATGTAGAAGCCGGAGGCGATCCAAAGAAACATGGCGATGCAGACAACGTCAATCACCACGCTCCACGAATCCTGCAGAACGCCGTCCTGTTCGAAGCCGCCGCGTGCGTGCATGCCGGTCAGAAACTGGTCCCAACGAAAGCGGCGGTCCTCCACCGTGATGCGCTTGTCGTTGATGAAGTATTTCAACTGCGTCGACTTCCAGAAGGAGTAAGAGTAGACATTCAACTGGCCATCATTGGCGCGGAAGACTCCGAAGTTCGTTCCTTCAATGCCCACATCGCGAAGCAGCTTGCGTCCGAATTCGCGCAGTTCTTCGCGGTCTTCGGGCACGGGAGCGTCGAATGGGCGTTCCAGGCGCAGGGTCCACATTGGCAGGTTCTTCTGCTTGTCGAGCTGTTCGAAGAAGGTGTTGTGCGCAAACGGTATCGACGAGACACCATACATGAAGAACCATGGCAGCAGAGCCAGGCCGAGATAGAGATGAAGGCGCCGATTGAAGTGCGAAAAGTTCATGGTTCCTCCTACAGCACCGCGAGATAGAAGGCGAACAATCCAGCGCCACCCGCAATCGCCAGCGCTCCAAGGCCGCGCGTCACTTTCATCTCCCACCACATCCACAATCCGGAGAGCGCCCAGAAGACCATCGCCACAATCACCAGATCCACCGTCACAGCCCACACCGTATCGAGCGCGTAGCCAGTCGCGTAGCCGCGCTTGCGATGGAAGCGCTCAAGCATGGCGTTCGACCGGTACTGCATTTTCTCGATCACGAGCTTGCCGTCCGACGGCGTGTAGGTGATGCGCCGCGGCGTAATCAGATCCTGACGGTTGATCACGATGGCTCCATCCTTGCGGCGGTTGACACCATGCGCACCGTCGAGGCCGAGCGTGCCGAGGATCTGCCGCGAAATCTCACGAGGTTCCACGTCCGGCGCGAAGCTGCCCGAATAAGTAAGCTCCCTTTCCTTCTCGAGCGGCGCCGGACCGCGGCCGTACTTGGCGATGAAGAACTCCCGGTGATTCATCACCAGCGTACTGAGCGCGTACATGGCCATCCACGGGAATAGGAACAGGGCAATGTACATGTGGGAGCGGCGCACGATCTTGGAGAACATCAGGCGAGTATACTACGGCGCTTCCCTTCTTTTTCGGCATTTTCACGCGGTGATGGTCCGTGGCGCCACGAAACGTCGCTGGTTCGTTTGATGGCGCACATCGATGCCGCCGCGAGGGAGGAAAAGATGCTTCGTTACACTCTGATTGCCGCAATGGCCGCCGCGATGGGAGTTCCCGCGGCAGGGCAAACCTGGGTGAATGGCACGGGGACCGTACCGGCGCTGGCCGTGCGGGCCGGGACCGACCTTGGCGGCGCCGCTTTGTATGTGTGCCGGACGACAGACTCGCAGGCCCTGGTCCATGTCGGAAAGTTCAGGCAGGGCCTCGGTTGCGTCTACTTCTACAACGGCGTCGCAAGCGCCGGGGCCTCCTATCAAATCCTCACCGACTTTTCTGACGCATGGCAAAGCGCAACCAGCGGCAGCGCGCCCGGAAACTCCACGCAAGTCTCATCCGGGCTGTATGTCTGCCGGGCACTTGTCGAAAGCAGTATGCAGGTCGGGCAACTGCGAAGCGGATCTTCCGGATGTGCGATCGAGTTCGGCGGTACGGGCGGCGTCTTTTCAAACTACGAAGTCCTGTGGACTCCGTGGGCCGACGCATCCAATGGCGCCATCCCCGGCGGAGCGGTCCCAACCGGAAATGACACGGGCGGCACCTTATACACGTGCCGCGCGGTGATCAGCGGCGCCACGCAGATCGGAAAGCTACGCTCGGGATTCACGGGTTGCCGGATTGGCCTGAACGGCTCCATCACAGTTGCCACGAACTACCAGGTGCTTGTGAATTTGACCGCCCAATGGCAGTCCTACAACACGGCGGTTCCCGCGGGCGGAGCATTCTATGCCGGTAGTTCGGCGGGTGCACCGAAGTATATTTGCCGGTTCACCATCGGCGGCACCAGCGACCTTACTCCGGGGCAGGTAGGAGGTCCGGCGTCGGAGAACCCCAGCCAGTGCAAGGTCGAGTATTTCAATGCGAGCAAGAACGCTGGAAATTATGAGGCGTTTCGACTCGTCGATCCGGCCTTTTTCTGCGCCTACTCGGTTTCTCCGGCGTCCATCGACGCTCCGGGCGGCGGCTCCACTGTCACGGTCAACGTGTCCGGCGGGTGCGGGTGGGTCAACTTCCCGTCGGAAAGCTGGGTGAAACCGAGCGTGCGCTCGGGGACGGGCGGCAGTTTCACCGTCACCATCGACCCCAACCCTCTCTCTACTTCCAGAACAGCGACGCTCAGCGTGGGAGGAACCACCATCCCCATCACTCAATCCGGTTCGTGCACTTGGACGGTGTCGCCCACATCGATCTCCCAGCCCGCCAGCGGTGGCATCGCTCTTGTGAGCGTGACCACAAATGGGTGCCCCTTTTTTGTCTCGGAAACGCTCTCCTGGGTTGATGCATCGCTCATCGGAACCACCAACAACCGCACTGTCCAGTTAACCATTGCCCCGAATTCCAGCACCAATTCGCGATCGGGAAACGTTGACATCGCCGGGCAATTGGTCAACATTACCCAAGCTGGCGTTTGCAGCTACACCGTCTCACC
>JAEUQE010000013.1 GCA_016789785.1 Bryobacterales bacterium
GATGGTTTCGCCATGCGCGCCTACGACTCAGATTCCTGCGCCCGTTGCATGTGCGACTGCGCCTTGCGCTGAATCTCCCGCAGCTTGGCGCCAGTGACAAACAGCGCCACGCAGCCCGCCAGCAGCAGGGGTAGCGTGATGATGAAGAACATCACGCCCGAGAGACCCGTGGCGGTTTGCCGGTCCACGCCCATCATCGTCAGGCCCGCGACGGCGAACGCATTGAACAGTCCAATGTTGCCCGGTGGCCCGGGGATCACCGTCCCCAACCGCAGCACCACCAGCACCGCGGCAGCATGACCGAACGTCAGATCCAGTCCATAGCCGCGGATCATCGCGTAGATGGGGACCACCTGCAACGACAAATACAGCAGACTCGCCAAAGCCGCCATCCAGAAGGATCGCGACCGGCCCATCGCGTGCAACCCTTCCACCAGATGGCGAAGCACACCAAGCCAGCGGTTCTTCGAAAGCGCATCCTGTGCCTCATCGCGCCGGTGCACGGCATACGCGAGCAGCACTCCCAGCGCCGCCACCAACGCGGCAAGCACGCTTGCGCCGTACTTCAGGTTCGAATCCAAATGCACGAAGAACGTGGTAAGAAAGAACCCGAGAATCAGCCAGATCCCATCCAGCAGGCGTTCGATGAGCGCACTCGATACCGCCACCGGGAATGAGATGCCGCTCCAAAGATGCTGCAGATAACAACGGATCGCTTCGCCACTGCGCAGCGGCAGCACTTCATTGGCGAACAGTCCGATGTAGATCGCGCGCACCGATCGCCCAAGCGGAACCTTCACCACCGGTGCAAGCAACATGTTCCAGCGCCATGCCTGGCTGACGTAGACGAGAATGTCGCATGTTACCGCGAGCAGAATCCACATCCAATGGATGCGCTTCAATCTTGGGAGTTCAGCGTGCCAGTCGAAATCTCGGTACACCCAGACGAGGCAACCGATCGATATCGCATATACGACCGCGGGCCCCAACCATGCCGGAAAGAATCGACGCACGCCGTTTTGTGCGGCGGCGGTGCTCATGCCTTAGCTTCCATCATATAATCGAGGGTGTTGCGAACGCACTTTCGCTGCGCAAATATCCGTTGACTTCCTCATCCGGCAGGTATCATCCATGAAGAACATCCGGCGTGTAGCTGTGCTTGGCGCGGGCACGATGGGATCACGCATCGCCGCTCACTTTGCCAATGCGGGCATCCCGTCGCTGCTGCTCGATATCGTGATCCCCAATCAGCCGGACCGCAACGCAGCGGCGAAAAAAGGCATCGAATCCGCGCTCAAGCAGAAACCCGGCGGCTTTTTCACCAACACCGGCATGTCTCTGATTCAGCCCGGCAACTTCGAGGACGATCTGCCGAAGGTCGCCGAAGCGGACTGGATCATCGAAGCCGTTGTCGAGAAACTCGATCTCAAGCGCGGCCTCTGGCAGCGCGTGGATGCGGTGCGGCGTCCGGATGCGATTCTCTCCACCAACACGAGCGGCATTCCGCTTTCGAGAATCACCGAAGGATTCTCTCAGGAGTTCCGGCGCAACTTCCTCGGCACACACTTCTTCAATCCTCCGCGCTACCTGCACCTGTTGGAGCTGATTCCGGGAGAGGATACCGACCCCGAGCTACTGCGCTTCGTTGCCTCGTTCTGCGATCGCCGTCTTGGCAAGGGCGTTGTGCCCTGCAAGGACACCCCGAACTTCATCGCCAACCGGCTCGGCAGTTTCTTTGGCTCCACCATCGGCAAGATCACCGTGGAAGACGGCTGGACTGTCGAAGAGGTGGATGCAATCACGGGCGGACTGATTGGCCTGCCGAACAGCGCCAGCTACCGGCTGCTCGACATCGTCGGGATCGACGTAATGTATCTGGTGAACCGCAACCTCTACGACGCGGTGCCCAACGATCCCTGGCGTGACCGCTTCCTGCCAAACGTCGCGCTCCAGACGATGGTGGACAAAGGCTGGCTTGGCGAAAAAACGGGACAGGGCTTCTTTAGGCGCGTGGGTCCGAAGAAGGAGATCCATGCCATCGACCTCAAGACCTTCGAGTATCATCCCGCCGCGAAAGTGAGCTTCCCCGCGGTGGAGGCCGCGCGTCAGATCGAGGATCTCGGCACACGGTTGCGGGCACTGATCAGTGGCAAGGACCGCGTTGCCGGCTTTCTCTGGAAGCTGTTCAGCGACTATGCCATCTACTCGGCCGCGATGGTGCCTGAGATTTCGGATCGTATTGTCGAGATCGATCAGGCCATGCGCTGGGGATACGCGCACAAGCTCGGACCGTTCGAACTCTGGGATGCATTGGGCTTCCGCGAGACCGCGAAGCGAATCGAGGCGGAAGGGCGGGCATTGCCTGCATCCGTCGAAAAGATGTTGCAGCAGGGTGCAACATCGTTCTACCGCGCAGCGGATCAGGCTGGCAAGCCATGCACCGAGTATTTCGATCTCACAGCATCGGCGTACGCCCAGGCTCCTGATCGCGAAGGCATCCTCCCGCTCGCGGACATCAAGCGTGCGCGCGGCATCGTGAAAACGAATCCGGGCGCTTCTCTGATTGATATCGGCGACGGCGTGCTGTGTCTCGAATTCCACAGCAAGATGAACGCGCTGGGCGAAGACCAGATCGGCATGATCTACGCAGGCGTGGAGGAGACCGCGAAGAACTTCGAAGCCATGATCATCGCGAATCAGGCGCCGGATTTCAGCGCGGGCGCGAATCTGGTTCTTGTTCTACTCGCAGCGCAGGAAGGTGAATGGGATGAGCTGAACGCGGCCATCCATCGCTTTCAGCAGGCGAACATGGCGATCAAGTACGCGCCGAAGCCCGTTGTGGTGGCGCCGCATGGGCGTACGCTTGGCGGCGGCTGCGAAATGTCGCTACATGGTGCGCGCTGCCAGGCGTCGGCCGAACTTTACATGGGGCTTGTGGAAGTCGGTGTCGGCGTGATTCCCGGCGGCGGCGGGTGCAAAGAACTGCTTCTGCGCTTGAAGAATCCGCAGAAAGTATTTGAACTCGCGGGTATGGCCAAGGTGTCTTCCAGTGCCGAAGATGCGAAGAACCTCGGCCTGCTGAACAAGGCGGATGCGATCTCCATGAACTATGAGCGTCTGGTGGCGGACGCGAAAGCACACGCGCTCTCACTTGTTCCGGGATACGCACCCGGCACTCCGCGCACCGATATCAAGGCTGGCGGCGAGAATGTCTTCGCGATGTTGAAGCTCATGGCATGGTCGATGCGGCAGGGCAATTTCATCAGCGATCACGACGTGTTGATCGCCGAGAAACTGGCGAATGTGCTTGCTGGTGGAAGGCTGACGGGCGAGCACCTGGTGAGTGAGCAGTACCTGCTCGACCTGGAGCGGGAAGCGTTTCTCAGCCTCTGCGGCACCGCGAAAACACAGGAGCGCATGCAGTATATGTTGAAGACCGGAAAGCCGCTGCGGAACTAAGCACGCACGCTGGCAGCGCGATCAACCGAGAAGAGGAAGCTTATGTTTACAGGATGCGGAACAGCTCTGGTGACTCCGTTCACCACCGACAGGTCACTTGACGAAACAGCCCTACGATCGTTGGTGAGACGGCAACTCGACGCAGGGATCAACTTCCTGGTGCCCTGCGGTACCACGGGCGAGAGTCCAACTTTGGAACGTGCGGAACACCTCCGTGTCGTCGAGATCACGTTGGAAGAAGCGAAGGGGACGGTGCCGGTGCTTGCCGGCGCGGGCGGCTATAACACGGGAGAAGTGATCGACCTCGCGCGCGAACTTCAGGCCATGGGCGCCGACGGCATTCTTTCGGTGACGCCCTACTACAACAAGCCGACGCAGGAAGGGCTCTATCAGCACTACCAGGCCATCGCCGCTTCGATCTCGATCCCGATTATCGTCTACAGCGTGCAAGGGCGTACTGGTATCAACGTGGAACCTTCCACGCTCGCGCGGCTCGCACAGATCGACAACATCATCGGCGTGAAGGAAGCGAGCGGCAACATGGCGCAGATGGCTCGCGTGATTCACGAAGTGCCGGAACGGTTCCTCGTGCTTTCCGGCGATGATTCGGTGACGCTGCCGCTGATGGCGTTGGGCGGCCGCGGCGTGATCTCCGTTGTGTCGAATCAGATTCCCACGGAAATGACGCGTCTCGCCGCACATTGCACGTCGGGTGACTTCGCCTCTGCGCGCGTGCTGCAACGAAAGTATCTCCAGTTGATGGAGATCAACTTTGTGGAGTCGAACCCGATTCCCGTGAAGGCGGCCATGGCTTTGATGGGTCTGGTGGAGCCTGTATGGCGGCTCCCGATGTGTCCGCCCTCCGCGGCGAATCTCGCGAAGATCGAAAAAGTGCTGACCGACACTGGCTTGTTGAGTGGCAGGAGCGCGCATGCCGCGGACTGAAATCGAAGCGCTGTTTGACAATCCCCCGGCCAGCTACCAGGAATCGCACTTCCAGTTATTCGAACGGTTCAAGGAAGCGTTGAATCGCGGGGAAGCACGCTCCGCCGAGCCCGATGCGGCATCGCCCACCGGCTGGCGTGTGAATGCCTGGGTGAAGAAGGGCATTCTGGTGGGGTTCCGTTTGGGCGCGGTGGTGGACATGTCCATCGACTCCCATCGTCAACCCTACTTCGACAAAGCGACCTACCCCGTGAAGCAGGTTTCCGTCACCAGCGGCGTGCGCATCGTGCCTGGCGGCTCCAGCATTCGCGATGGTTGCTACATTGGGCGCGGCGTCACCTGCATGCCGCCGATGTACATCAATGTTGGCACCTATGTCGGCGATGGCACCATGGTGGATTCGCATGCCCTCATCGGGAGTTGCGCGCAGATCGGCAAGAACTGCCATGTGTCGGCGGCGGCACAGATCGGCGGGGTGCTTGAGCCGGTCGGCGCCATGCCCGTGATTGTTGAGGATGAAGTGCTGGTGGGCGGGAATTGCGGCGTCTATGAGGGCACCATTGTGAAGCGCCGCGCGGTGCTTGGCAGTGGCACGATCCTCAATCGCTCCACGCCAGTCTACGATCTCGTGAACGGGAAAGTGATCTCCGCCTCCGCCGATCAGCCTCTGGTGATTCCGGAAGGCGCGGTGGTGGTTGCCGGATCGCGCGCGGTGACGAATGGCCCCGGCAAAGAATGGGGCATTTCGCTTTACACGCCCGTCATCGTGAAGTACCGCGACGAAAAAACCGACGCAAAAATCCAACTCGAGGATTTGCTGCGTTAACGGCGCGCGGATTCGAAAGCTGAGCACTCTCCAGAAACTTCCGCCTCGGAGTTACCGGATTTCGACATGGCTTGACGGCAGAGTCAGCCCATTCGATGACACATCGCTCCGCCCAGATCAAGTTTCAGGTCCCATGAGCGGGGATCTGGTCCCGCTTTGGGGCTGAACGCTGACCGCTTGAAGCTGAACGCTATCGTTCGCGGCGCACCACCGATTCCAACACCCGTAGCGTCTGGCCCGCCGCGGTCTTCCAACTGAAATCCGACGCGCGCTGCGGTCCCGCGGCCATCAGGCTGGCGCGCAGTTCCTCGTCGCGGATGATCCTGAGAAGCGCTCCGGCCATGGCTTCTTCCGAGAATGGGTCGAACTGCAGCGCGGCGGATCCCGCAATCCCTTTCATCGGCTCAATGTTGGAAACGGCCGCTGGGATTGCCGATGCCAGCGCTTCCAGGACCGGCATTCCGAAGCCTTCAAAGGTGGATGGGTAGATAAACGCATAAGCGCGATGATACAGATCCAGCAACTCGTCTCTCGGAATCCAACCCGTGATGTGAACATGCGCGCCCATGCCGCAATCGATGATGGTCTTTTCGATGGTGTTGGTCTGGAAACCGTGCATGCCTGCGATCACCAGGCGGAACTCGGGACGCACCTGATGGACGCGGCGGAATGCCCGCACTAGCCGGTCAAGGTTCTTATGGGGATGCAGCGTGGACACGCAGAGCACGTAGTGGCGAAGCTCGTGATCCTGCCTCTGGCGGCCTACCTCGAAGAACGCTTCCTCCACGCCGTGAGGCACCACACGCACCGCCGAATCGCCAATCTTGTAGAACTTCTCGAGATCGGCACGCGTTGCTTCCGATACCGCAATGATGCGCTTCGATTGTTTTGCAGACCAGTAAAGAAAGAACTGCCAGAACGGCAGGTCGAACCAGCGGAAATATTCGGGATGCCGCTTGTGCTGAAGGTCGTGAAACACGGTGACGTGCGGGCAGGAGGACACCAGCGGCGAAGTGAACCCGGGATTGAACAGCACATCCAGACGGAGGCGGTTCGCCCGCGACGGCAACACTGTTTGCTCCCATAGAACCCGCGCCGGCCGCACCGAGGCGCGGACATTCTGCGGCATGTGATGGAAGTTCGAAGCCTGTGGAATCAGATCCGCGCCGGTCTCCCGGTTGGTGAAAACGAAGTACTCATTCGCGGTGTCTACCTGCGCGAGCGCGGAAATCAGGCTGCGGAGATAGATCTCCGTGCCACCAACTCCACCTGGTATGAGATACAGCGCATTGATCCCAATGCGCAACGGATTAGGCATCTTAGCGGGCCGGCCCCCTCCGCTGAGCAATCTCAGCCAGGCCCTGGCGCGCCACCTCGTTGTCCGGCTTCAAGGTCAGCGCCTGCCGGAAGTCCGCTTCCGCTTTATCCATCTCGCCCTGTATGAAAAAGATCCTGCCCCGATAGGCGTACGTCATGTCGTACCCGCTATCCAGTTTAACCGCTTCGTTCAGTTCCACCAGAGCTTCCGCGTATTTCTGCTGGCGCGCGAGTACCATGCCGATTTGCGATCGCACATGACCCGTGTTCTCGATCACCGACGCCCGGCGAAGCTTCGCAAGCGCTTCGTCGAATTGATTGAGACATAGATGCGCGAGGCCCCAATCGAGATAAAGGCTGTGTTGTTTGTAGCCGGTCTTCTCCGCGTTTGCGAAGTGCTTCAGCGACTCGGCGCAGCGTTCGTTTGTGTAATGAACCATCGCCAGTTGGAAGTGTGCCCGGGCATTGTGCGGCGATTTCGCGGCCGTGTCCTCCCACAGCAATTGCGGATTGCTCCACACCGCGCTGCGTGCATAGGTGAGGTAGGCAAACACCAGCAGCACGGTGCCCATCGCCGGCATCAGCGCTGATCGCGATGGCTTCCACTGCCGCAGTAGATCGCAAGTCACCATCAGCAGGCCGATAAACGGCAGGTACAACCGCCGCTCCGCGACAGCGTCCTTGATCGGCACCACGGACGATGTGGGCGCGATCAGGATGAGAAACACAATCAGCCCGTAGAATGCGAGCGGCAGCTTCTTGCGGAAGGAAAACGTCGCGGCAAACAGCGCGGCGAGCGCGATCAATCCCACGATCGCGAGATGATCCACCGGAGACCGCGAGATTGCATAGTCGTAGTCGGCGTTCAATCCAAGCGGAAAAGCATAGAGGCGCAGATACACCCAAAGCGCCCGCCATTGCGTGTAGAAGTAGTGCTGCCACGGCATCACGCGAAACCCCGCGGTGTCGGCGGCGGCCAGCACCCGGTACACAAACACTCCCCCAAGCGTGCCCATCAACACCAGCGGCGCATAGAGACGCCAGTTGCGTTTCACCGCCTCCATCCAGGAGCATTCGCGGAAACAGAGATCGGTCCAGATCAGCAGCACCGGCAAGACCACCGCGTGCTCCTTGCTGAGAAACGCCGCGCCGAACAAGGCGATCACGGCAATCGACGCCGGCCAGCCGATACCCTGCTCCCGGCTACCCTGTTCCCGGTTTCGGAGGAACACGTAATAGGAGGCCAGAAAGAACACCAGTGCCAGACCTTCCGAACGTCCGGCCACGTATGCGACGGACTCCGTGTGCACCGGATGCACGAGGAACAGCAGTGCGGAGAACGCGGCCAGCAGATTGCGTTCCGGGTCGTTCACTGTGATCAGGTCAAGCGCCCGGCGCATCACCGCGAACACCAGGCAGGCATTCACGAAGTGCAGCACGATGTTGACCACATGATAGGAAAAAGGCTCCAGGCCGGACTGTTTCAGGTTCAGCCAGAAGGTCACCATCAACATCGGGCGCTGGAGCACGCTCAGGCGCGACAGTCCGTTCTCCAGGAAGCCCGGATCAAAGAAAGGCAGATACTCGTCGTCGAAAAGGAATGGGCCGCTGACAGCGGGCCAGTAAATCTCCAGGAGAACGATGAACGCTCCAAGAAAACCTGCGATCCACTTCCAGCCGAACCCGGACGGAGTAGCTGCGGCCTCCGCTTTAGGCTTTGTTGCTTTCATTCTGAGACCGCAAGTAGTATTCGAGAATCGCCACGCGCTGCGTGAGCGCGATGTTGGCATCTTTCAAGTTGGAAACCATCACAGAGAACCGGTAGAACACAAACAGAAACACCGCCATGGAAGTAGCCAGCAACGCAAGTGGCGGATCTTCGATGCCGAGCGCGGAGGCCAGCCAGCGCATGGGTACGGGAGAGCGCGAGATGAGAAACAGCACCAGCGCCGCGCCCAGCCAACTCACCGAGTACTCCACGCGAATGTGGGCGCGCCGCACTGAGGAGAGCACGAGAATAATCAACCCAAAACTGAAAAGAGAAAGCGCGTTTGAAAGCCGGTCCATGCGTCACCTCCGCCAACGATGGCGTTCAAATTTCAGGATATTGACGAACACACCAAGAAGCACGTGGATGATGTAGTAGAGCGAGCGCGCAGCGGTGATTGTACTGCGCCCGGTACGCCGGGGCCGCATCTGGCAGGGGACTTCCTCGAAGCGGAATGCGCGCCGCTGCAGCACCACCAGCGCTTCGATCTCGGGATACTCGAGCGGAAAGCTCCTGCTGAACAGCGCCAGCGCCTCGCGATTCACTCCCACGAAGCCGGATGTCGGGTCGCGCACGGGCTTGCCGAGAATCGGACGGAGGATGGCGCGGAAGAATCGGATGCCCCACTTGCGCACGAAGCTTGTGTACTCCGAGTCCTCCTCGAGAAATCGCGAGCCGATCACCATCTGCGCACCCGACGCCTTGAGCCGGTCGAGAATCTGCGGGATGTATCGCGGATCATGCTGCCCATCGCCATCAATGCGAATCACGTAGTCATAGCCGAGTTCCCACGCCAGCCGGTAGCCTGCTTGCACACATCCGCCGAGCCCGAGATGGGTGGCCACGGACAGCACATCCGCGCCGGCAAGACGCGCCACTGCAGCGGTGGAATCGGCCGAGCAATCGTCGATCACCAATACCGGCGCCCCCGGCATCACCCGATGCACTTCCTGAACCACACCTCCGATGGCGGCCTCCTCATTCAACGCGGGAACGATGATCATCAGTTCCCCAGGCTTTGATGCCGCGGTCACAGGGCAGCCACCTGGCGCGGAGAAATGAAATGCTGCGCCGCGATCTTGCAGAATTCTTCCGGCTGGATTCGCGCCGACTTCCGAATCGCCCGGCGCTGGCGCAACAGCCGGAACCCGTGCTTCAACAGGGACGCATGCGCGCGTAAAACAATAAACACGAGTTCCCACGGAGAGTTGCCCCCCTCGCGAAATCCGTGCGCGGCGCCCGACCCGGTGAGGAGCGAAACCAAATGCCAGAAATAGCGTTCCACGGCGGCGAACGGCGCCCGCCACAGCATGGTGCCCGGAAAGTTCTTCAGAAGAACGAAGATGCGGTTGCGCTCGACAAAGTACGCCTTGAGCGGCGAGACACGGCCCGAGGTCGCCGAGTAGCAATGATCAACAATGGCTCCCGGCGCATACACGCACTTCCAACCCGCCCAAATCGCCCGCAGCCCCAAATCGGTCTCCTCGCAATAAAGGAAGAATGTATCGTCGAAGCCACCCAGTTCTTCAAGCATCGTTCGCCGGTAGATCGCCGCGGAGCCGGAAGGCAGCAGCGCGGGGCCTGGTGTCTCGAATTCTGACGGCGGCCTCCTGTGCCCGCGCTGTTTGCTGCTGCCATCGGAACTGAGCAGCATGCCCGCCGAATCGAGCACGCCTTGACCCGCCAAACGCACCTGGCTGGCACACATCCCGATCCGCGCATCCGTGTCCATCGCCGCCAGAAGTTCGCCCAGCCATTCCGGGCACACCACGGTATCGTCGTTGAGTGCGGCCACAAATGGAGTATCCGTGGCGCGCCACGCCTGGTTGATGGCGCCGCCATAGCCCTGATTCTCCGGATTTTCGATGATCTCCACGCTGGGAGGCAGGTCTTTCATCTGGCGAACAAGCCCCTGGCCACTGTTGTCGACCACCACGATCCGGAAATCGGAACGCGTTTGACGCATGACGGACCAGATGCAATCTTCCAGAAGGGACCCGGCCTGAAGCGTGGGGATGACCACGGTTACGCTCGGGAACGACAACCTCCGATTTTACGTCATACGATGGTCTGGAAGATTTCGTAATCATGAAACGAGCGTTGATCCTTTCTGGCGGAGGCATGTTCGGTGCCTGGCAGGTCGGGGCCTGGAGCGTGTTGCGGCAGCGGTTCCAGCCCGATGTGGTGGTCGGTGTTTCGATCGGCAGCCTGAATGGCTGGGCCATTGCCGGAGGCTGCGACCCGGCGGAACTCGAATCGCGCTGGCAGGAGGTGGCTGGAGCACTCCAGATCCGTCTCCGCCTCCCGCGCCGTGCCTGGGACGGGATCCTGGAGTTCTCGGAGATCGAGCGCTGGATTCGCCGCATCCATGCCGAGTATCAGCCGAAGATTGAGTACCACGCCGTGATGACCGACTTGTTGCGCATGAAGCCGCGCATGGTGGAAGGACGCGATATCCGGTGGCAGCATCTGGCGGCATCCTGCGCGCTGTTCGGATTGCTGCCGCAGCAAAAGATCGACCAGCGAATCTACACCGATGGCGGTGCGACCGGAGCGCTTCCCCTGTGGGCAGCCAGTCCGGTGCAGGCCACACACGTCATCGGATTGGCGGCAATGCCTCGTGTGCCATGGCCTGTGCGCGCGGCGCTCAAACCGTTTCGCGCGTCGAAAGGGCGCCGCCGGAATCCCAATACCCACGTCATCGGGCCGTCACGCGAGTTGGGTGGGTGGCGCGATGCGTTCTTCTTCGGCAAGCGCAACGTGCGTGAGTGGATCGACTTGGGCAGGCGCGATACGGAGGCGTTTCTCGCCGACCAGAACATTTCCCTTTGAAATTGTTTTTGCGCGATAATAGCGGCTTCCATTCCTATGCCTGTCTACCGCATCTTCCGGATGAGAGAGAACGACCGCCAGAAGTTCCGCTGGCAGCCTCACACGTCGGGCACCACCATGGCCAAGCCGAGGGAGTATGAAGAACATGGCGCCGTGGAAGCGGATTCGCCCTATGCGGCATGGGCCGCTCTGCGGGAAACTGGGGACAAACTGGATGTCGGCGACATTCTCGTGGCCCCGGATGACTCGCTCCAGATCCTGAAGTACATCGGCTTTGAAGACGCGAAGTGGCATATCCCGGAAGTGAAAACCGGACTTGAGACAGTGCCTCCCGCGGTGGGAGCCCCGCCGCCCGCCGCCATGGCGAAAGCCGCCGGATAGCCGCCTTCCATCGACGCTTGCGAAAAAAGCTCTTGACAAGCGCGCCGATTTATTCTACAAAATAGAAATACACGATGGCCAAAGGCGAATATCTCGGCGACTTCGAACAGCTCGTGCTGCTGGCTCTGCTGCGGCTCGGCGACGAAGCCTATGGAATGAACGTGCGCCAGGAGATCGAAGATCGCACTGGCCGGACGGCGGCCATCGGCGCGGTGTATGCGACCCTGGAGCGCCTGGAAAAGAAGGGCTACGTCTCAAGCACTGTGGGCGAGCCAACGGAAGAACGGGGCGGCCGTGCGAAGAAGTATTTCAAGATTGAAGGCGATGGTCTCTCCGCGCTCCGTCAATCGCAGGAGGCTTTGCGGCGGATGACGAAGGGCCTGCGGTCCGTGCTGGGCGAAGCATAGGAGCACGTCATGCGATCTCTCGCGCTGTGGATTGTTGGGGCGGTGGCGTCGCCGGATATCCGGAACCATGTGGTTGGCGACTTGATCGAGGAGAGCCGCCAACATGACCTGCCGTGGCTGTGGCGTCAGGTGCTGTGGTCGTTCCTGCCGTTGTTCGCGGTCCGGGTTCGAAGCCAGGGACTGGGCCTGTTGAAGTTAGCCGGCATTGTTCTCGGCTCGTATCTCGTCCTCACCGTGCCCATCGTGGCGCTGCACGCTGTGGCGCCGAACGTCACTCCCCTGCAGAGCCTGGCCGTCGATCTGCCCGTGGCTGCGATGGCGGGTTTTGTGGTGGTGTTGTTGGGACGCCAGTGGGGCAAGGCTTGCGCGAATCTCTTCGCCGGCTGGCTTTGTGCGATGTCGATGCTGTCTCTCTACATGAACTGGGGAGCGGAACCACGGTGGTATCAGGTGGTGCTGGCCATGTCCCTGGTGAGCAGCGTGCTGGTGGGCGCCCAGGTGGCGAGGCGCCAGACTTCGAAGTAAAGCGAGGAAAACTCATGCGTTCCGTTGCCGCGGTGGCGTTGGGCTTTGTGTCGATGATGGTGGTGGTTGCCGCTATGTTCGGTGCCGCCCGCCTGTTTCCGAAGGTGAACCACGCGGGCTTCCCATTTCTTGCGTTCAACCTGTCGTTTGACCTGATGAGCGGCGCTCTCGGCGGAGCGATTGCAACGCTCATCGGCAAACAGCCGAAGCATGGGTTGATCCTTGCCGCACTCGTGCTCGTGCTCGGCATCGGCGATTTTCTTGCCAACTACAACCTTCGCCCGGTCGCATTTAGCGCCGTGCGGATGCTGCTGATCCCGTGCGCGGTGATCGCTGGAAGCAGGTTCATGCTGAAACCCTGACGAAGTTCCGGTTGCGATCGGGCGTGACCTTCCGGGATCCGCGACGTATAGGTTATGCATGAACCTGTTGCATCACGACATGCGCCTTGCAGTCCGCTCTCTGCGCTCCACTCCCGTGATCACCGTGCTCGCCGTATTGGCGCTTGCGTTGGGGATTGGCGCGAACACCGCCCTTTTTAGCGTGGTCCGTTCCGTATTGTTGCGGCCGCTTCCTTATGCCGACCCGGATCGTCTCGCCGTCGCACTTGTGGAGGGAAACTTCCCCGTCGCACCCGTCGACTACTTCCACTGGCGGGAGAAACTGAATGGCTTCCAGGGACAAGTGGCCGCGGCACAAGCCTGGAGCGCGTCCATCCAAGGCGGGGATCGCCCCGAAGTGGTGCGCGGCATCCGCGTGACACCGTCCATGTTTCCGGTGCTGGGCGTACCGCCAGCGTTGGGGCGTGCGTTCGCTGACGGTGAGCGCAACACCGTGGTCATCACTCACGGATTCTGGCAGCGCCATTTCGCGAGCGATCCGGCCGTGATTGGCAAGCCGGTTCTGGTGGATGGCGAGAAGGTCACGATCGCCGGTGTGATGCCTGCCTCGTTTCACTTTGCCCCGTTTTGGGTGACGAATGCCGAAGTAATCGCGCCGCTTGATCTCACCTCGCGATCGAATGACCGCAGCGGGCGGTCGCTACGCGTGTTCGCGAGGCTTGCACCAGGTGTTTCCATCGAAGCCGTACAGAGCGAGGTCGATGCGTACGATCAGGCCATGCAGCAGTCCTTTGCAGACAGCCACTCCGGCGTGACGCACCGGCTCATCGGCCTGCATGAAAAGACAGTAGGTGGAATTCGCGCCACTCTTCTTCTGCTGCTCGGCACCGTGAGCCTGGTGTTGTTGATCGCCTGCGCGAACGTATCTCACCTGCTGCTGGTGAAGTCGTCCGGCAGGCGCAAAGAGCATGCGGTACACCTCGCCTTGGGTGCGACGCCCACCGATCTCCTGCGCAGGTCGATTCTGGAGAGTGTGATTCTCGCCGCGGCGGGAAGCGCCATCGGGGCCGCCTTGTCGTCGAGCGCCGTCCGTGCACTGCTGTTGCTGATCCCAGCGTCGGCCTTGCCGCGCCAGCACGAGGTGGCAGTGGATGGATGGGTCTTGGCCTACGGAGCAGTGGCCGGGCTACTCACAGGCATTGCGAGTGGACTGCTGCCCTCCTGGCAAGCCCTCCGCTCCGATGTTGCATCCGCGTTGCGCGGGAATTCCCGGGGATCGACCAGCGAGTTGGGACAGCAGTACACCAGACGGCTCTTGATCGCTGGGGAAGTGGCAATTGCTGTCGTCTTGCTCGTGGGCGCGGGCCTCATGCTTCGCACCATGAGGATGCTGGCCGCAGTGCAACCTGGATTTGACCCGCGGGACGTGGTGACGATGACCGTTCAAGCCAGTGGTTCGCAATACGCCGGCGGCCCGGCTCGCATCGCGTTCTTCGATCGCCTGCTAAGGGAGTTGCATGCGGCATCGCCGAACAACGCCATTGCCCTGACTAATCACATCCCGATTCAGGGGGACCAGTGGCAGTTGGGCTATCAGGTGGGTGGAGAGCCCGAGTCCGCACCCGGCAAAGAACCTCGTGCGATCTATCGCGTCTCCACGCCCGGCTACTTTCAAGTCATGGGCATTGCGTTGCGGCAAGGGAGGGACTTCACCAAAGATGACGGTACGGCTGCCGCTCCTGTGGTGATCGTCAACGAGTCACTGGCGCGACGTCACTGGCCCGGAAAGAGCGCACTTGGCGAGCGCTTCCGAATCGGGCGCAGTGGAGAATGGCGCACCGTGACCGGAGTAGTTGGCGATGTACGTCAGACATCGTGGACTGATCCTGGAACCGCCGAGTTCTACATTCCCTATGCGCAATCCGGAGCGCACATGTTCAGCTACATGACCATCGTGGCGCGCGCCGCCAAGGACGCCGCGCGTGTTTCGCAGTTGGTGACGGACGAGGTTCGCAAGCTCGATCGTGCGGTGCCGGTGTCCGCGCCGTTGCCGATGCAACAGGCAGTGGCCGATCAGCTCTGGCGCAATCGCGTGTCGGCGTGGATGTTCGGCGCATTCTCGATGCTCGCGCTGTCGCTTGCGTGCCTCGGTGTCTACGGCATCGCATCGTACGCCGTTTCATTGCGCAGGCGCGAATTCGGCATTCGTATGGCCCTTGGCGCGGATCGCCAGTCACTGCTCTCAATGGTGCTGATTCAGGAAATGCGTGCGGTATTCATTGGAGGAGCGGTAGGACTTGTTGCTTCGGCCATGCTCGCGCGGTTTCTCGAAGGGCTCGTGTTTGGTGTGGCGGTAACCGACACATACAGCTTCGTAGCCGCTCCAGTGGCGCTGTTGCTAACCGCGGGCCTCGCCGTTCTTGTTCCCGCATGGTCCGTTCAGCGCGTGGATCCTTCTTCGTCCCTCCGGCAGGAATAAGCCGCAAGATGGAACAAAAATGCCCCTGGTCCTGAGGCGAATTTCCGGGGCTTGACAGTTCCCACGTTTGTATATAATCGTGGGTACTTTTTGTGATGACCTCTATCAGTCCAGATACTGAGATCCGGTTCACACCGGTCCAGGCCCCTACTTTGAAAGGGCGCATCGCATCCGAAATACGGGGTGCCATTTTACGCGGGGATTTGAAACCGGGCAACCGGATTGTCGAGTCACGGCTCGCCAAGCAGATCAACGTCGCTCAAACCACTGTCCGGGAAGCTCTTCAGGAATTGGAAGCCGAAGGGCTTGTCGTCAAGATCATCAATCGCGAAACTCACGTCCGTAAACTCACCAAAGCCGACCTTGTGAAGCTGTTCCAGGTGCGGCTGGAGTTGGAAGGACTGGCCGCGGAACTTGCGCGCGCCAACGCCTCCGGCCACGACATTGAGGATCTCGAAGAAACTGTGGAGCAAATGCGCCGGACGGCTCGCCGTCTCGATATCACGGGCTTCTATCGAGCCGACATGGACTTCCATCGCCGCATGTGGGCGATCACGCGCAACGACTTCTTGATCCGTGCGCTGGAGCCATTGTCGATTGGCCCGTTCGCGTTCGTGCTCGCGGGTGCGCCTCTCCCTGAAACCGTGGATTTCGAGGCCATTGCCGCGGATCATGCCGAAATCATCAATGTGCTTCGCGCGGATTCGCCGAAAGCCGCACGCCGTCTGATGGAGCAGAAACTGCGGGCCTGGCATGAGTTTCAGATGCGAAATCTCTCCGCCTATCTGACCTGAACCCACCAGGCCAAGCAATCCGTTGGGTATGACGGACCGAGCGCCGTCTTCGGAGAAGCGACCGATGCGACTACTCTTATTGACCACCGCTGTTGCCATTTCATTCGCGCAGCAACAGCCTTCCACCACCGTTGTGGCGAACGCGGAAATGCAGCCAGCGTTACGCCCGATTGAAGATGTGCCGGGATTGCCACGTGTTCTGTTGATCGGCGATTCCATCTCCATTGGCTACACGCTGCCTGCTCGCGAAATGCTGAAAGGCCGGGCGAACGTCCATCGCATCCCGGCCAACGGCGCCACCACCGCGAGGTCGCTTGAGAACATCGAGAAGTGGCTCGGCGAAAAAACATGGGACGTGATCCACGCCAACTGGGGATTGCACGACCTCCGCATCATGGATGACGGAAAGCACCAGGTGCCCATCGCCACCTACGAACAGAATCTTGAGCAACTCGCCGTGCGCCTGAAGAAGGCGGCGAAACATGTCCTCTACGCAACCACAACGCCTGTTCCCGAAGGCAAGGTGAGCCCGCCTCGTGTCCCCGCGGATGTCGCCAGATATAACGAAGCCGCGATTCGCGTGATGCGCCGTCACAGCATTCCCGTGAACGATCTATACGCCGCGATGCAGCCAAACCTCGCCGAGTATCAGCGTCCCGTCAATGTGCATTTCAACGATGCCGGGTCCGCGTTTCTGGCATCGCACGTTGCGCGGGAGATCGGCAATCTCCTCCCGCAAGCCCAGCCCGCCACTGGCGCCAAGCCGCATGAGAGCTTCCGGTGGGTGAACGCGATCCCTTCCATACCCGGAGTGCATCACGCCACCTACTTCAGCCCGATGCATCAGGTGAACGTGGGCTATGCGGTGTATCTGCCGCCGGATTACGAACAGTCGCAACGCCGCTATCCCGTCATCTACTATCTGCACGGCGGCCGTCCAGGCGGTGAAAACAAATCCGTGCGCATGGCGGCGACGTTCGACCGGCACATTCGCGCGGGCACAGTGCCACCTGCGATTTATGTCTTCGTCAATGGCGGCGCGGTGAGCCACTACGATTACCCGGAGTTGCGGTCATTTGGGGAAGGCTCTTTCATTCACGAACTCATTCCGCACATCGACGCGAACTATCGCACGATTGCGGCAAAGAACGGCCGCGGGCTCGAAGGCTTCTCCCAAGGCGGAAGAGGCACTGCTCGCATCGCATTCAAGTATCCCCAGTACTTCTGCTCAGCCGCACCGATGGGCGGCGGTCATCAACATGAGAAGCGCGCTTCCGAGAATCAGGGCAGGGAAGGCACCGAGGATGGCTACTCGTTCGCGCCAGGGCATAACACCTGGGATCTGGCCAAGACCTACGCGCTCGGGAAAGAACGTGTGCGGTTGCTGGTCGCGGTCGGCACCAAGGACTTCAACTACGAAGCGAATCTCGCATGGATGGACCACCTGAAGAAACTTGGCCTGACGTTCGAACGGAGAATCGTCGAGGGCGTGGAGCACAACGCGCAGAAGGTCTACGATCAGGTTGGCGCGGATGCGATGCGCTTCCACGCCGATTGCTTCGCGGCGTCGCGCTGAGCCGTTGCGTCCTTACCGGTGCAGCCCAGGCCAGTTGCGTTCTCCTTCGGCGATCCAGCGGCCCTGATCCTCCACCCACTTCTTCTGCACATCCTTGTTGTAGTTGAGATAGAGCTTGCCGTCCACGATCTTCCAGGCTTCGGGATCCGCATCGGCCGTGTAGTTGTGGCCGACCGCCCACGCGCAATAGCCGCCGAATTGCGGAGCGTATCTCTCCGGCGATTTCGCGAACAGGTCGCGGTTCTCGGCGTTCGAGAACAGGAAGGTTGCATTGTTCCACACGTGACTGAATTGCGGCTGCCCCTTCGCTGGAGCCCCTTGTTGGAAGTACGCCACAACGTCGTAGCCCTTGATGGCAATGCCTCGCCGGTTGGCGTTCACCGGAGCGGCCGCCTTCTGTGCGGTCAGGAGTTCGTTTGAAGTAAGCAGGCCGATGGTGGCGAGGATGAAGATGCGGCGCGTCGCCGCGAAGTTGCTTCTCATGCCAGTTCCATGCCGGTCCGTTCGCGAGATATTCCACCGGCAACGTCTTGCGCCCTGCTATTTGTTGCTGAAGCCCGGTTGGCTCAACTCTCATCCGATGGAGAGGAGGAGATTGGGATATGGGTTATCTGAACGGGCAGGCCGTCATTGTCACCGGCGCCAAGGGCGGGCTGGGCACCGAAGTCACGAAAGCATTTCTCGACGCCGGCGCGAAGGTCGCGGGCGTCTCACGAACGATTCGCAACGAGGATTTTCCTGAGCCGGGGTTCGTCGCGGTACCGTCGGAAATCACCAGTTTCGATGCTGCCCGTGACGCCGTAGCCCGCGCGGAGCAGCACATTGGAACCGTTCACACGCTGGTGCATCTAATGGGTGGGTGGGCAGGAGGCCAGTCTGTTGCGGAAACGGACGACGCCACTTTCGAAAACATGCTGTCCATGAACTTGCGATCCGCGTTTCATATGATCCGCGCGGTGCTTCCGGGCATGCAGTCGCGGAAGCAGGGACGAATCCTTGCCATTGGCAGCAAGGCAGCGCTGGAACCGCAACAGAATTCAGGCGCTTACAGTGCGTCGAAGGCGGCGCTCGTGTCGCTGATCCGGACCATCGCGTTGGAGAATCGCAGCCGCGGGATCACCGCCAATATCGTTCTACCCGGCACAATCGACACCGCGGCGAATCGCGCGGCGATGCCGAATGCCGACGTCCGGAAGTGGGTACACCCGGCGCAGGTGGCCGCACTACTCGTCCATTTGGCGTCGGAGGAAGCAGCGCAGGTCTCGGGCGCCGTGATCCCGGTCTACGGGCAGGATCTGTAGGAAGGAGGTGTGCACAAGATGCGGATTGGAGCTTTTTTTTCGCAACAGGCTATCTGATCCTTGCAGATTTTGCGCCTTATCTTGTAGGGACGTTGTTTCGAGCGGAACCGCCATCGGATCGCGGCCCGGAGTTCGTAATCAAAGAGAGGGCATAAGCCCCGGAGATGGAACGGATGCTGGTCCTACGAAGGCCAGCCGGAGGAAATCATGATTGAGGAACTGCGGGACTTACATCGCAGCGTCGTTCGGGGAATGATGATCGGGCTGCCGGTGCTCTTCGTCACAGGTTTGGTGGCCCGAAGCGTTCCCACACAGAAAACTACAATTGTGCCCGAGGCAAGATCGGCGCCGGTGATTGTGGAGTGGTCGCGCGTCCGATCGTTTGGCGCTGACGGTGTGATGGTCAAGGCACGCTTCAACCAGACCGGCGAGTTCGTGGAACTGGTCTCCACGCGGGACATCGTGGCTCCGGACCTATTTGTCTACTGGGCGCCGGCGGAACCGCTCACCAGTGAATTGCCGGAACGGGCTCGCCTGCTCGGATCGTTTCTGCCGCAGCGGACGCAGGTCTACCGCATGCACGAGGCCGAGCGCGGCAAGGGGTACCTGTGGATCTACAGCTTGGCGCATCGCCAGGTGATCGGCCATCTGCCCACCCAGAAGTAGCGACGCGAAAGCCGGTTAGTCTGTCGGCCGTTCCGGTGGCGGCTGCGAAGTCATGAAATCCTCGCCGACCCGGCTCGCGTAAGACATGAGTAAGTCCTGGACACGCGTGTAACTGGGAGAGCGAAGAATCATTCCCACGTGGTGCTTCTTACTCATGCGCCACACGACTTCCGGATCATCATAGGCTGAAGTCTCGGGATACTCCTGCTTTGCAAGCGACACCAGCAGGCCGGCATACTCCTCGCGCAGCGCCGTCACGGCATAGGGCTGCTTGCCCCCGGCGAGTTCCACCTTGGCCCATTCGGCCCACATATTCAACCCTGTGGCCGCCTCTACAAGCTCGGCAATGTGCGCGCCGCCCACGCGCGCCGACGTCTCAAGAAAGTACACTTTTCCGTCCTGACGGCTGCGAATGAACTCTGTGTGCGACACGCCTCGCACCAGGCCCATCGCCTCCATCACCATGCGGTTCTTCGCCAAAATCGACTGCTCTTCCTCCGAGCCGCGCTCCAGAAGCCGTGTCGTGAAGATGCCGCCCTTGTGCGACACGTCGAGCGGGGGATGCCCATAACGGCTGGCGACGGCAAAGAGGATCTCGCGCTCATAGAGAATGCTGTCGACGTGATACACCTCGCCGGGCAGATAGCGCTCCACCAGATAGTAAGATTGCTCATCGCCCAGTTGACTCACCACGTCCCAGAATTCCTGCTGCGAGTGCACCAGCTTAATCCCGATCGCACCCGCGCTGAGCCGGGGCTTCAACACCCACGGAGCGGGTATCCGCTCAAGGAATTCCTGCACCTTGCGGTGGTTCAGCACATGGATGAAGTCCGGTACGTTCAGTCCCTTCTCCTGAGCCTGCATGCGCATGGCGAGCTTGTCGCGGAAGTAGCGCGTGGTGGTTTCGCCCATGCCGGGGATGCGCAGATGTTCGCGCAGGGAGGCCGCCATCTCGAGATCGAAGTCATCCAGCGGAACCAGCCGGTCGATCGCCTGCGTCCGCGCCAGATAGCTGACAGCATTGATCGTATCGGTGCGGTTCCAACGCTTTTTCTCGTCGGGCATGTAAAAGATCTCGTCGATGCTCTCCGTGGGCCAATGCGCTTTGTCTTTCAGGCTTTGGGAGGTGAGCAACAACACTCGGGCGCCCTGACGCTTGGCTTCGCGCAGGAACTCGTGGCCTTTTTCATAGCTTGCGATGCAGAGGATGGTGAGAGAAGCCGACATAGTCACTGAGTCTAGCAGGATGCGGGACGGCTGCCCGTGGCGCTATTCTTCTTCCACCAGCCGGTACACCTCGCGTTTGGGAAGCCCGCGATCCTTGGCCACGGCTTTGATCGCATCCATGCGGCTCATTCCCTGGGCGATGTACGCATTCACGGCGGAGACGGCGTCGCCGGCAGGCGCCGGTGGTGCGGAGGCCTTGCCGATCAGAACCGTGAACTCGCCGCGGATCGACGGCCGCGCCGCAAGTGTCTCGCGGATGGATTGCGCCGTGCCGCGTAGATACTCCTCGTGCAGCTTGGTCAGTTCCCGCGCCACCACCACGTCCCGGCCGCCGAGAACCCCGGCGACGTCTTCCAGCGCTTCGACGATGCGGTGGGGAGTCTCGTAGAAGATCAGCGTCGCGGTGAGGTCCTTCAGTTTCTCCAATTGCTGAATTCGCTGGTTGCGCTTGTGCGCGAAAAATCCTGCGAAATAGAAGGAGTCCGTCGGCAGACCGCTGGCGCACAGCGCGGCGACGGCGGCGTTGGGCCCGGGAATGGACGATACGGAAATGCCAAGTGCAACAGCCTCGTGAACCAGCCGGTAGCCGGGGTCGGAAATCGCCGGCGTTCCCGCGTCCGAGACCAGTGCGACCGATACGCCTTGCTGCATGCGGCTGATCAGGTCGGAGACCCGCGCCTGTTCGTTATGCTCGTGAAGGCTTACCATGGGGCGGCTGATCCCGAGATGATCGAGCAGTTTGCGCGTTTGGCGGGTGTCTTCACAGGCGATCAAGCCCGCCTCATTCAGGATTCTGGCCGCCCGCGGGGACAGGTCTTCCAGGTTTCCTATCGGGGTAGCAACGAGATAAAGCGTTCCAATCACAGGCACGTTAAGGTTTCCCGCCAAATCACCGATAGAATAGCTTGAGTCCGCCTAGGGCCGCAGACTACCATGAACGGTGGTGGCAGCCCGAACGGTACCACCTGGGAGCGTAGCCGCGTCTGTCCGGACCGGAAGACGGCCGCACGTGCGCGGTTCCCGGGTACAAATTGTTTGCGGGATGCCGCTCATGGAAACGGTACAGGTGCCCGAGCAGAGCTCGTCGATCAGCAATTATTACCTCTGGGAAGCCCCGGGGAAGAACACCTCCATTCACCTGGACTACCGGGTGGTCGACCGGCTCCTGGTCGAGGTAATGCGGGGATTCGGCGCAATCCCACGCCGCGGAGCGGAGGTCGGTGGCATCCTGCTCGGCAGTGTGGAGAGCGGGCCGGGGCTGGTGATTCGGATTGACGATTTCGAGCCAGTGGTCTGCGAGCACCGCCGGGGTCCTTCCTACCTGCTCTCCGATGCCGATCTCGCGCACTATGAGGAGGCACTGCTCCGTCACAAGTACAGCCCGGAGAAGGCGGTATATGCGGTGGGTTGCTATCGCAGCCACACCCGCGAAGGGTTGTCACTGAGTCCCGAAGATCTGCAGCACTTTGACAAGTACTTTCCTGATCTGGCCAACGCGTTTCTTTTGGTGAAGCCGTTTGCCACGCGGGTGAGTGTAGCGGGATTCTTCTTTCGTGAAGAAGACGGCTCAGTTCATGCCGAGGCGCCCTACCATGAGTTCCCGTTCCGGCGCCGGGAGTTGGGTGGTGGCGCCACCCCGCCGCTGCGAAACCGGGATTCGGGCGCCAGCATGCCCGATCCTCAACCTCAGCGCTCCCCATCCGCGCCTCCCGTTTTCTCGAACACGCCAATCCCAGAGTCTCCGTCCGGGCGCACAGAGTCCTTTGCCTACGATCCGGAGCCTGCGGCTCCTCCACCGCCGCGACCGCATGTTGACGATTTTCCGGCGGATTCCGAGGAAATGGAATCTCCGGTGGAGCGGTTCCGCAAGAGAAACGTCTGGATCCCACTGTCTTTTGTTTTCTTGTTGTTGGGAGTGTTGGTGGGGATGCAACTAGCCCTTTCCTACCGTCCCGCCAAGACGGCCTCCATGTTCAACGACGCTTTTCGCCTGTCTCTGGGTGTGAGCCGCGCGGGTAGCGACTTGCATGTCCGCTGGGACCGCGCCAGCATTGCTGTTAAGAACGGGCAGCGCGGAGTCCTGACCATCGAAGACGGGACTTTCCGCGGCACTGTTGACCTCGACGCGTTACAACTTCAGAATCCGAACGTGTACTACCGGCACATTACCTCCACCGTCCGGTTCCGGCTGGAGGTGTTCATCAAGGACAACTCGATGGTGGTGGAGACCTTGGAGTGGCGCCAGTGACGCCGAGGGCCAACCCGAAATCCCTCTGGACACAACCGGTTAGCGGATTCCGGGAGTTTCCTGGATTGACGCCATGAAGGTTGGGGGGTAGTCTTAAATTAGCGGGAGTCTTGATGACGCGATATCTGCCCTCGAAGCAATATCAGTACGCCGGCGTAGCCGCGATGGTCCTCGCGCTGTTTTGCGCGATCCTCGCCTGGAACTTGCCGCTGATCTGGATCCCTGCTGGGCTGTTCCTGATCACAGGCGGCTTGGTGCTGATGCTGGGGTTTGTACCCGCCATCGAAATTCACGAAACCCACCTTGCCATCGGCGACCGGTTGATTGCCTGGGATGACATCAAGCGTCTCGATCGCACTGGCTTTATCAGTCCGCTGGTCCTGCATCTCACGCTGAATTCGAATCGAAGGATTCTCCTGATCTATCCGGGAGGTCTGGAAGGTTCCAACTCCCTGCTGCGGCATCTTCGCCGCATGTGCAGGCAGGCGCTCATTGACGGCATTCCCTACCGCCAGTTCTGGGGTGAGGCGATTCCGCCGCAGAATGAACGCAAGGGTTCCATGCCCTCCCCGAAGTATCATCTGCTGCTGCCCGACGACGAAGCGGAAGTGGAACGGTTGTATCAACGGCTGAAGTCTGTTGGACACCTGGACCGTTCCGAAGATAAGTGAGCAGATCCCTCTCTCTCGGACGGTGGCGTCTGGCGGCGGTACTGGTTGCCGCGCTCCTGGTCATGTGCCTGAGTTACCCGTGGTGGCTTCCCTGGTTTGGCGCATTCCTCATCAGTGGTGACACGCCCCGCAAGTCCGACGCGATCATTGTTCTCGCCGGCGACCACTCCGGCAACCGCATCCGGAGGGCTGCCGGGCTCGCCCAACAAGGCTACGCGCCAGTCGTCCTGGTGAGCGGGCCCTCCGTCTCCTACGGGCACAATGAAGCGGATCTTGCCATCTCGCTGATGACGCGGGAGGGCTATCCGCCAGCGCTTTTTGAGGCTGTCCGAATGCGCGCTTTCTCCACAACTGAGGAGGCACAGGGATTCCGAGGCGCGCTTCAGCAAAGGAGTTTGCGCTCCCTCATCGTTGTAACCAGCGACTTCCACTCGGCACGCACCAAGCGGATCTTCCAGCGGACCCTCCCGAACCTGGAACTGCTGGTTGTCACCGCGCCAGACACCAACTTTCGCCTGCCCGATTGGTGGAGTTCCCGGGAGTCCCGCAAGACCGTCTTCCTCGAGTGGACGAAAACCATCGCCGACTGGCTGAGGATATAGCTCATGAAAAGCGCGTTCCGAAAACTCTGGCCCTACCTCTGGCGCTACCGGCGCGGGCTCGGGTTGGGTTTCGGCGCCCTCATCCTGAAGGACCTTCTCGTTGTCGGCCAACCGCTTCTGATCCGCGCCGGCGTCGATTCGCTCACAACCGGATTCTCCTGGTCCGCGGTGCTGTGGTTCTCATTGGCGCTGATTACGCTCGCCGCGATCAAGGGTGTTTTTCAATACTGGATGCGGCTGATCCTGGTCGGCATCTCGCGCGACATCGAGTTCGACCTGCGCAACGATCTGTTCGCTCATCTCGTCACGCTCTCGCCCGACTTCTACACCAAGTACCGCACGGGCGATATCCTCGCGCGGTCCACCAGCGATCTGAACGCGGTGCGAATGATGCTTGGGCCGGGCGTCATGTACTGGGTGGAGACGATGCTCACGTTTCTGCTGGCCGTCTTGGTGATGCTGAGTGTCGATTGGCGCATGACCCTGCTCGCCCTGTCCCCGGCACCGCTGGTCAGTGTCGCGGTGATCTTCTTCGGCCGCCGTATCCATGAGCGCTTCGAGAAGATCCAGAAACAGTTTGGCGACATCAGCAGCCGCGTCCAGGAAAATCTTGCTGGCGTACGCGTGGTGCGCGCCTATCGCCAGGAGAACGCCGAACTCGATCTCTTTGACCGTCTGAACCGCGAGTACATCCGCCAGAACATCGGCCTTGCGAAACTCGGCGGATTGTTTCTTCCTCTGCTCCAGTTCCTTATCGGCCTCACCTTCCTCCTGGTGCTTTGGGCGGGTGGCACGGCCCTACTCGAAAAGCGAATCACGCTCGGCAGCTTTGTGATGTTCAACACCTACATGGGCATGTTGATCTGGCCCATGATCGCGTTCGGGTGGGTGGTGAACCTGATGCAACGCGGGACCGCGAGCTTCGACCGCATCTACGACATGATGCATCAGCGTCCTTCGATTGCCGCGCCCGCGCACCCCAAGCCGCTGCCTCAACCCGTGCGCGGCGAGATCGAACTGCGCAACGTCACCGTGGAATTCGCCTCAAGGAAAGCGCTCGACAACGTCAGCTTGCGGATCGAGGCGGGCGAGACGGTGGCGATCGTGGGTCACACCGGGAGCGGAAAGAGCACGCTGGTCCAGTTGATCCCCAGGCTCCTGGATCCGGCGGACGGCAGCGTACTCATTGACGGCATTAACGTGCGCGACGCGGATCCGGAAGCCGTTCGCAGCCAGATCGGAATCGTGCCCCAGGAGACGTTCCTGTTCAGTTCCACCGTGGGTGAGAACATCGCTTTCGGTGTGGCGCGGGCTGACGAGGCGTCGATCCGGCGGGCCGCGGAGATCGCGGGACTCGGGCCCGATCTCGACGCGTTTCCCCAAGGCCTCGCCACAGTCGTCGGCGAGCGTGGGCTGACGCTTTCCGGCGGACAAAAGCAGCGCGTTGCGATTGCGAGGGCACTTCTTCGCGACCCGCGCATCGTGATCCTGGATGACTCGCTTTCGAGTGTCGATACCGCGACCGAAGAGCGTATTCTGAACGAGCTTTCCACCGTCCTCGCCGGGCGGACCACCATCCTCATCTCGCACCGCATCTCTACTGTGCAGAATGCCCACCGCATCTTCGTGCTGGAGCACGGGCGCATTGCCGAGCAGGGCACGCACGCCGAACTTCTCGCGCATCAGGGGATCTATGCCGAGCTCCATCAGCGCCAGCTCCTTGAAGAAGAACTGGAAACGATCTGACCGCTCATGCTCTCCGCCTCAACCGGGTCGCGACCGCTTCGGGGAGTTCCGCAAGGCGAAGTGAGGGTTCCCGCCGGGTACCGCGAGAGGCGGCATCGCTGCTCGGTTAGATGAAGCTGCGGACGCTTGACCCCACCCTCTCGCCGCGCGAGCGTTATACTTGGGAGCGATGGCAATCGTGACCGAGATTGGTAGCCTCATCTCCCGCCGGGCCGAGATCCGCGGTGGGCGACCGTGCATTGCCGGGACAGGTGTTTCGGTTCGCCGGATTGCCGTCTGGCACAACATGGGGCTGATCCCGGAAGAGATCGTAAGGAAGTTCGGCCACCTGTCATTGGCGCAGGTTCATGCTGCCCTGGCCTACTACTACGCCAACAAGACCGAAATCGATTCAGATCTCGAAGCCGAAGATCGCGAGGCTGAATCACTCGAGCGGCAACATCGTCGCGATCCCGAGTGCACTTGATCAAGATCTACATTGATGAGGACGCGATGGACAGCGACCTTGTCGTAGCGCTTCGCTCTCGCGACGTGACCGTGTTCACGCCTTTGGATTTCGCACTGACCGACAATTCTGACGAAGCACAGTTGGCTTTCGCAATGGAGCGAGGGGTGTCCTCTATACTCACAACACGTGCGATTTCTGCCGGATCCACACAGAATGGGTGAATACCAGGCGTGAACACGCCGGAATCATCGTAGCCGCACAACAGCGATTCTCCGTTGGCGAGCAATTGCGTCGAATCTTGCACATCCGGGCCAACTTGAGCGCCGAGCATATGAGGAACCGGCTGGAGTTCCTCAGCAGTTGGGGTTGATATTTAGCCCTCGCGCCTTCTGTGGCGCCTCCCGGACGGACGCTGGTGAGTGGCGCGGCCGGCGGGCGGGATATGTTGCGGCCCACAGCACCGCGTCTGGTAGCGCAGGGGCCTTGGATGCAAGAAGAGGAATTGTATGGGAGGCTCTATTGGCGGGTTGGATACAGTCCCGAACGTTGTGACATGGAGTTGGTCCCGCGAGCTGATGGCACTGCTGCAAGAGCGGCGCACGCAGTCAGCCGCCCTGCCAGCCGGCCCAGGCTTGCGACGTAGAAAGTATCGAGATTTTCACTTAGTTCGCCGAAGGTCCGGTATGATAGGAAGCGGTATAGAAAGGAGCCGTATTGACGCCTGTTCTAGCGCTTCTCCAGGTGAGTATTTCTCAGTTGATCAATGTGGAGAAGCCGATCCCTCTGGCGGTGCTTCTCTTCCTTCTGGCCTTCTCGATTTTTTCGTGGTCGTTGGTCTTCTCGAAGTGGAGCATGCTCAAAAAAGCGCGCGCCGCCAATCTGAGTTTTCTGCGTGCGTTCCGCAAAGCACCCGGGCTGGATGCGTTGGCCCTGGCATCGGAACAATTCAAGGAGTCACCGCTGGCCAACGTCTTCGGTTTCGGCTATGAAGAGGTGGAACGGCAGGTGCGAGCGGCGGGTCAACTCCGCAACAAGACTGCGATTGAACGGATGTTGCAGTTAGGAATCAGCCAGGAGACGGGACGCCTTGAGGACCGCATGAACTGGCTCGCCACCACGGCGACCGTCTGCCCGTTCGTCGGTCTGTTCGGTACCGTGTGGGGCATCATTGAGGCGTTCAATGCACTGAGCTTTTCGGGCTCGGCGAGCTTGCGGGCGGTGGGACCGGGCATCGCCGACGCGCTGGTCGCAACGGCCATGGGCCTCGGCGCCGCGATTCCGGCAGCCATCTTCTACAACCATTTCGGGCATGTGATCAAAGAGATCGGCGTGCGCATGGATGAGTTCGCTCTCGAGTTCATGAACCTCACCGAAAGGACCTTCGAGGAATAGCCGATGGCCTTTTCCATGGGCGGTTCGGGAAACATGCGCGGCCGGCGCCGCGGAGGCATGGGCACCATGTCCGAGATCAACGTGGTGCCGCTGGTGGACGTCGTCCTCGTGCTTCTCATCATCTTCATGCTGACCGCGCAGGTGATGGAGTTCGGCCTCGAAATCGACGTGCCGAAGGTGAATCAGGAGAAGGCCAGCGCCCAGGAGTTGCCCGTGATCTCCATGACCGGGAAGGGCATGGTGTATCTGAATGAGCGCGAGCTCAAACTCGTCGACCTGAAGGACGAAGTGGTGAAACGCTTTGGTCCGCAGACGAAGGCTGTATACGTTCGCGCCGACAAAGACGTCACATGGGATGTACTCGCGCAATTGGTGAGCGCGATTGGAGACGCTAAGCTCGAAGTGAGGCTCGTCACCAAGCCTCAGGACATCGCCGACCGGCCGAGGCGGCAATAGCGAGACGCGCCATGTCATACGCGGACATGATGGATCAACGCGACCGGCTGCAGAAGCCGCTGGCTGCGTCTCTGGCCATGCACCTCGCGGTGACCGGCCTCGTGATCGGATGGACGTGGTATCAGGATCAGCGCAAGCGCGATGTCTTTGGCGATCCCAACTCCAATCCCGGCTCAGTGAGCGTGCAGCCGGTTAACGGGATTCCCATGCCCACGCGTGCTCCTCGCAATCCCGTGGCGAACGAAACCGAGAGCATGGTGCCCGCGGCGTCGAAGCCCGAGGTTCGCAAGCGGGAAGCCGAGGATCCCGACGAGATCGCGATTGGCCGCAAAGATCTCAAGAAGAAGAAAAGAAAAGAGGCGAAAGAGGCGGTCACCAAGCGCTTCCGAGAGGACGAGCAGCGTCCCAACCAAATGGCAAGCACCACTGGCGCGCGCGCTTCCTCGGCCCTCTTCGTCCCTATGGCCGGTGGAGGCGGCGGTATCGGCATGGGAACCGGCAACCCATTCGGCACTCAGTTCGGATGGTATGCCAAACTCATCTCGGAGCGGGTTTCGCAGAAATGGCGCACGCAGGACATTGATGCGCGCATCAACGAAGCTCCTCCCATGATTGTAACGTTTGACATCCAACGCGACGGCAGAGTGCAGAATGTCGCGGTGGTTCGCACCAGCAGTAACTATGCGCTCGACGCGTCCGCAAAACGTGCGGTAACCGAAGCCAGCCCGCTGCCCCCGCTCCCCGAGGGGTTCCAGCGAAGCTCGGCAACTGTGGAGATTCAATTCCAATTCCGGCGATGAAATGATTAAGAAACACATCCTTGTGCTCATGACGGGACTCCTGCTGGCCATCGGCTTCTACGCCACGGCGCAGGACATCAAGATCAACCTGATTGACGGGCAGCGGCCCAACATTGCGATCCCCTACTTCCGCGGCAGTGGCGAGGCGGACAAGTTCATGTCGACGTTTAACGAAACCCTCAACGAGGAGATTGAGGGCTCGGGCGTCCTGAAGCTCGTCTCGCGCAGTATGATGCCCCGCGCCAACCCGCAGGTGCCGCAGGACTTCAAGCCGGCCGCCAACACCGGAAACGGTGGCGGCTACTGGATTACGGACTGGTCGTCGCCGCCGGTGAGCGCCAAGTATCTGGCCTTCGGATATACCGGAATCCAGGAGGACCGCCTGGTTCTTTTCGGCTGGCTTTACGACGTGACACAGCCTCTGGCGAACGCCCAAGTCATTGGCAAACTGTACTTTGGAGCCATTTCCGCCGACGGCGCCAAGCAGGTGGCCCGCGAGTTCGCCGCCGACATCCTCGGGCAGTTCGGCGCCAAGAGCCTGGCCGGGTCGAAGATCTATTTCGTATCCAACCGCACTGGCGAGAAGCAGGTTTGGGTGATGGACTACGACGGCACGAACCAGAAGCCGTTCGCCCAGTACCGCGAGCTCTGCACCATGCCGTCCGTATCGCCGGACGGAAGTAAAGTCGCGTTCACACGTTTCTCGCCGAACGGACCGCAGATTATGATACATTCATCAGAGGGACGGAGATTATCATTTCTTAATCCGCCGGGCTCACTGAACGCGACTCTTTCCTTCGCGCCGGACGGGTCGAAGGTCGTGTTCGCTTCGAAGGTGGGCGGCTTTGCGCAGCTACACGTTGCCAATGAGAACGGCGGTGGACTCCGGCGGCTCTCGAATACGCGTGCGATCGAAGTAGAACCGAAGATCAATCCGAAGACGGGAGCGGATTTGGTGTTCGTGTCGGGCCGTAGCGGTCCGCAACAGATTTATAAGATGAATATGGACGGAGCGGACGTGATGAGGCTGACTTCGGGTGAAGGTCAGGCGAGCAACCCATCCTGGCATCCTGATGGGCAGTTCATTGCGTTCTCCTGGACCCGCGGATATGAGCCGGGAAACTGGAACGTGTTCGTGATGGACGTCACCACGCAGAAATACCTGCAGCTCACTTCGGGCAGAGGCAGGAACGAAAACCCGAGTTGGGCTCCCGATGGACGCCACATCGTGTTCGCGTCCACCCGTGGTGGCTCCATGCAGATCTACACAATGCTCGCCGATGGTACCAACGTTCGGCGGCTGACAAGCGCGGGCCGCAATGAGATGCCCGTTTGGAGTCCGAAGTAGCGACAGACAGATTTCGAGCAGTGAGCCCGCGTTTCTCGCAGGGCGACATGGAGGCAAGTTTTAGGATGAGCAAGCGACAGATCGGTGCAGTATTACTTAGCATCTCCCTCTTGATGGTTGCGGAAGGTTGTAAGAAGAAGGGGCCCGCGCCCCCGCCGCCGCCCAAGCCTTCCACGCCGGCGCCACCGCCGCCCCCACCGGCGAAGCGGCCGACGATCGGCAGCTTCACCGTCGAGCCGTCGGCGATTGAGCGTGGCCAGTCCGCGATGTTGCGCTGGTCCACGCAGGATGCCAACTCCGTCACCATTAATCCTGGTTTGGGCAGTGTGGATCCGAATGGATCGCGCTCCGTTTCGCCCTCCAGTACAACCCAGTATGAGCTGATCGCTCGCGGCCCCGGTGGCGAGGCTCGCCAGACCGTCACTCTCCGCGTGACCGAGCCGCCAGCACCGCCGCCCCCCACGTCCGCTCCAAGGGCAACATTCGCCGAAGTCGTGGCGCGTGATATCCGCGATGCTCTTTTCGACTATGACAAGAGCGACATCAACGAGAATGCGCGTGCGATTCTGACCGCGAATGCAGACCGCATGAAGCAGATCTTCCAGGAATACGCCGACGGCGTGATTGTAGTGGAAGGCCACTGCGACGAGCGCGGTTCGGCTGAGTACAACTTGGGCCTCGGCGACCGCCGTTCCACCTCGGCCCGCGACTTCCTGGTCCAGTTGGGTGTCCCGGCCGACCGGCTGAAGACCGTCAGCTACGGCAAGGAGCGCCCGCAGTGTACCGAGTCGAACGAAGATTGCTGGCAGAAGAACCGCCGGGCGCACTTCGCGGCGCAGTAACTGCAAGCAAGGTTCGTGGCGAGTGGCGCAGGGCTGTGCCGGCAAAAGGCCGCTTTGTGTCACCACTCATGATGATCGTCTGCACAAAGGACCGGGGTGGAGTTGCCACTCCGGTCCTTTTCTGCTTATCTGGGAGATAGAATGTCCTTCCATCGAGTTTGGCCCTCGCTCCTGATCCTCTGCGCATCTCCTCTCTTTGCACAGAAGGAACGGGACATGATTCGCGAGTTGCAGCGCGACATGGCGCTGCTGCAGGAAAACGTCAAGACTCTGAACAGCAAGTTCGACGAGAAGATCGCCGTCATCACCACCCTCCTTCAGCAGAGCCTGGAGGAATCGAAAGCGGCGAATCGCGCGGTGGCCGTGCTCGACCGTCAGTTGCGCGACGGACTCAAGGAACAGCAGAACATGGTGTCCGCGCCCGTGGCTGGCCTTGGATCCAAGGTCGACCAGATGGGCATGGACTTCACCGCTCTCAAGGAGACTGTCGCCGAGTTGAACAGCCGCACCATGAAGATGCAGACGCAGCTCTCTGATGTCGCGGCGGCTGTCAAACTGATCGGCGCTAGTCAGGCTCCGGCGCCTCCCCCCACCCAGGGCAGTGGCGGGCCTCCGCAGGGTCTCGACGCGCAGGAACTGTACAACAACGGAATGCGCGATCGCCAGACCGGCAACCTCGAACTCGCAATGGAGCATTTCCAGAACTACCTGCGCTGGTTCCCGAAAACCGAACTCGCCCCGAACGCTCAGTTCTATGTCGGCGACATCCTCTATAACAAGGGCGACTATGAAGGTGCGATCCAGGCCTTTGATTCCGTGGTCGAATCGTACCCTGAGAATAACAAGAGCGCCGACTCGCTCTACATGAAGGGGCAGGCGCAGTTGAAGGCGGACCGTAAGAGCCAGGCCACGCAAACGCTGAATGAGGTGGTGAAGAAGTACCCGAGCAGTGACGCGGCCGGCAAGGCGAAGCTGCTTCTGCGCGGGATGGGCCGTCCCGTGCCAGCGCCTCCCGCCACCGCGAGGAAGCGCCGTTAGCGGATGCGAACCGTTGTTTCGTTTTTGGTGCTGGCGGCGTTAGCCTCCAGTTGCTGGTCCCAACAACCTCCTCCCAATGGCCGTGTTCTCTACGCCTTCCCAGGCCAGACTCCCGTACTCGACGGTGTGCTCCAGAAAGGCGAATGGGACGATGCCACTCAATTCTTCGGCGTCAAGAACTGGGTTCCGCAGTTCTCTCCAACCACCGACGATCAGGATCTTTCCCTCCACGGCTACGTCAAGCACGACGGCAAGCGCGTGTACTTTGCTTTCGACATCGTGGATGATGTGCTCTACGGCATCGACACGCCGCGCTGGCTGCCCGAACGCAATCCGAAAGCGCACGATCTGACACCCGAAGGCTGGCCATGGTTCGGCGACGAGATGGAACTGCTCATCAACGCCACGAACAAGTGGGAGGGCAATGAGAGCGCCGCCGGCAACGGTGCAAGCTGGCAGATGGTCTGCAACCTGACGAAGTCGCGCCTGGGTGGCGTCGGCACTGGCGGTCTGATCGAGGGCGAGCCTCGATCCAAGCCGGAGGCCTGGGCAACCTATCAGAGATGGATTGAGACTCGCGCGATGGAGTGCACCGCCAAGCCGAAGCCTGGGGGCAAAGGCTACATCATCGAGTGGGCCGTGAGCTTCGACCCTTGTCTGGAGATTGAACCCGGCCGATTCTACACTCCCGAACTGGGCAACCGGGCCATGGGCCTGAACATCGCTCTCGGCGACCTCGACGAAAAGGAGCGTGGCGAAGGAAACTTCGGCAACTTTCATCACGAGGACTGGTTCGCCGGGGCCAAAGACGTCCGCACGCAACTGAGGCATTGGGGAACGCTATGGATCATGTCCGACCTTTACAAACCGCCGCCGCCGAAGGTGGAATCACCGAAACCGGCAGCCAAGAAGTCCGTCAAGAAACCCTCAAAGTCGAAGACTTCGTCAAAAAAGTCAACCTCCCGCTCCTCGAAGCGTCCCTGACCGAGAAGGAACTCTACGACCGCTGTCTGGCGGCTCGCGCGCACGCCATCGCGTCCGTGATTGTGCGGCCCTGTGATGTGGACAGCGCGCTCCGGATCACGGGCATGAGTTCGGTGAAGGTGGCCAGTGTGGCGGGTTACCCCTGGGGCAGCAACGCCACCGCGGTGAAGGTATACGAATGCCGCGACCTGATCCGCCGGGGCGTGCGCGAAATCTACGCCTTTCCCAATCCGGGCAAGATGCTCTCACGGCAGTTTCAGCACCAGGAGATCGAGCTGATTCAGATGGCAGACGACTGTCTGGAGGCGGGGGCGACGTTGAAAGTGGTGATCGATCAGGCGCTGATGAACGATGAGATGAAGATCATCCTCTGCCGTATGGCGAAGCGTGTGAATGCCCACTATGTCGCGTCGACGCAGCCTCGCGACCTGGAGATGCTGTTGAAGTACTGCGGCGATCGTGCGCTGGTGGAGGCGGGCGGGGTCCAGACTCTCGGCGAAGCCTGCGCCGCCCTATCGCTCGGCTGCAAACACGTGACCCTGACGTCGGTGGCAAGCCTGGATGCGGCGGTGGCCGAGTTGGAACGGTCTGCGAAGTCCGCGTCGTAGCGTCGGGCGGTCAAAAGGGCTCTCTGGGAAATGATGGACGCAGTGTAAAGTTTCCTGTATAGTGGGGTTGTGAAACGCTCGCTGCCCCCTTTGCGACTGAGCCGCTCGCCGCTTGTGTATGTCGTGCTGCAGGTCCGAACTTCGGCAGTCGTTTCTCTTGAGCAATACGTTCCCAGAATCCAAGACTCCCTGAGACGTTCCGGGTTCCCGAAGTTCACCAAGAGCAAGATCCACGAAATCAGATTCCAGGTGGATACGGAACCCGTGGCGGCCACTTCCGATCGATTCGAGTTCCAAAGCAGAAACGGTCGGACTGGGATTGTCCTTACAGCCAATACATGGGCTCTACACACGTCGGAGTACTCACACTTTGAAGACTTCCTGGCGTCTTTTGAGAAGATGTATCAGACTGTGAATCCGGTTCTGGAACTGGATTTCGCGGAGCGAATCGGCCTCAGGTACGTCGATTTGGTGAGACTGGAAGCCGGCGAAACCTTTGACCGGTACATGACTCCCAGCATTCTCGGGCCCGAGCCGTCGCAATTCGGAATGAATGCTCCGCTTTCCCGGTTTGAGATGGTCGGCACCACGGAGGGAGGAACGCTGGCCTTACGTCATTGGCAAATGAACACCGGCGCATTCCTGCCCCCGGATTTGCTGCCGTCCACGTTGACTCACCCAACCGAACTGGAAGCCGGAGAGACGGTTTCGCTGCTCGATTTCGATCACTACTCCACAAGCCAGTTCGACTTCGAACTCGGCCAGATTCAGGATCGGGCGTGGAGATTGCACGACAACCTGGACCGCTGCTTCCGCAAGGTTGTGACACCCTTTGCTCAGGAGCGCTGGGGCGGGAAGGCTGAGGGTTAGTCTCATGAGTATGCGGGAAAACCGTGCCACCACAGCTTCAAGTTCGGCGGGAGAGGACCTGTGGAACACTTCGCTGGTGGCCTCGCCGTTGCCGCGGCCCGGAGTTGAAACTGTGGGCCAGGCGTTTCTCACGTTGGGTCTCTTCCTTGCGGGAACTGGGTCGAAAAGTCTGGCGCCTGCATCCTCAGCGACCGGTCATGCCGCTGCCATTACGTGGACGGTCGAGCCACTCAAGTCTCCCAAGCAATATCGAGCTTTGAGCGCGGCCGAGCAGATTGTGGCGATCCGCAGTCTGTTGGGCCTCAACATCTCGGAACTTGCACAAGCCTTGGCTGTCCAGCGGCCTACGATATACTCCTGGCAATCAGGAACAGCGTACCCACATCCGGAGAATGCGCATAGGCTCAGTGGGCTCTACGGGCTTGCCCAACGATGGCGCAGAATCTGCCTGGAACCGGTTGGGGATTGGGTGCGGTTGCCTCTTGATGATCGGGGAACGACTCTCGCCCAACTCCTCGGTAGCGCAACAGTGGACGAATTGGCGGTTGAAGCAGCTTTTCTCTCATTGAAGGTGAAGATTCAGGCAGACTCGACGGAGTTCGTTGGCGTGCGCGACCGTGCCCGGCGGCGAGGTTACGCTGAGCGTACGGAGTCGCAGAAGGCTGCTTCTTTGGATCGCGAGACTGTCGTGTAGTTTGCAGGAGCATCTGGAATCGAGTGGGCGCAGGGGAGACACCAAGGAGACTGGATCGTGCGTGGAGACAGGGCTCTCTCATTTCCCGGCAGTTGATCGATTGGGCAGGCGCCAACCTTGACCCGGATCACTTTCCGAAGCAGTCGCTGTTCATTGTCGTCACCCAGGATTGCGATGTCGCTCAGCAGTCCTTCCTTGTTGAGCCCTTTGTCGAATTCCTTGTGGCCAAGCCTATTGCCAGCGAAGAGGAAGACCGCGGTAAGTTCCTTGGAAAGCACCCTCGCCGATTCCAATTTTTCCAAACTCACGCTGCCCAGACGTTCCTTTACGAGGCCTCCGTCCATGATCGATACCGGATCTCCAGGGAAACGCTTCTGCAAGGGTTGCCAGTAGGTTGCCTCGAACCCCAGTTGAGAGATGCAGTCTGCCGGTGGATTGCAAAGCGCTACACCCGGGCTGCTTTTCCTGACACATTCAATGATCGCGGTCGTCCTGCGCGGGACAAACTCGCCAGCCTCCTTAAGAAGAAGGGACGGCTCATCCTCTGCGTTCAGGTCCGCCTTGATCCGCCGGATCAGGAATTGCCGCCAGAGGCCGATTACCATGTGATGCTGTTTCCCATCTGCTCTCGCGAGGTCTGGGAGGACAACGCCCGCCAAAAGGAGGCTCTCCATTTGGCGTCGGAGATTGAGGCCGCGTTGCAGCAGTGTGCGGGTGTCGCCGTGGACGACGTTCGTCTCGCGCCGGAACACCGTTTCTCTCTTGAGGACTTGAGAAACACGGACCGCTGGGACTACGATTACCTGACGTACAGGGATGAGTCGGGTGCTCCCGTGGACGGCAGCCTCGTCTGAGGTCTGGTGGAGGATGGATCAGTTGCCTGCCAGTCCCCCCTTGGGAGAAACTAAGGGCGAGCCCTGCATCTGTCGCACTGGCCCCCAACCCCATGCCCGCAATCGGAGTTCTCACACTCGAAATCTTCGTCGAAGACGCCCACTCCCTCAAGGACAAACGCCACGCTGTCAAAGGCCTGAAGGACCGCCTCCGCCACCGCTTCAACGTCGCGGTCGCGGAGATCGACGGACTCGAGAGCTGGCAGCGTTCCACTGTCGCGGCCGTCACCGTCGCCAACGACCGTACCCGTGCCGAGCAGGTCCTCCAGGCCGTCGAAACCGCCGCCGCCGATTTTCTGGCCGGAGCCCTCGTCGGCTCAAACGTCGAGTGGGTCGATTAATTCCATTTCTTTCAAACGATTAGCGACATCCGGATAGGCACGCGCCGCAAGCTGCACTACAATAGCGGATGGATGGACCCACATCGGAAACAACGCGTGGAGGAAGCGCTCCGCCTGGAGATCAGCGAAATGGTCTCACTCGAGCTCGAAGACCCACGCCTGCAAGGCATTACCGTCACGGAAGTCCACCTCAGCCCCGACGGCAAGGTCGTCTCCGTGCGCCTGTCAATTCCAGGTGATCGCGAGGCGCAGAAAGAAAAGCTCGCCGCCATGGATCACGCCAAACCCTTCTTACGGCGGGAGATCGCTCAGCGTCTCGACCTCTTCCGTGTCCCCGACCTGCGCTTTGAGGCCGATCTTTCGCCCGAATTGAACGCTCGCATGGAGCATTTGCTGAAGCGAGTCCGTAAGGGCCGCCCCCGTGATGTAGAACCGGACCCGGAAACGGTAGAAAATTCAAAAAAAACGAGTTAGCGTGAAACCCGTTGTGCTACTTTTGTCTTTGGGGGCCACCACCGCCGGGCTCTTTGCCGGGGAACTGCTTCGTTTGGAGCAGTCCTTGGACGCCATGGGATCTGTTTACACGATTGTTGCCTATGGCGAGGAGCGCAGTAAGCTGTTGGCGGCTGTGGATCAGGCCTTCGAAGAGGTCCGCCGTCTAGACCGAATGCTGTCGAACTACCGGCCGGACAGCGAGTTAAGCAGAGTCAACCGCGAGGCCGCTCAAGGGCCGGTGACGCTGAGTCCGGAATTGTTCGCGCTGCTGGAAGCGTGTCAGCAGTACAGCCGGGAGAGCGATGGGGCGTTTGATCTCACGGTAGGTCCGTTGATGAAGGTCTGGGGCTTTTACAAAGGCTCGGGCCGCTTGCCGCACCGGGCGGAGATTCGTGGCGTTTTGGGGCGCATCGGCTATCAGCGCATGCTTCTGAACAAGAGCGCGCGAACCGTTCGCTTCGAACGCGACGGCATGTCGCTGGATCCGGGCGGAATTGGAAAGGGATACGCGGTGGATCGTGTGGCGGAGATTCTGAAGGCGGCGATGGTCCCTGCGGCTCTCGTGTCGGCGGGATCCAGCAGCATTCTCGCCATCGGTGCGCCGCCGGGAGAAAAGGGGTGGAAGGTGAGCATCCGTCACCCCAGAGACATCCGCCGCACGGTGGATGAGGTCGTACTGAAGGACGCCTCGCTTTCGACCTCCGGTACCTCGGAGAAGTTCTTTCGGGCCGAAGGCAACCTCTACAGCCATATCATGGACCCACGAACCGGCTATCCCGCCCTAGGGATGCTTTCCGTGACCGTGATTGCGCCGCGAGGCATCGATAGCGAAGCCTGGACCAAACCCGTCTTCATCAACGGGCGCGTCTGGGCGAAAAAACACATGCGGAAGGACTTCCGCGTTTTTCTCTGTGAAGATAGCAAAGGCGGGTTGGAACAGGCATGCGCGTGGCTCCAATGAACTCTCGTTTTCTCGATGCCTGCCGGCGGCGGCCCACTGACGTTCGTCCCGTATGGTTCATGCGGCAGGCAGGCCGCTACATGAAGCAGTACCGGGACATCCGGGCCAAACACTCGATCCTGGAAATCTGTAAGCGTCCGGATCTGGCAGCGGCAGTTACTTTGCAACCTGTGGAGATTCTCGATGTGGATGCGGCGATCATTTTCGCTGACCTCCTGCTCCCGGTTGAGCCCATGGGTCTCAAGCTCGAATTCATTTCCGGCGAAGGCCCTTCTATCGACAATCCGGTACGCACTTCCACCGATGTCGATTCGCTTTCCATCTCCAATACTGACGAGTTGTCCTACGTCGGCGAGTCGATCCAGATGGTCGTCCGGGCTCTTGGCGGCAAAGTGCCCGTCATCGGATTCGTCGGCGCGCCATTTACCCTCGCCAGCTACATGATCGAAGGCGGACCGTCCCGTACCTTCCTCCGGACGAAGCAACTCATGTATCGCGACGAGGTGCTGTGGCGGCGCCTGATGGGCAAGATCGTGGACGTGCTCGGCCCGTTCGCCCTCATGCAGGTCGGCGCCGGCGCCCGGGCGATCCAGGTCTTCGATAGCTGGGTCGGCGCCCTCGGCCCCGACGACTACGTGCGTTACGTGGCTCCCTACTCCCGGGCGCTCATTGAACGGATCCGGTCAGCCAGTGTGCCCGTCATCCACTTCGGTACCGGTGCGGCAGGCTTCTTCAAGGAACTGCATGCCGCCGGCGGCGACGTGATGGGTGTCGACTGGCGCATCAACATCGATCAGGCATGGATGGACATCAGCTATCGTTCCGCCGTCCAGGGCAACCTCGACCCGGCCGTGCTCTTCGCCCCGTTGCCCGAACTCAAGGCACGTGTCCATGAACTGCTGAAGCGCACCGGCACGCGCCCCGGCCACATCTTCAATCTCGGCCATGGCATTCTGCCCGAGACTCCGGTGGAAAACGTCAGGGCCGTGGTCCAGATCGTGCGCGACTTCAAACCGTGATCGCCGTCGTGGGAGGCGGCATTTCCGGGCTCGCCACAGCCTGGTATCTTGCGCAGGCGGGCCGCGGTTGTACGCTCATCGAAAAGCAGGCTCGTCTCGGCGGGGTCATTGACACGTCGCAGTGGGAGGGTTGTGTCCTCGAAGGCGGCCCCGATAGCTTCCTCGCCGCCAAGCCCGAGGCGATGCAGCTCATTCGCGAGTTGGGCATCGAGAACGAGGCCATCTCCTCGAACGACCATCAGCGCGTCACCTTCATCTGGAAGAACGGCCGCATGGTGCCGCTCCCCGACGGCCTCATGATGATGGTGCCGACCAAGATCATGCCTGTGGCCCTGTCGCCGTTGCTGAGCTGGCGCACCAAGATCCGGATGGGCCTCGAGTATGTCCTTGCCGGCCGCGGCATCAAGCCCGAACGCAGCGTCGCACAGTTTGTTCGCGAGCACTACGGCCAGGAGACCGTGGACTACCTCGCCGAGCCGCTGCTATCCGGCGTCTACGGCGGCAATCCCGAAGCGCTCTCCGTGAACGCCGTGCTGCCTCGCTTCATCGAACTCGAAACGAAGTACGGCAGCTTGACCCGGGGCGTTCTGGAAGCGCGTAAGCTGGCGAAGGGCGGCCAGGGCGAAGGCGCACTCTTCCGCACCATGAAGCGCGGCCTCGGGCACCTGGTCGAAACGCTCCAAACGCGCATTGCGGACCGGACGAAGGTCTTGCATGGTGAGGTGGAAGCCATGGAGCGTGCGCCAAACGGCTGGCGTCTGCGCGTCGCCGGCGACTGGATGGAGGCCGAGCAGGTTGTACTCGCCGTGCCTGCCTACCATGCCGCAGCCCTGCTGGCGCCCCACGACGCCGAACTCGGGCGCCTGCTCCATACCGTCGACTATTCGTCGTCCATGACCATCGCCCTGGTCTATCGCAATCTCCCGCAGCCTCCAGTGGGTTTCGGCTTCCTGGTGCCAAAGAGGGAGCGGCGCAAGTTGATGGCAGGCACCTGGGTACAGAACAAGTTCCCCCATCGCGCCCCTGAGGGCTACTCCGTTCTGCGATGCTTCATTGGCGGGCCGGGAAGCGATTCCGTACTGCTGGAACCGGATGACGCGATTCTGCGCGCCGTCTTGGATGATGTGCGGGTGCTGACCGGCGTGACCGCGAAGCCCGACTATCACCGCATCACCCGCTGGCGGCGTTCGATGGCGCAGTACACGCTCGGCCACTCCTTCCGTCTCAAGCAGATCGACCGCCGGATGGGTGCGTTTCCGAAGCTGCTTCTCGCTGGAAACGCTTACTCCGGCATCGGGATCTCCGACTGCATTCGCACCGGCAAAGCTGCGGCGGGCAAGATCATCCAGTCCTGACCTGACGTTCGCTCCATTCATGGCCACCAACGGTCTGGCGGTCAACAGTTCGCTTCGCACCCAGGCGGGCGCAGTGGTCCCCAGCGCTCCCTACACCGGGAGTCCGAACGACCCTCTGACGAAGTGCATTCTGCTGCACCAACAGATCCGCGGCGGCATTCGCGATGGGCGGGTAAGTCCGATCACCGGGAACAGTGGGAGTTACGGCAGCGCGACTTGGCTGCTTGTTCCCCTGAATGTTCATCTGGCCGCGGGAGTAGGTGCGGCGATCTGGCCCCGGATCGCCGATGGTCCCCGATGTCCCTCGGCACTGGACCAGGAGTCCAACTTCGCTCTGATTCTCCCGAACTCCGGCGGCTACGAGATCTGAGCTGCACCGTTTCCTCAATGCCGGTCTCGTATGTGATCAGCACCGGCTCTCACGCGGCACCTCGGATTTGGATACCTTCCGGGCTCCGGGAGGCACCTACACGGTAGCGCGGGCCCCCCAGGCCTGCCGCGTCCCATATCGAGCGGACGGCTGGAGTCTGGACATTTTGGCGCCGTCGCGCCATCGAGTACTGGTTGAGTGATGACATCGACTAGGCGCAGGTTTTCATACGCTTCGGACATGGTGTCCCATGCATCGTGGATGCCATACAGTATCGAAAATCAAGAGAGACATCGCGGGAAACGGCATAGGGATCTTCAATCCTAACGCGCCTTCCACGTCGGTTCTACCGAATGCTAAGCTTATGCTGGTGAAGCTCACTATTGAACTTGATCGAGAGGTGGATGGCCGTTGGATTGCAGAAGTCCCCGAACTGAACATCGTTCTCTACGGAGACTCCAAGCAGGACGCAATTCAACGAGCGCAAGTCGCGGCGCGTGAAATTGTGCTGGACCGGATCGCTCACGCCGAACTGCCTCCGGATTCAGCGAACGCAACGTTCGACATCGCCGCTTGAGCTCTTGGCCCTCAACGAAGGCGCGGCGTGTGTTCGCAGCCCTGCAGCGGATCGGTTGGCGCCACGACCGCACCGTCGGTTCCCACAGAATCATGAAGAAGGCCGGATGGGCCGACTATCCATTTTCTTTCCACGATTCTGACGAAGTCGGACCTGCCATTCTTTCTAAGATCGCGAAGAAAACCGGTCTTCAGCCCAAGGACCTCTGACTCCGCTCGACGCCCTGATTCGGCAGAGCTTAGACTACCGAATTGCAATCACCCGCGATCAACGGCACAATAGCACTCTTCTTGGTACCAGCGGTTTCGGCCTCAAACGCCCAAACTCCAGGTGTCGGCCGGCGCAGATCGATGGATGCCGCTCAACTTTCTGCCCGGCTCCGCCGCGCCGCCTCTTTTCGTCGGTGCCTTGGGTTGCGACGCAGTCGGCCAACACCGAACGAACGCTGTCCGAAGTACCCACTTCAGGCCTAAGCGAAACACCCTGTCGAAAACCGCACGATCGCGTCGAAGAGTACCTTGTGACCAACTTCTGGGACAACGCGAAGAAGCTCATGGATGCGGCCGTCGACGCCGCGGCGGCAGGCGGACACTCCGAATCACTCACCGTGCTGATCGGCGCCGAGGGCGGCATTCACCTCATCGCCGATTGCGACTGGCCCCTCCACCGCGTGGCTGCCGAACGTGGCGCCCAGATGGCCTATCGCGTCACCAACCAGAAGGGCTGCATCGCCGTGACCGGCCAGCAGGGCGACACCACCTGCCAAATGCAGACCAAAGCGCCCCCGCAGCCGTTTCTTGCGTTGTTGCGCGATCAGCCGCGTTACTTCCTGTAAGCTCGCTATACCCCAGCCTCGCGCAGAAACTTCGCAGCTTCTTCCGGCGGCGTCGGATTCAGATAGAACCCGGAGCCCCACTCAAATCCCGCCACTTTCACCAGCTTCGGAATCACTTCGATATGCCAGTGGTAGTGCTGTAACACTGGATCATGTACCGGCGAGCTATGCAGCACCCAGTTATAAGGCGGCTTCTCCAGCACTTTGTCCATCTTCCGGGTAAGTGTGCGAAGCACCCACGACAAGCTCTCCAGCAACGGTGCATCCGCAGTCTCGAAATGCGACGAGTGCTTTCGCGGAAGAATCCACGTCTCAAACGGAAACCGCGGCGCGTAAGGGCACATTGCGACCACGCGGTCCGTCTCCAGCACCACCCGCGCTCCCGCATCCACTTCCTGCCGCACCATATCGCAATAGACGCAGCGCTCCTTGAAGTCGAAATAGCGCTTTGCGCCGTCGAGTTCCTCCTGCACGCGCTTCGGCACCACTGGCAGCGCGATCAATTGCGAGTGGCTGTGCTCCAGCGACGATCCCGCCGGCTCGCCATGGTTCTTGAAGAATAGAATGTAGCGCAGACGTTCGTCACGCTTCAGATCCAGCGCCCGGTCGCGCATCGCCCAGAATATGCTCTCGATCTGCTTCTCGCTCAGATCAGCAAGTGTCGCCTGATGGTCGGGGGTTTCCACGATCACTTCGTGCGCGCCGATGCCGACCATCTTGTCGTACATCCCCTCCCCTTGCCGGTCGAGGTTGCCCTCCACGCGCAAGGCAGGGAATTTGTTCGGAATCACGCGCACGGTCCAACCCGGCTGATTGGCCGCCGATCCGTTCCGGTAGGCCAGCACTTCCGGGGGCGTCTTGAGCTCATTCCCAGGGCAGAACGGGCAGAACCGGCCTCCACGAATGGTCACGGATTCACGGGTAAAATCACTGGGCCGGCGGACCCGGTCGGTGGCGATGATTACCCAGCGGCCGGTTACTGGGTCTTTGCGAAGTTCGGGCAGACGGACTCCTTCCGAAGGAACCCGCCATTATACCGCCGCCGCGAGCCGTATTTGCGATCCTGAAATGGTGCGCAGGGACTTTCCCCCGCACTGCCCCGTCCGCGCCAGATCCCTCACTCGCGCCGCCGCGCCGCCAACCGTGCGAAATGAGCAACAATACGAACTGCCGGTCGATTTGGTCCGTGACTCTGATCAAATCGCCCTAGTCTTTTCCGCGTTCCTCAGCAGGTGTTCTAGGAGGACTCATGTGGTCGAATCTGAAAGAAGAACTTACCGATCTGATGGCATCGCAGATCTTCAAGACCCTGCTGCCGAACCGTGAGTATCAACTCTTTTTGCAGCGGGCAGGACTCAACGGCAAGCTCCCCCGGACATTGACCGTCGTGTCCAATGAAACGCGGGGTGCGATTTCCGAGATGGCGCGCATGCATGCCAGCCTGCTCCTGAATCAACTCGCTGACCTCGACGCCGTTCGCGAGCGCCGCGCCAAGGTCCTTCTGCTCGAAGGGCCCATCACGCTCTATCGTCTTTGGAACTCCGCCAAGCCATGGTCAATGAACGGGCCCTGGTGGTTCAGCCAGGGTCTGCTCGACATGAGCCTCGCCGCCGGACCCAACCGCGCCGATCGTCTCCACTGGCTTCGCGACAAACTTGCTGTCAGTATGGATTGGAGCACTTGTGACCGTGTGTGTATGCTGCAACTCAGCATCAATGACGTGATTCCGGCGATTCAGGCCTGGGGCCTTCCCCAGCGCTATTACTCGAAGGACATCGCCGGCAAGATGGATCCGAAAGAATATTTCAGTAAGTTGGGAGTGGAATTCGCCGGGGGAGCGACACAAACCTACCTCCCGTGGACTCCCGGCCAGCGCGTGGGTGACTATTGGTAGCGTCGCGATCCCTTTGGCGAAACCCCGATTTTCTCAAGCTCTGGACCGGCCAGACCATCTCTGAGATCGGCTCTCGCATCACGCGGGACGGACTCCCGTTTGCCGCGGTCACTCTGCTTGGCGCAACTCCCACCCAGATGGGCGTCCTTATCGCGCTCGGCGGAATTGCGTCGCTGATCGCGGGACCGCTTGCCGGTATGTTGGCCGATCGTTACCGGCGTCTTCCCTTGTTGATCTGGTCCGACGTCGGCCGCGCGGTTATCCTCGCCATCGTCCCCCTGGCAGCGTTGCAGGGATGGTTGTCGCTTCATGTGCTCTACATCGTAGTGGCGGCCGCGGGCCTGCTGACCATTGTGTTCGACGTCGCCTATCAGTCACTCCTGCCTTCGCTGGTGCCGAAGGAGCAGTTACTCGAAGGCAATGCCAAACTCGCACTTACCGCGTCTACGGCTGAGATGATCGGGCCTGCGCTTGCAGGAATGCTTATCCAGTTGCTCACCGCGCCGGTCGCAATCCTCGCCGACTCCTTGTCCTTCCTCGCCTCCGCCGCCTCCATCATCGCGATCCGCACTCGCGAAGACGTTCGGCCCACGCCGCACGACGACTCTGACTGGCGCGACTCGTTGGCCGGCATGCCGTACGTGTTCCGCCACGATGTTCTGCGTCCTCTTGCTCTGCGCGCCGCGACCGCGAGCTTCTTTTTCGGCTTCTTCTCCACCCTTTACACGCTATTTGCGGTGCGCGAACTCGGGATCAGCGCCGCGGCCCTCGGAATCGTAATCGCGATCGGCGGAGGCAGCAACTTTCTTGGCGCGATGCTGGCGGAACACACGCATCGCTGGATGCCACTTGGGAGAACGCTGACTCTCACCGCCTGTCTGCCCGGGATGATCATGATGCTGATCCCGCTGGCGCGGGGACCGGTATCTGGCGTGATTGTTCTTGGACTGGCACAGTTACTGGGTGACATCGCCTATCCCATCTACCACATACACGAACTTACTCTGCGCCAGAAGATCGCTCCGCCGGAGTTACTCGGCCGGGTGAACGCCTGCGTGCAGATGCTGTTCAAGGGCATCTGGCCCATCGGCGCGCTTGTGGGTGGATTGCTCGCCAGTAACATCGGACCTCGCGCGACTCTTTTCCTGGCCGGACTTGGGGTCGCCGCCTCGACCTTGTGGCTCGTCTTCTCGCGCGTCCGCAGTCTGACAGTCGATCAAGTCTAATAGCGCAGCAGCGGCTTCACGCGCGCGGCGATCTTCTCGGGATCGCCCTCCTTCAAACACCACGGGCTGAAGCTGACAATCCCTGACCGTACCCGCGACGGATCGGCATGCACGCTCGGGTTTCCCTTCTCAAGCTCGATGCAAAGCTGCATCGCCGTGCGCGGCGCGTCCTTCATCAAATGCAATTCGATCTTCGGAACCGTACCCGTGGTCAATTGCACCCGCGCATGATCCACGCCGTCCAGCGCCGAATAGAGCCGCGCCATCAGGCGGCCGAAGCGCTCTCCACGCTTCTCATCGGACTCGGCGGTGAACTTGCGAAGCGCCACCAGCAGCCCGATTACGGTCTCCTTGCCGACCTTGCAGGGCCGGCCCACGCCGTGTTGGGGCAGTCCGCGCAGACGCTGCTTGTCAATCAACGGCACTGGCGGCGCCCACTGCTCCCAATAAATATCCAGATCGAGATGCTGCAGCACGGCCGACATGATCAGGTCGCTCTTACCCGCCAGAATGCCTGATCCCTGCGGCCCGCCAATCGCCTTGCCACCGCTGAACGCCACCAGATCCGCACCCTCGCCAATGAAGCGCCGCAAGTTACTCGCCGGCGGAAGTTGCCCCGCCGCATCCACGATCACGGGCACCTTGTTCGCGTGTGCGGCGCGAACCACATCAATCAGTGCCGGCTGCGCATTTCCTCCCGCGACATAGAACACTGCCGCGGTGTTTTCATTGATCGCGCCTTCAATTTCCCAGGCTTCGGCGTCCCGGACTCCCGCGCCCGCGAAGCGGTCCGGCAGCCCAACCTCCACAATCCGCGCACCCGCCCCGCGCACCGCATGATCATAGAAATTCCGCTGGCTGCGCACCATGATCACTTCGTTCTTCATCCCGCGTGTATCCGGCAGCTTGCCCATCTTCACCGGATCGAGCCCCGCCATGCAGGCCGCGGTTCCAAGTAACAATCCCGCCGCCGCCCCCGATGTCACGATCCCCGCTTCCGCGCCAGTAACTTCCGCCAGTACCTTGCTGGCGCCGGCCTGTAACTCCGCCATCTCCACACAGTAAGTGGCTGCCTCGGCCATCGCCGCCGAGACATCGGGATCAAGAAACCCGCCGGAAAGCCGCGTGGACGGGCCTTTCGCGTTGATGATCGTGCGGATGCCGAATGTGTCGTAGATGCTCATTGCCGGATTCTCGATACTCTCCAGCGTACACCGGGGCGCCGCGCCGTGCCGCGCGTTGGCGCTACCCTCCCACCAGCGCATCCGCGATCCTCGCCGCGGCATTGCCGTCCCCAAACGGATTGTGAATGTGCGACCGGCGGTCGTACTCCGCACTGTCGTCCAACAAACGCGACGCCTCCGACACAATCCGGGCCGTATCCGTGCCCACCAGCGTCGACGTGCCTGCCTGTACAGCTTCCGGCCGCTCCGTCTTATCGCGCATCACCAGTACCGGCTTGCCCAGCGACGGCGCCTCTTCCTGTACTCCGCCCGAATCCGTCAACAACAAATAACACCGCCGCATCAGGTCGACAAACGGCACGTACTCCAATGGCTGGATCAGATGCACTCCCGGCTGGCCCCCCAGAATCCGGTTCACCGGCTCCTGCACGTTGGGATTCGGGTGTACCGGGTATACAAGCTGCACGTCACCGCGACGGCTCAACTGTAGTAGCGCCTCGCAGATTCCTTCAAATCCCTGACCGAAATTCTCCCGCCGGTGGCCGGTCACCAGGATCAACTTCTTCTCCGGATCCAGCCATCGCCACGAAGGTACCTTCATGCGACTTGCTTCCAGTTCACCGCGGATGTAGAGCAGCGCATCGATCCCTGTGTTCCCGGTCACCACAATGCGATCCGAAGACACATGCTCCGAGAGTAGATTGTCCCGTGATTGCGCCGTCGGCGCGAAATGCCAGCTCGCCAAGCGGCCTGTCAGCAGCCGGTTCGCCTCTTCCGGAAAGGGCTGATAGAGATCCCACGTCCGCAGCCCCGCTTCCACATGACCCACGGGAATCCGCAGGTAAAACGCACCAAGCGCGCCACAAAAGGTGCTGGTCGTGTCGCCCTGCACCAGCACATAGTCGGGCTTCTCCGCCGTCAACACGGGCTCAAGCAAAGTCAGGATGCGCGACGTCGATTGAAACAGCGTCTGACCGGGCAGCATGATGTCGAGATCGTGATCCGGCTCGATGCCAAAGATCGTCAGAACCTGATCCAGCAAGTGCCGGTGCTGCGCCGTCACGCAGACCACCACTTGAAATTCCCGCGGCCGCGACCGCATGTGCAGAATCACCGGCGCGAGTTTGATGGCTTCCGGACGTGTGCCAAATACGAAGAGGACTTTTTTCATGAGGGGTGACGTGGGGAGTCTCAACCGGTGGGATCCCCCCAACGCCTATTGTCGCCTGCAACGCGCGCTCCTTGCGCGGTTGCCCGTCACCGCAGCTTTGCTTCGATGACCGCATGCCCCTTCTCGCGCGCGAAATCCGCCGCGATCCGGCCATCCTCGGTGCGCTGTGACTTCGAGGCGCCGTGCTTCAGCAGCAGCGTCACGATCGCTTCGTCGCCACGTGCCGCCGCCTCGTGCAGCGCCGTGAATCCCTGTGCCTGCGCCAGATCCGGCTGAGTTCCCTTCCGCAGAAGCAAATCCACCATCGCCGCGTTTCCCCGGGCCGTCGCCGCATGAATTGGAGCCGCCTTCGCATGGTTTGCCGCGGATACGTTGGGATCCGCTCCCTGCGCGATCAGCCACCGTGCGACATCCTCATGTTCGAAGAAAATCGCCAGACCCAACGCACCGTACCCATCCGGTCCGTTGCGATTGAGCAACTCCGCATCCGCCGCCAACCACTGTTTCACCGCGGCGAGATCGCCCATCGCCGCGCCCTCCCAATAGTCTGGCGATGCACCGAACTCGAGAAACACCTTCGCGAGCTTCGCATGACCCGTATAGATCGCGAACAGGATCGGCGACGTGCCGTTCGGCATGCGCGCACGCACCAGATTCCTGTCCGCATGGAGCAGTGCGCGCACCGTCGCCTCATCGCCCTTCCGAATCGCGGGCCAAAACCCCTCAGGCGGCTCCGCGGCCACGTCCGCCGCCAACATCATCACCATGCAGCACACAAGCAGAATCGTGAAGTTCATGCTCCCCAGTGTGCGGCGATCCTACCGGCTCTGCTTCTTCGATCTTGCGGAATTCGCGATCACGTCTGACGGTGGCACGCCGAAGCGCCGTCGAAACAGCGTGCTGAACGTCCCGACGCTCGCGAAACCACAGTCGAGGCATACCTCGGTCACCGCGTGCCCATTCTCCAGTGCATGGAACGCACGGTTCAGACGCAGCCGCGTCAGGTAGCCGTGAGGCGTCTCCCGGAACGTCTGCCGGAAGGCGCGATGCAGATGATACGGCGACAGACACGCCTCTCGCGCCACCGCATCCAGATCGATGCGCTCATTCGCGCTTGCATGCAGATACTCGCGGGCGCGCTGTAACCGGCGCAGTGTCTCCACTCGCGTGGAATACTTCGCCGCGGGCACACGCGCAACCAGAACCCTTGACTGTTGATCCAACAACACAACCTCGCGAGCCGCGGCCAGCATCTGCTCTTCCAGCCACTCTTCGTCACGAGCCACGTCCATCTTGCGGATTCGCGAGAGCAGCGCGCCGCCCTGTTCCAACCTCACGCCGAATCGATGCTCCGGGCCGGCATCCGGATCATCCAGACAAGCGCCGCACTCCGAAACCATCGCGTGCCGCACACGTTCCACATAGCCCCGCTCAAAGAAGAGACAACATGTGCGAACCGGACAAGGTTCATCAATTCGCATCGAGTAAGGCTGTCCCTCATTGAGAACAAGAAGCGACGCTTCATTAACAACGAACTCTCCGTCTTCGGTCGACCAGGTGACTGAGCCGTCCATCACGGCCTTCACCGACAGCGGCCCAGGAAAGTCGTTCACAAAGTGCCGCCGCCCCGTTGCGCGAAGAACGGTGTTCGCCGCGCCAAGATCCGCCAGTTTCGCATCCGCTCGAAAGGGCATGGTTGCGTCTTACGCGCAGGATCGCAGATTTTTCCCTCACGCGCCTCATCCGATTTCGAAACCACTTCGTACATGAATCAGAGGCGCCGGAAAACACTCCAATGCCGGCGCAAAACCCGTTGTTCTTGAGGAGGAACTCTCTATGTCTCTGCGCAATGCACTCTACGTGTGCGCAGCCTTGTTCGCCTCGCTCGGTGCCGCCCGGGCGGAGAAACTCTTCGCCATTGACTCGCGTGCCGTGCTTGTCAGTTTTGACTCCGCCCGTCCGGCAACCATGCTTTCCATGGCCGTCGTCCGCGGCCTTCAACCCGGCGAGACCATCCTGGGTATCGACTTCCGGCCAACCAATGGCCGCATGTACGCGCTCGGCAGCTCCAGCCGCATCTACATCATCGATCCCGCGACAGGCGCCGCAACCGCCGTCGGCAGCGGACCTTTCCTGCCAGCACTCAATGGCACGAAGTTCGGCTTCGACTTCAATCCCACCGTCGATCGTATTCGCATCGTCAGCAACACCGGCCAGAACATGCGCGTTCACCCCGATACCGGCCTCGTGGTCGCAGTGGACGGCTTCCTGAAGTATCGTGACGACGCGGTTCCGCAAGTGGTCGCCTGCGCCTATACGAACTCCGTCGCCGGCGCAACCTCCACCACTCTGTTCGACTTCGACCTCAGCCGCCGCGCCATCGCCACGCAGAATCCGCCCAATGAGGGAACGCTCACAGTCAACTTCCAGATTCGCGGAGCCGACTTCTCCGAAGTGACTGGCTTCAACATCTCGTCCGTCGGCAACAAGGGCTTCCTTGCCACTCGCGAAACCAGTGCCGCCCGCAGCCAGCTCTACGAAATCAACTTCCCGCAGGGCACCGCGACGCTCATCGGAACGGTCGGTGTGCTCGATCAGATCTCGGCGATCGCCGTCGAGCCTCCCGGCGCGCAGACCCTGTTCATGCGTCTCGGCGGAATGACCGCGATCTCTTCCGTGATCGATGAGTTCCTCAAGAATGTGTTGGCCGACACTCGCATCAACCGCTTCTTCACGCAGACGGTTGCGAGCCCCGCGCGTGTCGCCTCCTTGCGCCAGAACCTGATCGATCAGGTGTGTGCCGGTGCCGGTGGCCCTTGCGAGTACAAAGGTGCGGACATGAAGACCGCTCACCGTGGCATGAACATCAGCGACGTCGAATTCGATGCGCTGGTGGAAGACCTGGTGAAAGCGCTCGATCAATTCCAGGTGCCGGTGACCGAGAAGGCCGCCTTGCTCGGCGTGCTTGCTCCCATGCGCGCCGACATCGTGGAGAGCCGTCAGATGCGTCTGCTCAGCACCATTCAATAAGTACCGTTCAGCAACTCCTGTTCGTAGACCGCCTTCCTCCCCAAGTGCTCGGAGGGGCCGATCCCGCCACCAGAGTGGGCGGCCCCTTTTCAGCACAATCCCTTCGAGGGTTCCGATGTATCAGGCCATCCTTGCGGCACGCGACCGTCCCATGGTCCGAAGAACCGCGCCCCTCGCCAGTACACGGGGTGCACGACAAAAAAGATAACTTTGTCACGCCGGCCGCCGCCTGTCGATGATTCGCTCCCAAGTGTCTTGAAACCGGCCGCTGAGAATGCGGCAACGGAGTGCGATGATGGTGTTGCTCCACGCACGGAATCCAACCCGGTAGAATCAGGGTATGTCTCGACAGTTCGAAGCCGTTTACGAACACGGGGTCTTGCGTCCCCTTGAACCGCTCGTTCTGCCCGAGCATCAGCGGGTCCGGTTAACCCTCGAAGAGCAACCAGCAAAGCTCAGTTGGGAATCAACTGAACCCATCAGTGAGCGCCGCGAGGAACTGCTATGGCTCGCCAAGGAATCGGGTCCGTATGCCGGGGAGTGGGTGGCGCTTGACGGACCGCGCTTGATTTCGCACGGCGCAAAGCTAGCTGACGTAAGCGCGGCTGCTACCGCCGCTGGTATCGCCGAACCGCTTTTTGCGCGGGTGCCTAGGGAGACGAATGTGCCATTTGGGGGCTGGTAGGCGATGCTCAGTTGGAGTTTTCGCACGTCTACGATTACTCTGGCGAGGATGAGAGCGTTATCCTGCCGGTCGTTCTTCGATCGGGCCCCAAACAGGTGCGCGTGGCCGCCAGCGTCGACACGGGAGCGTCATTTTGCTTGTTCGGAACGGAGATCGCCGAAGCACTTGGCCTCGACCTGGAAGGGGGACTCCGCAAGCGGTTCCGAACCGCGAACAGCGGCTTCGATGCTTTCGGTCACGAAGTGGAACTCAGCATCTTCGGCGTTGCGACAACCTCCGCCGTCTACTTCTTTGCCGATCCGATGATCGAAAAGAACGTCCTTGGACGAATCGGCTGGCTCGATCGAGTTCGTTTGGGTTTGGTCCACCATGACAGCAAGGCGTACCTGGCTCAATACGACCAAAGTTGATTTCCTTCACTCGCCTTTGTGCCCGGCAACGAATAGGCCTCGACGACTGGAATCAATTCGATGTGGTAATTGAGCGGGATGAAGAAGCGATGTACGTGGCTTCGGTGCCCCAACTGCCGGGCTGCCACACCGACGCGGCGTCGCTGGATGAACCGATGTTGCAGGTCCACGAGGCAATCGAGCTATATCTCGAGGTGCAAGGCCGTGAGCCAACCCCACTGGAATTCATCGGCATCCAGCGGGTGACAGCCTTCTGTGTTTGGAAGAGAGTATCTTGGCTTCAGCACGAATACTCCCCTCGCCGCGCTACTCGGCGCGCAACGCCACCACAGGATCCACCGCCGCTGCGCGGCGCGCAGGCCAAATCGCCGCCGCTGCCGCGACACCCAGAATCGTCAACACACACAGCGTGAGCGTCAGAGGATCAAATGCCGAAACACCATACAACAGACTCTTCGCATATCCCACCACGCCCACCAAACCCAACACCCCAGCCGCCAACCCACTCCCAACCAACCGCATCGCGTCGCTCAACACCATGCGGATCACAACACCGCGCTCGGCTCCCAGCGCGAGACGCACCCCCATCTCACCCGTCCGCCTCGCGACGCTGGTCGACAGCATGGCATAAAGACCAATCGCACACAGGAAAAGCGACAACCCTCCAAACACGTTGCAGAGCGTGGTTACCGCACGCTCGCTTCCGAGCGCCGCATCCATCTGCTCTCGCAGCGTGGCGAACAGCACCAGCGGTGTCACCGGCGATAACTCCTCCAGCGCTTCGCGATAGGCCGCCATCGCCTGCGCCTTGTTCGGCGCGTTGATGAGAAACACGAGGTTCCATGCCTTCGGCAATGTGCTGGTACCGATCGGGTAGTAGACCGTCGCCTGCGGCGGCTCGCGCAACTGGGCAAACTTCGCTGACCCCGCAACACCCACCACACGGCAGCGAAGCGTTTGTGGGAATTGCTTCTCATCGGCCGTGGTGACAAACCCGCCGATCGCCGGACCGCCGCCGGGAAACAGCTTCTGCGCCGCCGCCTCGTTGATCACACAGATGTCGTCCCTCCGCTCTCCGCGCAGGAATTCGCGGCCCGCCACCAGCTTGATCCCCATCGTCCGGAAGTAGCCGGGACCCACGTTGTTGTAGGTCAACGTCTGGCGCGAATTTCCGCCACCGGTCTCAAAGATCGCCGACGCCTGATAACCCGTCATCGGCGTGTACCAGGTGAACGACGCGGCCTCGATCCGCCGAGTCCGTTCCATCCGTTCCGTCATCCGGTCGTACAAGTCGAGCTTGGCCTCGCCCGTCACCCGCAACAGGTGGAACGGCGCCGTCTGGATCGTGACGCGGTCGAGCGCAAAGCCCGGATCCTCCGTGCGCAACCGCTGCAAGCTCTGGGACAGCAGTGCGGCCAGAGTCACCAACACCAGGGAAAGCGCTACCTGCACGGGGACAAAGAAACGCCCGATGATGCCGCCACGTCCGAAGGACGTTCGCGAGCGCAGCACATCGCCCGCCGTCGTCGACCCCGCCCGCCAAGCCGGATAGAGGCCCGCTGTCAGCGCCGCGACGATGGCCAGCGCCGAGGTCACCCCAAACACCGTCGCATCGGGCTGCAGCGCCAAGCCGTAACCTGACATTGGGCTGCGAAAAAATCCCGCCAGCCAATCCACGCCATACCAGGCAGCCCAGCCTCCGCACGCCGCGCCGGCCAGCGCAATCGTCAGGCTTTCCGTCAGGTATTGCCGGATCAGACGCGCCCGCCCCGCGCCAATCGCCGTCCGAATCGAGAACTCCCGCTGGCGTTGTTCCACCCGCACCAACATCAGACCACTCACGTTCACACAACAGAGCAGCAGCACAATACCCGTCAGCCCCTGCATCAGGGCCAGTGGCGACGCGTAGGCGTTGCTCTCGAACGTCGGCAACCCCGTGCGTGCGGACTCCACCAAAATCCGGGTACCCGGTACCGCCGGTCTCCGCTCTCGCGAGGAGAAGAACTCCCGGAACCAGGATTCCTGCTGTGCGCCCATCTCGGCGCTTGCCTGCTCCAGTTTGACGCCGGGCTTCAGCCGTCCGACGGCGGAGATGTATAGGTACGATCCCGGAGTGTTCAGGACGTCGCGGCCCACTTGCACGTTGAAGAAATGCGCGGGCAGATAAGCCGCCGGACGGTTCCCGGCCCACAAACCGGTGAACTCTCGCGGCGCTACTCCCACCACTGTCACCGGCTCTCCATACACCTGCATCGAGCGGCCAATCACTGCCGGATCGGCGCCGAACCGGTCGCGCCAGAAGCTGTGCGCCAGGACCATCGCCCACCCGCCATGCCCGCCGCCCGGCCGGTCGTCGCTTTCCTCGATCAACCGTCCGGCGTACGCCCGCAGTCCCAGCAACCGAAAGCCATTGCCGGTCACCAATCCCGCTTGCTCTTGACGAAGCGCGCCCTCCGCGTCCTTGATCGCCACGTTGCTCGTCGCCCAACCGCTGACGTCCTCGAGGGAAGAGCTTTCGCGAGCAAGCACGCGAAGCATCGGGTAAGGAAGTCCCAGCCGGCTCGATGGCTGGTCGGGCATGCTCACGCTGATGCGTGCGAGTCGCTCCGGCGCAGCTACGGGCAGACCGCGCAGAATCAGGCCGTAAAGAAGGGTGAACACCAAGGTGTTCGCGCCGATGCCCAGCGCGAGCGTAAGAACGGTCGCGATTGCGAATACAGGATGCCGGCGTAAGCTGCGCAGCCCAAGTCGCGTATCGCGCCAGACATTCTCCCATGCCACCAGCCACGACTCGTCGCGCACCCGTTCTCGAACAGCCGGTTGCGTCCCGAGCTTTAGGCCCGCCTGACGCCGCGCTTCCCCATCCGGGAGTCCGCGCGCACGGTATTCCTCCTCGAGTTGCATCCGGTGCTCGTCCAGCTCTTCGGTCAGCCCTTCGTCAGGCCGCCGCCGCATGCGTAACCATTTCGCTAGCGTTTCACGGTCCATGCTTCTCCTCCCGGCATCAGGTCGAGTAGCCGGATGCCTGCGTGCGCCTGCTTCCAAAACATCACGGCGAACGGCACGCGTTGATCGTCGATGAATAGATCTTGCCGGTAGACACACCACTGCCCGGCGGGGCCGTCAAATGCGTGGATACTGCTTCCGCTGCCCTGCGCCAGCGCGATGGAACGTTCGAACTCGCCCTTGGCAAGCCCGGGCTCGCTCTCGTCGAGCAGTTTCAACCGTTCGCGAAGCCGCTGCGTGGCCGGCTGTACGGAGAACCGCACAATCGCCAGCGCGCCGCGAAAGGAAGTCGCGCACGCCTCGCTGCCCGAGGGTAGGCACAGGCGCCGCAGCTCATGAGCGCTGGACGCCCATAGGTGATTGCCTGCGAAACGGTCATGCCATTCCAGGCGCGCGCCAACGCGCCACCCGCTGGAGACGAACACGTAGCTCTCGGATCGCTTGCCCTGGCTGGCTGCCGCCGCTCCGAGGAACGCCCGCCGTCCGAATGTCAACTCTGCCGTCTGCATAGTAGTTGATCTACCTATGGACAATCTACCATAACTCTTGCTACGGTGGAGGCAATGGCCAAAAAGATCACCGGCAAACTCGATCTGTTGCAAGGCACGCTCGACATGATGGTGCTCCGCACGCTCGTGGTTGGCCCGGCCAACGGCTACGAGATTGCTCGCGCAATTGAACGGGAATCGGAGGAAGTTCTCGCCGTCGACCATGGCTCGCTCTATCCCGCGCTGCGGCGCCTCGAACGTGACGGCTTCGTGTCTGCCAAATGGCAGGTCTCTTCGACGAACCGGCAAGCGCGCTACTACAAGCTGACACCCTCTGGCCGGCAACGCCTCAACGCGGAGCGTTCCAAGTGGGAGCAATTGGCTGCGGCTGTGAATCGCGTGATGCGGCCGGCCTGACTGGCCAAATTGAGTTGCAAAAGATCCGATGGACCGATCGTGCCCTAACGCCCCATCCCTTTCAGCGATTTCGCCAGTTGGAACGATGGAAGATCATCGTGGGTTCAGGCTTTGCGCCAAGCACACCGTTTCATTGAAGCGGTCTCGCATAGGATGAACGCCTGAGGCGCAGGTAGCGCACGCGCCCACTCGTGTCGTGTCGGCTCTCACGCCGGCACCCCGGACTGCGCCGAGTTGTGATTTGGGGGCGCGAGACTCCCACAAGGAATACGCGACTGAACTCCCGAAACGCTAAGCATCGCGCTTGCAAGAGCCGGCACACCACACACACCTGCAAGCGGTTGTGGTGACAAGAGGTAGCGCGCTTCCGCGTGCCGCGCCAGCAGTCGCACCGGCACTCTGAAGCGCGGATTGCGCCATTGACCCTGAAAAGCACTCGAAGCGGCTGCGGGCGGAGTAGAATCAAGGAAATGGCACGTCAATTCGATGTGGTGATTGAGAGGGATGAAGAAGGGATGTATGTGGCTTCTGTGCCCCAACTGCCGGGCTGCCACACCGACGCGGCGTCGCTGGATGAACTGATGTTGGAGATCCGCGAGGCGATCGAGCTATATCTCGAGGTGCAAGGCCAGGAGCCAACCCCATTGGAGTTCATCGGCATCCAGCGAGTGACAGTCGCTGCATGAGCACCCTTCCGCGCCCCACCGGAAAGGAACTCGTCCGCGCACTATAACGCGCAGGTTTCATTGCCGAGCGGACACGAGGAAGCCACTGCTTCCTCCGGCATTCAGATGGTCGCGCAACGGTCGTTCCCCTTCGTACCCGTACTCTCGGCTTGGGGTTGTTGAGAAAGATACTGGCCGACTGCTCCATCGAGCCCGGGCAATTACAGGCGCTGCTCTAACTGCCAGGGAACTCCACCAGATAGCCACCGCCTTCTTCCTTCGAGAGCGGGCGTACAGTGAACGGATAGGCGTCAGGATTGTGCTTCATCTCCGGCAACAATTCACCCCTGCGGCCGCGTCATCCATAAGAACATCTGCAAGAAGCAGAATCCCGTGATCGCCAGGCTCACACCAGCCAGCACCTTCCACACCTTCTCCCGCGGATGCATCGGGTCACGCTGCTCCTGCGCAACGAACGCGATCGCGAATCCCGCAACCAGACCGCCAATGTGCGCGGCGTTGTCCACACGCAGCCCCGGCAGCAATCCAAACAACAGACCATAGATGGCCCATCGAATGTAAAGCCCGCGAATCGCCGATCCCATCGAAGTATTGCTGCGCACCCCGAGAGCGATCATCGCCCCAATCAAGCCGAACACGCCAGCCGATGCGCCCACACTCAACGCCTCCGGATTCCACATCGTGCTCGCCAGGAATCCAAAGATCGTCGCAACGAAATAAAACACCAGCAGCCGTGCCGACCCGTAGATCTCCTCCACCTGCGCGCCAAGATCAAACAGCACCCAGCTATTCATCAGAATGTGCAGCAGACCACCATGGAGAAAGCCCGCCGTCACCAGCCGCCACCATTGGCCCGCCAGCACATAGCGCCCCAGCTTCGCGCCGAAATCGAACAGCGTGTAGCCATCAATGTCATAAAGCGCACCGTCCTTGCCCTTCTGCATGCTCACGATCATCGTGGCCACGAAAAGAGCGGTGTTCACCAGCAGAATCATGATGGTGGTGAAACGGGCGTGCGGGATCAGACCTCCGGCAATGTCGCGCGGACTGCGCACATCAATCGAGCGGGGCCCGAGAGGTGCTTCGCAGTACTGGCAAACTTTGTCGGAAGCTTCAACGAATGCCCGGCAGTTCGGGCACATGCGGCGGTTACTCACTACTTGCTATTCTATCGCGACCCATCCCTCCGGTCTTGAGTCCACGTATTTCCAAATCCCGGACGCACCGTCCGGAAGATCCACGCCGTCGCCAGCAGATGCAAAAAGCCCATCATCCAAAACACGGCGTTGTAGCCGAACGCATCCACCACGCGGCCCACCACAGGCGTCGACAGTGCGCCACCCAGTCCGCTGCCAAGACCAACCACACCTGCCGCTCGGCCCACCATCGACGTTGGAAACACATCGTTGGTCATCGTCATCAGATTGGTCTTCCATGCCATGTGTAGAAACGTCACCAGACAAATGACCGCCATCGCCGCCGTCGAAGGCAGATACGCGACGAGAATGCCCAGCGGCATCAACAGCGCCACCGGGATCATGGTCAGCTTGCGCGCCCTGATCACCGGAGTGCCGCGCCGGATCAGGTAGCCCGACAGCCAGCCCCCCGCAATCGATCCGATATCGGCGCTCAGATATGGCATCCACGCGAACATCCCGATCTGCACCAGCGAGAAGTGACGCACTTCCTGCAAATACTTCGGCAACCAGAACAGATAGAACCACCACACCGGATCCGCAAGCACGCGCGAAAGCAGTAGACCCCAGGTGGAGGGCTCGCGGAGCAGATCCCGGTACGACATCGTAACCGTGGCCTTCGTAACGCGGCCTTCTTCGATGTAGTTGCGCTCGCCTTCGGAGATCCAGGGATGATCCTTCGGCAGCCGGTAGATCAGAAGCCATGCGCCCAACCACACGAATCCGAATGCACCCGTCAGCACGAAGGCGAAACGCCAGCCCGCGGTCAACGTAATCCACGCAATCAACGGCGGCGCGACAATCGCACCCGTTGCGGCCGCTGCGTTCACCAGACCATTCGCAAGCGCACGCTCCTTCGCCGGGAACCACTCCGAGATCGCCTTCTCCGCCGCCATGAAGTTGCCCGACTCGCCCATGCCCAGCAGGAAGCGGAATGCGCCGAGGCTCCACGGTCCCGTCGCGAAGGCATGCAGCGCGTTCGCGAGCGACCACCACGCCATGAAGATCGACAAACTCATGCGTGTGCCAAGCCGGTCCACCATCCAGCCGGATACGATGTACATCGCCGTATAGGGCACCAGAAACGCCGTGAGGATGTTGGCGTATTCCGTGTTCGTGATGCCAAGTTCGCTGGTCACCTTCGCGGCGATCACCGAAAGCGTCTGGCGATCGATGTAGTTGATCACCGTCGCCACAAACAGCAGTGCCGCGATCCACCAACGGATGCGTGTCACGGCAGCAGATCCTCGTTCAACTCCACGCCGAGACCAGGCGCATCGGGAATCCGGTAGGCGGCCTGTTCCATGACGATGGGCTCGCGAAGAAAACGGTTGGCCACCGTCAGAACCTGCGGGTTGTACTCGACCAGCGCGCACTGCGGCACAGCCGAAGCAAAATGCAGCGCCGCGGCTACCTGCGGGCCCATCGCAATGCTGACGTGCGGCACCACCGGCACTTGCGCCATCGCCGCCATCCGCAGACCCTCAGTGATTCCGCAACGCCCGAGATCTGGCTGTAGAACGCCTACACCCTTCTCGCGAACAAAAGGCGCGATTTCGTAGCGCGTGCGATAGCTCTCCCCAATCGCAACCGGAGTGTCGACCGCAGCGGCAAGCTGCCCATGGGCTCTGGCATCTTCCGGAGGCATCGGCGCTTCGAACCACAACGCGTTGCGCGCGTCCAACTCGGCCCCGAATCGCTGTGCGCTCGCGGAATCAAACCGCCAAAGCGCATCCACGGCGATGCGGCATCCGCGCGGCATCGCGTCCATCGAAGTCAGGAACTCGCTCTCCTCCGGTGTATCGAAGAACAGCTTGAATTTGTCGAACCCTTCATCGCGATAGCGTGCCGCGGCTTCTGCGCGCGACAATGCAGGCAGACCGCTCACATACGCGGGCATCGTGGTGCGATCGCCGCCGAGCAGAGCAAACACCGGCCGCCGCGCGATCTTCCCTGCCAGATCCCACAACGCAAGATCCACTCCACTGATCGCATCCAGCATGAAGCCGCCCGTTTGTCCACGCACGCGCATCGTCGCGTACATGCGATCCCACAAGGTTTCGATTTCAGCGATGCTGCCATCGAACTCCGCATCTTCGATCGCGGGCTTCAACAACAGCCGCACAATCTCGCAGGCGACCTCCGGTGCCAGCGGCGCCTGCGCTTCGCCCCATCCATAGAGCCCATTGTCCAGCGTCACACGGACCAGTGCCGTTTCGAAGTTCGTCGAATAGAGGCACGGGAATACCGAGGACCAGCGATAGTCACCGCTCGCTCCGGCGAGTTTGGTGGGCGATCCCGCGGTTCCCGTCGCCGACGCCATGTCGCGCGGCAGACGCACCGGCCATGCCTCCACCTTGCGGATCTTCATGCCGCTTCGATCATCTCGCGAAGCGTCTGCAACTCCCGCAGACCTTCGGCATTGAGCGAAGAGGTCGGATGCCGCACGCGCGCGCTACGAATCACGCCTCGCGCCACCATGTTGTGTTTTGCCGCCGAAACGCCAAGCCCCGGCTGCAGTTCGAAACGGATCAGCGGAAGCGCTCTCGTGAAACACTCCCACGCGCCGCGCTTGTCCCCGGATGTCCAACGATTCCAGATCTCCACATAGACCCACGGGATGTCGCAATTGGGCATGGTGCCGACCGCGCCACGCTCCAGTTCCTCAATGAGAAACTGTCCGTTCAATCCGCCGAAGAGCGTCAACCCGTCGCCACCCGCCGCGCGCACCGCCGAGATCTTCGGCGCAGTGGGCGGCGCTTCCACCTTCACCTGCCTCACCCATTCGATCTCGCGGCCCATGCGTGCGAGCAACGCAGCCGGCATCGCCACCTGCGTCATCAACGGCGCGTCCTGCACCATGATCGGGATGCTCACGGCCTTGCTGATCGCATCAAAGTAGAACATCAGCCCATCGCCATCGGGCTTCAGCAGATAGGGAGGCAGCACCATCAGCGCATCGGCCCCCAGATCCTGCGACTCACGGCTGATCTTCGCCGCCGCATCGGTGCCCGTGTGCCCGGAACTCACAATCAGTGGCACGCGCCCGTTCACACGCTTCACAATGCGCCGAAGCGACTCGGTGCGCTCTTCGGGAAGCAGGGTGTATCCCTCGCTCGCATTGCCGAAGAGTCCGAGACCGTGCGCGCCCTTTTCCAGAAGGTAGTCGATCAGGCGGTCCTGCGACTCCCAGTCGATCGATCCGTCATCCTGAAACGGAGTCGCGAGAATGGGGTAGACCCCACGAAACTCAATGCTCACCCACCTGCCTCCAGTGCCTTTCGTAGCGCGTCTTTTGCGCGATAGATATGCGCCGTGAGCGCCTTGCGCAGACGCTTGCCGTTGCCGGCCTCCAGCGCACGAAAGATCTCCTCATGCTCGGCACGCTCCTGCGTAAGCCGCGATTGCCAGTCCTGCTCTTCGCTATGCACACGCGCGATCTGGAGGTGTGCGTTCAGACTCTCATACATCTCCGCCAGCCGCTGATTGCCCGATGCCCGCACCAGCAGAATATGGAAGCGCCGGTTGTCGGCCTCATGCCGCTTGCGGTCTTCGGCGGACTCCACCGGGCGGTCCATGCTGCGAATCACGCTCTCGATCTCGTGCAGTTCCTTCGGTGTAATGCGCTCCACTGCGAGATCGCCGGCGAGACATTCGAGAGCACAGCGGATCTGCGAAGTCTCCTCCACGTCGCGCTGCGAAAGCTTCGCAACATAGGTACCGCTGCGGGGCTGGATGTCAATCAGGCCTTCGGTGGCCAACTGCTGAATCGCGTGCCGCACGGGCGTCAGGCTCACACCGAGTTTCTCGGCGATTTCCTCCACTTGCAAGCGGTCACCGGGGCGGAACACATGCCCCAGAATCGCCTGGCGAAGCGAGTCGTAGACCTCGTCCATGGCACGGCGTCGCGCGATCCGGGTGAGTTCCATGACAGGTGGATTGTATCACGTGCGCTAGAGAAATCTGAAATCTTTCGTTTCAGAATTCTCCGGGCAACTCCTTCGCCAGCCAGTCCAGATAGCTCCGGCTTCCGTCCACGATCGGAATCACGACAAGTTCAGGGACGTCGTAGGAGTGCACTTTCTGGAGTTCCTTCTCGAGTTGCTCCACCAGCGGGCGCCGCGACTTGATGATCAGCAGGTGCTCGGCAGACTCCTCAATGGCGCCCTGCCAGTGATACAGACTTCGTGCACCGGGCACGATGTTGACGCAGGCCGCAAGCCGTTTTTCGAGCAACTGGCGCGCCACCTTTTCCGCTTCCTCAGCGCTCGAACAGGTATTCAGAACAACCACATAGTCCGTCATGTCAGTTTTTTTGAGTGCGATCAACTTGTAGGCTACTTCGAACAGTGGGATTATATACGTAACGCCGGATTCCCGGCACCAGGACATGGCTGCGATTCGAACTATTGGGATTTTCGTGGTGGTGGCGTTGCTGTGCGCCTACATCTATACGTCCCTTCGTGGACCACATGGATTATCGGCATTGGCGGCGAAGCGCGAGGAGATCCGCACGCTTCAGGAAGAGAACGCGAACCTCAAGCATGATGTGGAAGCCAAGGCCGAACGCGTCCGCCAACTGAAGGAGAGTCAATCCGAACAGGAATTGGAAATCCGCAAGCGGATGAAGTTGGTGAAGCCTGGCGAGACGGTGTTCATCATCACCGATAAGCCTGTTCCGAAGCCTCCGCCTGCGCCGGCGAAACCAGCGGAGCCCGCCCCAGCGAAGCCTGCGGTGTCGCAGTTGACCGCACCGGAAACTCCGGCCGCCGCGCTTCCGAAGCCGGCCGCGAAGAAAGCTGCAAAGGCGAAAGAAGAGAAGGAAAAGGAAGAGGACGAAGCGGCCAAGCCGGCGCCTTCACCCGATCCTCCGGCCGAGCAGCAGACCCCGGCGCCCGATCCGCCGAAGGATCCGCCACCGGCACAGTAGCCATCGGCGGCCATCCAGATCGGGACACCGCTGGGCAGTGCTCAGCAGTCCGCACCCATCGCGCGGGGGCCGCGCCCTGCCTGCCGAAGGATTCGCCACCAGCACAGCAGCCATCGGCGGCCATCCAACTCGGGACACCACTGCGCCGTGCTCAGCAGGTCCGCACCCACCTGTCGACGGCCCATCGCACCTGACCCGCGCCCCCACCGTGCGACCACGCCGCACGAAGCCCCAAGGCCCAACCACAACCACACCGCGCGCCACCTCAGTGCCGGCGGCAACGTGTCCACAGCATTCCAGCCGAAGTTGCTGAATCAGGGGCTTGCGTACAACCCAACGAAGATCCCCGTTCCTTTGTCGTCGCGAGCCGCGCGTTCTCACTCCCCGAGTTGCTAACTTGGGGGAGACATGCATCAGCCGATCCACACCGTCTACGGAGGCGCACATCTCTTCCGGCACGATGTCGCGGCGAAACTCGGCCGCATCGCGCTGCGAGCCCTCGACGAACATCGCGACCTCATTCCCGCATCGCCGGAAATCCTCGAAGCCGTCGAACAGAAACTCCGCCGCGATGCCGTGGAAGACTTCCGCATCGACTTCGAAGATGGATACGGCTATCGCAGCGACGACGAAGAAGACAAACACGCCGAAGCCGCCGCCGAAGAAGTGCTGCGAGGCATGGAAGCCGGTACGCTCCCCGCTGGGCTGGGCATCCGCATCAAGGCGTTGACGCGCGAAAGCCGTGCCCGCGCCATCCGCACGCTCGATTGCTTCTTCGATACACTGCGCGGCGAAGTGCCCGACGGCTTCGTGGTCTGTCTTCCGAAAGCGTCAACGCCGGAGCAGGTCGCCGAGTTTCAGGGCATCGTTTCGGAATGGGGTGAGGAACTCGCCATCGAGTTGATGGTGGAAACGCCCGAAGCTCTGCGCTTCCTCAACGACTTCGTGGATGCGGCGGGTCCGCGCTGCCGCGCTGTGCACTTCGGCCCTTACGACTTCACGGCTTCGTGCGGAATTGTCGCGAGCGCACAAGGTCTGCGGCATCCGCTGTGCGACTACGCGCGGAGCACGATGCTAGTCGCACTGGCGGGCCGCGGCATCTGGCTTTCCGATGGACCAACGGCGACCTTGCCCACCGGTACGCGCGACGAAATCGCGCATGCCTGGCGTCTGCAATGGGACGATGTGCGGCACGCGCTTGCCTGCGGTTTCTACCAGGGGTGGGACCTGCATCCAGCACAGATCACGCTTCGCTACGCCGCGGTGTTCTCGTATTTTGAAAGTAATCTCGCAAAAATGAAAGTCAGGCGCGATAACTTTCAAAATGCGCGGGAGCAAGCCACTCGCGTAGGTGCGGCGTTCGACGATGCCGCCACCGCGCGCGGCCTGGACAACTTTTTTCGATGGGAACGTTTCTTTCCAGCCGCGAGTGAATGAGCCGCTATGGATCTTCGGTGCTACAACTCGTATGCGGACCTGATCGCGCGGCCCGCGCGTTCCTGCGTGCGGGCGTCCATCGCTACGCGATGCATCCACTCGTGGGGGACGTTGAGCGAGCCGCCGCTGGCGGAACGCGGCATGGTGCCGGTGGGCCGGCCGGGAGTGAATAGCAGCCATGGATCTCCGATGCTACAACTCGTGTGCGGACCTGATCGTGCGGCCCGCGCGTTCCTGCGTGCGGGCATCCATCGCTGCGCGATGCATCAACTCGTTGGGACGCTGAGTGCGTCGCCGCTGGCGGAACGCGTCATGGTGCCGGTGGGCCGGCCGGGGAGTGAATAGCAGCCATGGATGTCCGGTGCTACAACTCGTATGCGGAGCTGATCGAAGCCGCGGGCGTGTTTCTTCGCGAACACTCCGCGGACTCCGAAGTGCTGGTTGTGGGCCCAACGCGCGGCGCCGTGGATGATCTGCTGCGATTCCATACCACCGCGACCGCGGGCGTCCACCGCTACACGATGCACCAGCTCGTAGGGACATTGAGCGCGTCGCCGCTGGCGGAGCGCGGCATGGTGCCGGTGAACCGGCTCGGCGTCGAAGCGCTGGCTGCGCGAGCGGTGCATCATGTGGCTGCGAAGGACGGTCTCGAGTACTTTGAGCCTGTCTCCCGCAGTCCCGGGTTTGCGAGGGCACTCGCACGCACGCTGATGGATCTTCGCCTGTACAATCCTGACCCTGAGCAACTGCGGGCCGCGGGACTGCCGGGCGAGGACTTGGCGCGGCTTCGCGCGGTATATGAAGACCTGCTTCAGGAGGGCGGGCTCGCCGACTATGCCACGCTGCTGCGGCTGGCGGCGTCGCGCATCGGAGATCATCCGCTGACGCGATTGCCGTTGCTGTTGATGGATGTGCCCGTCGCGTCGGCGCAGGCTGCGGTGTTCTTGCGCGCACTTGCGGACCGTTCTGCGCGCGCGCTGATTCTGCTGCACAGTGGCGATGAAGAAAGCCTGCGGCACTGGGGCATCCCGCCGCAAATGGCCACGAAGCAACCGTCCACATCGCTCGAATGGATGCGCGACAACCTGTTCCAGACCGCTGCCGGCGGGAGGCGTGATCTCGATCAAAGCGTGGATGTGTTCTCCGCGGCCGGTGAAGGTTTGGAGTGCATCGAAATCGCGCGCCGTATCCAAGCGCTCGCCGCCGAAGGTGTCGCATTCGATGAGATCGCGATTCTGCTGCGTACGCCGGAACGTTATCAGCCGTTGCTCGAAGAAGCGTTTGCGCGCGCGGGCATCGCATGCCACTTCACACATGGCGCCGTGCGTCCCGATCCGGCGGGACGAGCCTTTCTGGCACTCCTGGCATGCCGTATGGAAGGTTATCCCGCCACGCGATTTGCCGAGTATCTTTCGTTCGGCCAGACCCCGCCGGCCGAAGCCGCAATGGCTGTTGGGTCCGCATGGGGCGTTGAGGATGAGTTGCTGCTGCGCGAGCCCATCGCTGAGGAATCGCAGGATGAGGCGTCTGAACCAACAGTCGCGACGCCCACCGCATGGGAACGGCTGATCGTGGATGCGGCAGTGGTCGGCGGCCGCGACCGTTGGGAGACGCGGCTACGCGGTCTGGAACAGCAGTTTCTCCTGAAGCTGGCAAAGGTAGAAGATGGCGACGAAGCAACGGCTCGCCATTTGGAGCGGCAACTTGAGTTGTTGCGAAATCTCGAGCGGCTTGCGCTGCCTGTGATTGAGCGTCTTGCCGCGATGCCAGGATCGGCTTCGTGGGGCGAGTGGCTGCAGCAACTCACCGACCTAGCGCAACTCACGCTGCGTCAACCGGGCTCCGTGCTTCTTGCGTTGAATGAGCTTTGGCCCATGGCGGAGGTCGGGCCCGTGACGTTGGATGAAGTGAGTCTCGTCTTGACCGAACGACTTCGCTTCCTCAGGCGGCCTCCGGCGCGGCGGCGCTATGGCCAGGTGTGGGCAGGCGCGTTGGAGGAAGCGCGGGGACAGGCGTTTCGCGTGGTGTTTCTTCCGGGGCTCTCCGAAGGGATGTTCCCGAAGAAGGCTTTCGAGGATCCGTTGCTGCTGGATGAGCATCGCCGCAAACTGACGGCGTGGCTTCCAAAGCGGGAAGACCGGCTGGGTCAGGAGCGTCTGCGTTTGCGCATTGCGGCCGCGGCGGCAGCGGAGCGAATCGTGATTTCGTTTCCGCGCGCCGATGTGGTGCAGAATCGTCCGCGAGTGCCGTCGTTCTACGCGATGGAAGTGGTGCGGGCGGCGGCGGGGTATCTGCCGGAACTGAAGGAATTCGAGCGGCAGGCGGCGCGCGGTGCATTGACTCGCCTGGGATGGCCGGCGCCGAGTGATCCGGCGATGGCCGTGGACCCGCTGGAGTTCGATCTCGCATCGCTGGAGGCAATGCTTTCGCTGCCGCGGAGTCAGGCTCGCGGCCGTGCGCGTTATTTACTGGATCTGAATCCGCATCTGGCGCGGTCGTTGCGCTCGCGCTATCTGCGCTGGAAGAAGCAGCAATGGTCGTACGCCGATGGCCTGGTGGTGGGCGATCCGGTGGAAACCGCCGCCTTGCTCGATCGTTACCGGCTTCGCAACAAGCCGTGGTCGGCATCCACGCTGCAATTGTTCGCGGCATGCCCTTATCGTTTCGTTCTGCATGGCATCCACTATCTACGCCCTCGCGAAGAGCCGGTGCCGCTGGAGGAGATGGATGCGCTGATCCGCGGCGAGCTGTTTCATCGTGTGCAGTTTGAGCTGTTTCAAAGAGCGCAGCAGGGCGACCGGATGATGGACGTTGCCGATGAAGTGCTGGATCGTGTGGCCGCGGAGTATGCAGACCAGTTGAAGCCCGCGATCCCTCGTGTGTGGCAAGGCGAAGTGGAGGATCTGCGGGCCGATCTGCATGGTTGGCTGCGTCGCATGGAGGATGATGCGCCGAACTGGCGGCTCGCGCATTCCGAGCTTGCGTTTGGTCTGCCTCTGGATGAAGGCGGCCGCGATGTGCACAGCCAAGCAGGGCACGCGACGATCCTGGATGGCATTCAGGTGCGCGGCTCGATCGATTGGATTGAGCGGCACAGTGAATCGAACGCACTGCGGATTACCGATCATAAGACGGGACGCGCGCCGAAGCGGCATCCGAAGTATGTCGGGGGCGGCAGTATTCTGCAGCCACTCTTGTACGCGATGGCTGCGGAGGCAGTGCTGAATGCGCCGGTGGCCGCGAGCCGTTTGTACTACGCGACCCAGCGTGGTGCCTATGAGCGCGTTTATGTTCCGGTGAGCGATGAGTCTCGCGCGAAGCTGGGCAGTGCGCTGAAGATTGTCGACGATGCGATCCGGCAGGGCATGCTTCCGGCCGCGCCTGCGCCCGATGCCTGTAAGTGGTGCGACTTCACGCCGGTGTGCGGACCGCGGGAAGAGGAGCGAGCTCGCCGCAAGCCGCGGTTTGTGGAGTTGGACGATTTGCGCGGCATGCCGTGACCTTAAGTTGGGCCGTCTTCCCTTGGAGTTGCTCAGAACGTGCGCAGCCATCCCGCCTCGCCGGGCGGGCTGGAAGGATCGGCCGGACGCACCTTCACGATGAGCTCACGCTGGACTCACAAGGCACTGCAACCTCGTTCGCTTCCGTCATGATCTGAGGACGCCCACTCTGTTGCCTGATCGTCTCTCTTCTCAGACTGCATCCCGCTGTCCTCCGGCGGTCCACCAAATGTCCTCAGGCCATCACGTACTGCCGCTTGGGGTCGTGCGGGCCCGTGCCGATTTCGGCGAGCCGTCCGCGCTCCGTCAAGGATTTCAGCCGCGTCAGAGTGGCACGCTCGGAAAGTTCGATATGCCTCGCCACCTCCGCAGTAGACCGCGCACGTCCATCTCTAAACAAAGCCAGGATGCGCTGATCCTTCTCGTCCATTTGGGGCCTGCCGACGCGCATGTTTGAAATGGTGACGCGGAAGTGGGTTCCGATTTCCTCGAGTTTCGGAGGGGCCAGGCCAGCTTCCTGGCAAGCCTGAGTCATGCGTTGGATCCCGCTGCCCCACTGCTCAATGAGGCGGAGTTCGTGGAAGACCCGCCCGATCACGCGGTTCCGCAGTTTGGAGACTCCCTGCCGGATGTCCTCGACGGTGAGGCCGAACGGTAAGAGGCCAGGGCTTTCGATTTCGATGCGGTCGTCAAACAACGCCAACCGGATCGGCGCTCCTTGTTGGGCATAGTCTGCATGAACGATAGCGTTGATGAGCGCCTCCCGGATGGCAACGAGCGGAACCGACCAACGCTCCTCCCGGCGCACCTCTTCGATAACCGACTCGTGAGTCAAGTGCTTGCGCGCAAAAGCTACGGCTTCTTCCGCGGCTTGCGGCAACAGGGAGCGGATCTCCATGGAATCCGCGATACGAGCCCGATTGCTCCCCGCAAAACGGCCCGCCTGAATCCATGCATCCGGATACCGGGAGAACCTGTCCTTGCCAAAGAGGAGTAATCCGCCGATCGTCGGCACCTGACGGCCCTGATGCTCCGTGGTTACCCGCAGTGTGCTCCACGCTTTGGGCGTCAGTTTCCGGTATGGCGCAAAGAACTCGGAAGCAGCTCGGAAGTCGATCGCTTCCGACTTCAGGCCGGGGATGGCCTGCTCGTCAAACGAGTCCATCCGGTTCCAGCGCTTCAACTCCTCGATTTGCGATGGTTCGGCCCTGCGATTGGTCGAGCCGATGCGAAGGAAGACGCCGCTTTCTGGGCCCAACCGCTGGAGATAGTGGGGACGCGTGTTGCTGGGAAAGACCTGAACGACGATCACGTTCAGGTTGCGCCATGGCACTACCTCGATGTCCGGAACCAGTCGAGGGCAAATCAAGTCCGAGACCAAGCTGGCCAGTGTTTCTTCCGCTGCCAGGACATTGGGCACGCCCCGTACGTTCTTCGACCCGTCATCCACACCGATGACGACTATGCCGCCGGCCGTGTTCGCGAATGCCACGAGTGTCTTCAGAATCCCGTCCGGGGAGGACAAGTCGCGCTTGAACTCGAGGGTCTTGCCCTCTGCACGCCTGAGTAGATCGATGAGTCCCACTACTCCGCATGTTACTCGGAAGTGGACATGGCCGCAAGACTTCCGACCTTGCCGAATCCCCCGGCCGTCATCCGTAGGCGCCTGTGTTCGCAACACAGCAGTCGAAATGTGTCCATCAGCGGAGCCAATACCCGTGGAGGGCGCTCATTCCGCGAATACCTCTTGCAGTGTCGCCAACGTGGCGGTGAGCGTCTTTGCCGGGACGGCTCCCAGTTTCTTCACAAGCCGGGTCTTATCCACGGCGCGGATCTGATCGAGCAGGATCAGGCCCCTCCGGCCACCATGAGTGACGCTGGACGAGCCGGAAGTCGCGCGCATACCAAACCAACTCCGAATCCTCGGCATTGCCGAATTCACCCATCACGAGTCCGTCGTCGCCAGTTTCAGCGATTCTCCTGGCGGCTTCGGCCCAACCAGTGCGAGCCGGACTTGCGGGCCCGCGCAAGATGAGTGCACCATCCTCTATCGTCAATTCGGCTTCCGATGTGCCGTCCAGACCCAGTTGCGCAAGCACCGGCTTGGGGATCACGACCCCCTGGGAGTTGCCGATTCGTCGAATGTTCACGCGTATGGTCCGCATAATCACAATGCTATTCCGACGCGCTTGGCCTGTCCAGCCAGGCTCACTTCGATGCAGTCGCGCGTTCCTTCGAAGCACCCGCCGTCGCCGCAACTTGTGACGTCTTCGGCTTGACCTTCAACACAATCGCCTGCGGCGCCGCGTATGAGGATTCCTGTGGAGAGCGCGTCTCCACTTTGCCGCTGACATAGATCACCTGCT
>JAEUQE010000140.1 GCA_016789785.1 Bryobacterales bacterium
CTGGAAATCACCCGCGATCTGAACGCGATTTCGAACGATTTTCTCAGCCGCGATCTGCTTCCCACCGCGGCCATGACGGCAAACAACAATTTCCTCGCCGCGAACCTGCCTAACCCGTTCCGGGGGCTGACACCGGTATCGGCGCCGAACCTGAATAACGCAGCCAACCGGAGCCGCTCCGCCCTGTTGCGTCCGTTCCCGCACTTTGGCGCCCTCAACACGACCACCAATCAGGGATACTCCTGGTATCACTCCATGCAAGCCCAATTCGAACGCCGCTTCTCAAAGGGCTTCACACTGCAAGGCAGTTACACGTTTTCGAAGTTTATGGAGGCAGCGGCCTACCTGAATGCGGCCGATGCAATGCCGGTGGAAGTGATTTCCGATTTCGACATTCCGCATCGCGTTGTGGCTAGCGGCATTTGGGAGATCCCCGTCGGAAAGGGCCGCGCTTTTGGTAGCAACATGCATCCGGTGGCGAATGCGATCGCTGGCGGCTGGCAAGTCTCGGCGATTTACACGATGCAGTCCGGCGCACCGATCGGGTGGGGAAATATCCCCTTTGCAGGTGACATTAATGACGTCAAGGTGGATAACCCTGTTCGCACCCGCTGGTTCAATACGGACGCCGGGTTCATCAAGAACCAGATTCTGCAGAGTAATATCCGGTACTTCCCGTTGCGCCTCCCGTTCCTGCGCGTGATGGGCGTGAATAACTGGGACACCTCGTTAATCAAGAACACACGATTCGGCACGGACGGCAGGTACTCGGTGCAGTTCCGAGCTGAGTTCCTCAACACCCTGAACAGGGCGCAGATGCCGGCTCCAAACACCGATCCAAGAAACGTCCTGTTCGGTGAGAGCCGCGCCAGCAACCAGGCGAATTATCCGCGGCGGATTCAGTTAACCGCGAAGTTCATATTCTAAGCGCTAACCGCGCGGCGCACGCCTCCAGCGAAGTAGCCGCCCGTTATTGATTCCAGGGAACATTCAGCGATGTTCCCTGGAGAGTGCGCTAGGTGCGCGCAAAGATCGCCGCCACCCAGTCGCGCAGTCACTCGACGGGTTGAGGCAGCGGAATGGCGGCTAATAACTGTTGTCGCACGCTTTCCACACGGGCCCGCAGAAACGGCTCCAACCCAGGAATGTTGAACAATGGCAGCGGCGGCTGACCGGGCTGGGGTGACCCACCGCCGATTCGCTGATCCTCTGCCAGGGACCGCTCGAACTACGCTGCGGTTCACAATTGGCTTTACGCCGCTTCAAGGATTCTCCTTGGCGGGAATAGACGGTGGAGCCGACGGGATGTTCCTGGTATGCGAACAATTCTCATGTTGTGCCTGCTTTGCGCGGTTGCCCTCGCCGCCGATCCGCTGAAGAAGACCGTGAACACCAACTCCGATGGTCTGGCGATCAAGGGCCACGATCCCGTCGCCTACTTCACGGAATCAAAGCCCGTGAAGGGGCTCAAGGAGTTTGAGCACCAGCACGAGGGCGCAACCTACCAATTCGCCAGCGCAGCCAACCGCGACCTGTTCAAAGCCAACCCCTCGAAGTATCTGCCGCAGTACGGCGGCTATTGTGCCTGGGCGGTCAGCAAGGGCCATACGGCGGGAATCTCGCCCAACGCATGGAAGATCGTCGACGGACGCCTGTTTCTGAACCATCCGCTGGCGAAAGGAAAGTTCGAACGGGGCCACGCCACGGCAATCCCGGATGCCGACCGCAACTGGCCGAAGATCCTGACCGGCAAGTAGCGGGCCGCAACCGCACGGCCTGCCGGTCCATGGCATACTGAGAGAACACAAGCCGTCGCCCATTCCGGTCCCGGCGTCCCTGCCAAACCCATTCGCCGCCGGCGCCGTCCAAAGGGAGAGGCTGTCTGATTCTGCATGTATCGCCGATCCAAGTCCATGTCGCCGGAGTCCGCATGCGTCCGCATGTAGTGAGGGCGGTTTTCTTCCGGGAGCTGGCGAGCTACTTCTCCACTCCGACAGGCTACGTCTTCATCACGTTATTCGTCTTCCTCAGCGCCATCGCGGCATTCTGGCAGGAGCGATTCTTTGCGGGGAACCTCGCCAATCTCGATGCCCTGAATGCCTATTTTCCCTATCTCCTGGTCTTCCTCCTCCCGTCCATCAGCATGAGCCTTTGGGCGGAGGAGCGACGTCAGGGCACCGAGGAACTGCTGCTCACTCTGCCGGCCAGCGACTTCCAGATCGTGCTGGGCAAGTACCTCGCCGCGGTTGCCATCTACACAGTTTCGCTGCTGTTCTCGCTCAGCCACGTCGTGGTTCTCATGTGGCTGGGCAATCCTGATCCGGGCCTCATGATCTCCACCTACCTCGGCTACTGGTTGATGGGGTCGGCGCTGCTGGCAGTCGCCATGGTGGGATCGGCACTCACGGATAACCTCACCGTAGCCTTCATCCTCGGCGCGCTGCTCTGCGCGTTGTTTGTCTTTCTTGACCGGGCCGGCCTCATTGTCCAAGGCGCGCCACAGCGTCTGCTGGAGCGTCTCTCCGTGGTCGAACAATTCCGCAATCTTTCAAGCGGAATCGTCACCGCCGGTGCGGTTACTTACTTCGCCGCATTGGGCATTGCGGCCTTCTACGCCAATGTCGCTCTCCTCGGCCGCCGGCGATGGCCCACGGGCCCAAAGACCCCGAAACTCTCCCTGCACACCGCGATTCGTGTGGCGGCGGCACTCGTCATCGCCGCAAGCGCCACGGTGCTCGCCAGCCAATTCCGCGCCCGGGTGGATACGACATCGGAGCAGATTCACTCGCTCGCGCCTGACACCCGCAAATTGCTTGCAAGCCTCGACGCGCGGCAGCCGGTGTTCATCCACGCCTATCTGAGCCCGGATGTCCCCAAGAGCTACGTTGCGGCGCGTGCGAGTCTTGTTGCGACGCTGCGTGAGTTCGACGCGGCAGGGGGTGAAGCGCTCCACACCCGCATCGTAGAGACACTGAAATACACACCCGCGGCCCGCGAAGCACAGGAGCGCTACAACATCCGGCCATTCCGTGTTCCCGTCACCGAAGAGTCGGCCGCGCTCAATGAGATCTTCCTCGGTCTGGTCTTCCAATCAGGCAACGAAGAATTCGTCATTCCCTTCCTCGAACGCGGACTGCCTGTCGAGTACGAATTGATGCGCTCCGTTCGCGTGGTATCGCGGGCGAAGCGGCGGACTGTCGGCGTGCTTGACACGGCTGCGCGATTGTTCGGCGGTGTCGACTTCCAGCGCTCCTCGCAGTCACAGGAATGGTCCATCGTCGGCGAACTCCGCAAGCAGTACGACGTGCGGCAGGTTTCGCCCGATGCGGACTACCCGCAAGATCTCGACGCGCTGATGGTGGCATTGCCGCACACGTTATCGCAGCCACAATTGGATAGGCTCGCGGCGTACGCCAAGCAAGGCAAGCCGCTTCTGGTGCTGCTGGATCCGATGCCCGCATTCAATCTGGAACTTGCGCCATCTACCATGGAGAACGCCGCGAATTTGCGTTCACTGCTGGACGTTCTCGGCGTCAACTGGCAGCCGAACCGCATCGTGTGGGACAGCTACAATCCGCATCCGCAATTGAAGTCGCTGCCGAAAGAAGTGGTCTTCGTCGGCAAGGGCTTTCAGGAGAAGGAAGCGGTCACTTCGGGGCTGCAGGAACTCGTGCTGCTCTATGGTGGCGAATTGAAGCCGCGGAGTGACGCATCCACGAAGTTCGTTCCTCTATTGGAGACGACAAACGAGGGCGGCTTGCTCCGGTATGAAGATCTGGTGCAACGTTCGCTCTTCGGCGTGTCGATGAATCCGGCTCCGGAGCGCCGGCCAAGCAAAGAGAAACATGTATTGGCCGCGCGTGTCACCGGCGCCGCGAACGCCATTGTCCTCGCGGATGTGGATGCGATTGGCGAACAGTTCTTTGAGCTGCGCAGGCGTGGCGTGGAAAACCTCAACTTCGACAACGTGACGTTCGTGCTCAACGCAGTGGATCAACTGGTGGGTGACCCCTCGTTCATCGCGCTGCGCAAACGCCGGCCGCGCTATCGAACACTGGAGGCTGTGGAAGCACGCACGAAGCAATACGAGGAGCAGCGTCTCAAGCAGACCCAGGAAGCAGAAGTGATCGCGGAACAACGTCTGCGGGAAGCCCAGGCACGGCTCGATCGGGCGGTGCGCGAGATTCAACAGCGGGCCGACATTGATGATCAAGCCAAGCAGATCATGATCTCGAACATCCAGTCCGTGGAGAACCGGCGCCTGACGGTCGCACGCTCAAACATCGACGACGAAAAGCAGCGTCAGGTGGAGGCAAGCCGCGCGGAGATGGAAAGTTCCATCCGCGGCATACAAAACACCATCAAGCTTCTTGCCGTGGTGCTGCCGCCGATTCCCGCGTTGATCGCGTTTCTACTGGTATCCGCGCGCAGGCTCGCCCGTGAGCCGGCGGCGCGGCTGTGAGGTATCGCGAATGAACGAGACACTCAAGACGGCCGCGATGATCGCTACGGCGGTGGTATTCACAACCGCCGCCATTGTGGTTGAGCCGGAACGCCGCACGCCCTCCATTCTGAGCGATCAAGGCGAGACGTTCTATCCGAAGTTCACCGATCCACAGGCTGTGAAGACCATTGAGGTCGTCGACTACGATGAAGCCACGGCAGCCGCGCGCCCGTTTCAGGTGGAGTTTCGCAATGGCCGGTGGATCCTGCCGGCGAACTACAACTATCCCATCGATATTGGCGATCGTCTTGTGAAAACCGCGGGAGCACTCATCGATTTGAAAAAGGACTCGGTTGTCTCGGACTCCGCTGCTGATCATGTGAAGTACGGTGTGCTGGACCCTCTGGATGCAAAGTCGGCGTCGCTGACGGGCCGCGGCAAGCGGGTCACACTGCGCGACACACGCAAAGAGATCCTCGCGGACTTCGTGCTCGGCAAAGCAGTGGAGGGCAAGAAAGGACTGCGCTACGTGCGTCTGCCGGCGGAGCGGCGCATTTATGCCGTGCGCACCGACGCCGATCCAAGCGCTCGCTTCGCCGATTGGGTGAATGCGGATCTGCTTCGCATCGCCTCCCCAACTCTGCGCCGCATTCAGATTCTGAGCTACTCCATCGACGAGCAGTTCGGGCGTCTGATGAACATGGAGACCACAACCTTGTCGCAGGAGGGCGCGCAGTGGACGGCGCAAGGTTCCTCGCAACTGAATCGAGCCACCATCCAAGGGATCGTTTCTACACTCGACACATTGAAGATCGCGGATGTGCGGCCGAAGCCGCCGTCGATGGCGGAAGGTCTGCGCACCGGCAAGCTTGAGATGACACTCGAAGGCGCAATGTCGATGCGCCAGCGCGGCTTCTTTCTGAGCCCCAACGGACGGTTGCTCGCCAATGAAGGGGAGTTGATCGCCGATACTGCCAACGGCCTCGTCTATGTCCTGCGCTTTGGCGAAGTCGCGACAAGCCAGGGCGAAGTCAAGCCTGCTTCCACAGGCAATGAAAACCGTTTCCTGTTTGTTACGGTCAACTACGACCCGCAACGTGCCGCCAAGTACGGCGACACGAGCGGGAGCGGCGAGCGGGTGGCACGCGACCTGACCAGCCGTTTCGCGGACTGGTACTACATCATCAGTGGACAGGACTTCCAGAGGCTTCGGCCCTCACGGAAGCAGGTGGGATTGCCGCCGCAACTTCAACCGCAGTTCCCCGGTCAGGCGCCGCAGCAGGGAATGCCCTCGCCACAACAGCCTCCACCACCCGCGCGGCCACCTTTGTAGCGGCTTGCCGCGCTTCGCCTGCGCAACGTGGTACGCTGCCATTCGATCATGATCGGGCAAGGCATTCTCTTCACGGTTCTCTCAGGGATCGCAAACGGGCTCTTCACCACACCCATGAAGCTCATTCCAGGCTGGAAGTGGGAGAACATCTGGCTGATCTTCATCCTCACGGCATGTCTCCTCATGCCTGCGTTCATGGTCGCGATCACGGTGGGCGACCCACGCCCGGTATTCGAGGCATCACCAACGAATGCGCTGTTCGCGGCCCTGACGTTCGGGTTCATTTGGGGATTCGGCGCGATTCTTTTCGGCCTCAGTGTCGACCGGCTCGGCGTATCGGTCGCGAACAGCCTCGTGATCGGCATCAGCAGCGCGCTTGGATCGCTGGTGCCCTTGATGCTTGGCGGGACGCTGCGTTTCGAAACGCGGCAGATCCTGTTGTTCCTCGGCATCGCTGCGTTTCTCGTGGGGGTGATGTTGTGCGGCGCCGCCGGCAAGATGCGCGAAGCGAGCACATCCGTCCGGCCATCCAGCACGGGATTGTTCTTCGCGGCCGGCGCAGGTGTCCTTTCAGCGATCTTCAATATCGGCTATTCCCTCGCACTTCCCATCGCGGCGGCGGGGGAGCAACGCGGGCTCTCGAATTTCGCCGCCACCAACTGCATCTGGCTTCTCATGCTCGCTGCCGGTTCGATTCCGAACATTGCGTTCTGCCTGCATCTTGCGCGAAAGAACGAGAGCTTACCACTCTTCATGAATGCTGCGCCAAGCCGCGGATTCTCGCTCTCTGGAGTGATGGGACTGCTGTGGGGCGGCAGTATCTTCCTGTATGGCGCTGCGACGCCTCTGCTTGGTGACATCGGACCATCCATCGGCTGGCCGCTGAGTCTGGCGGTCGCACTGCTGCTCGCCAACACGATGGGTGTGGTGCTGGGAGAGTGGAAGAGCGCACCGCAAATCGCGCATCGCCGGATGATCGCAGGAATCGCGGTGCTGTTGGTTGCGGTTGTACTCTGCGCCACCTCGGCGGGACAGGGGAAGGCATGATGAGCGATCTCTTCTCAAAGTTGCAGGGCAAGTTGGTCGTCTCGTGCCAGGCGCCCGATGGCGACGTGTTCCACGGTCCGCAAGGTATGGCGATGTTCGCACGATCCGCGGTGGAAGCAGGCGCGGCGGGCATTCGTGCGAACGGCGCGGAAGATGTGGCGGCAATTCGTCGCGCCGTGGATGTGCCCATCCTGGCAATTCACAAAGCGATCCACCACGATGGGCGCATCCTCATCACACCCACGTTCGAAGCCGCGGAAGCACTGGCTGCCGCGGGAGCGGACGCGATCGCGCTCGATTGCACCGCGCGTGGACGCGCGGCGGGAGCACTCGAACGGCTTGCACGGATTCGCGCAGAGTTGAAGCTGCCTGTATTCGCTGACATCGCAACCATCGAAGATGGTGTGGCGGCTGCGGCGGCAGGGGCTGACTGCGTGCTCACAACCATGCGCGGATACACCGATGATACGCAGCACATCCAACGCTTCGAACCTGATTTCGTAGCCGCTCTTGCGAAAGCGGTGCCGGTTCCGGTCGCGGCGGAGGGCCGCATTCACACACCCGCCGATGCCGCTGCCGCCATCGCCGCGGGAGCATGCTTCGTGGTGGTCGGCACCGCGATCACGCGGCCGGGCATTCTCACTCAGCAGTTCCGTGATGCCGTCGAATCCGTCGCCCAGGCCCGCACCGGCTACTTCGCGGGTATCGACCTCGGCAGCACCAACACGAAGTCAGGCATCGTTTCTTCGCAGGGTGAACTGCTGCACACTGCCACAACACCTACGCCTGCGGGTGGGCGCGAAGTCCTCCTCGGTCACCTGGAATCAGTAGCACGGGAACTTCTTTCCGCCGCACAAGCTCGCGGCATTGAAGTGCAGGCGCTTGGCATCGCCACCGGAGGTTGGGTCGACAATCAGAGTGGCCGTGTTCTCTACGCGAGTGAGAATCTGCCCGGCTGGACAGGTACGCCAATCGCCGAGCATCTCAGTTCCCGGCTCGGTCTTGCGATTGGCGTCGAGAACGATGCGAATGCGCTCGCGGTTGCGGAGAAACGATTCGGCGCAGGCCGCCCCTACGATGATTTCGTGATGATCACACTTGGCACTGGAATCGGCGGAGGCTGCTACGTGAACAGCCGGCTGCATCGCGGCGCGCACAGCTTCGCCAACGCGGTGGGACATCTGCCGATTCATCCCGACGGCCTCGCGTGCACATGCGGAGCAAAGGGATGTGTCGAGGTCTACGCCAACGTCGCAGCGCTTCGCCGCTATGCGGGAGATCGATTTCAAAACGCCGCGGACATCATCGAAGCGGCGCAATCAGGCGATGCCACCGCACGCAGCGCGATTCGAACGCTGGCTGGCTATCTTGCGGTTGGATGCGCCTCCGTCGTGAATCTCCTCGACCCGCAAGCCTTGATTTTCGGCGGTGGCGTTGTCGAGAACAATCCGTTTCTGCTTGCCGATCTCAAAGAAGCGCTCGACGGCCGCATCACCGCGTCGGCGCAGCGGAATCTCGTGTTGTGCAATTCCGCGCTGGGCTACCACGGAGGTGTGCTTGGCGCGGTAGCTGTTGCGATGGACTACATGAGCCGCTGATCAAGGCCGCGCACGAGGCGCCGCGCTCTTCGTAAAGTAGTCTTCATGCTCTTCGTGTTGCTTTTCAGCCTTTGCGCCATCTCCGCGCACGCGGCGCTTCATGCGGGCGCGGGCACTATCGATGTGACTCCCGAAAAACTCCCGGTGATCGTGAACTGTAACTTCACCGAGCGCACCGTGGACAAGATCACCAGCAGGCTCTATGCGAAGTCGCTTGTGCTCTCGGATGGCAGAGAGAGACTCAGCATCACGATCGTCGATAGTTGCATGATGCCGCGGGAGGTCATTGATCGCGCAAAGTCGATTGCCGCGCAACGTACCGGCATCCCCGCGGACCGGATGCTCGTCGCCGCGACGCACACCCACATGGCTCCAGCCGCGATGGCATGTCTCGGCTCTGATGTGCAACAGGACTACGCCGATTGGCTGCCCGCGAAGATCGCCGAGTCCATCGAGCGCGCCTCACAATCCGTCGTTCCAGCAAAAGCAGGATGGGCAGTGGAGGATGATTGGGAACTCACGCACTGCCGGCGCTGGATCTATCGCGCCGACAAGATGCTACGCGATCCGTTCGGCAACCTGACTGTCCGCGCCAACATGCATCCGGGCTATCAGAACCCCGATGCGATCGCACCTTCGGGTCCCGTTGACCCCGGCCTCACCGTGTTCAGCGTGCAGACGGCCGCGGGCAAGCCCCTCGCACTGCTGGCGAACTACTCGCAGCATTATTTCAATGACACCCCCATCTCGGCAGACTACTTCGGCGTCTTCGCGTCGAAGATCACCGCGCGGCTGAATGCCGGTGCGTCCTTTGTGGCCATGATGTCGCAGGGGACCAGCGGTGATCAGATGTGGATGGACTACGGAAAACCGAAGAGCGATGCGACTCTGGAGTCGTACTCGGAGGCCATTACGAACACTGCCATGCGCGCATACCAACGCATCAAATACAGCACCGATCTACCGTTGAAGATGGCTGAGTCACTCCTGACGCTACGCCGCCGTGTTCCCGATGCGCAACGGCTGGAATGGGCTCGCGCGAAGATGCAGGAGTTCGCCGGAAGAAAGCCAAAGACGCAGCCGGAGATTTACGCACGCGAACAGGTCTTTCTGCATAACGAGCCCGAACGCGAACTGAAGCTGCAGGTGATTCAGATTGGCGGCTTCACGATTCATGCGATTCCCAACGAGGTCTACGCGATCACCGGATTGAAATTGAAAGCGCAAACACCACACGGCGCGAGCATGAATATCGAACTTGCCAATGGATCAGAAGGATACATCCCTCCACCGGAGCAACACAGACTTGGCGGCTACACAACGTGGGCGGCGCGGACCGCTGGCCTCGATCCGCAGGCCGAGCCTCGCATTGTCGAGACGCTGCTGAGAATGGCAGAGGCTCTTTCCGGACAGCCCCGGCGCGTGCCCACCGAACCTTCTGGCGCCTACGTCAAATCCGTTCTCGCCGCAAAGCCCATCGCGCATTGGCGCTTCAGCGAATTCGATGCGCCAATCGCCTATGACACCGTGCAGCGGATGCCCGCCATGTATGAGGATGGCGTTGCGATTTATCTCGACGGCATGCAATCGCCGGGGTTGACCCCAGGTGCGATCAACCGTGCTCCACATCTTGCAGGAGGAGCGATCCGTGCCAGCATTCCTTCTATTCGCGGCGACTTCACGGCCATGCTCTGGATCTGGAATGGCGTTCCCAAGTCAACCACGCTGCTCGCCATCGGCAACGAACATGCGGCGATTGACGATCAAGGCGCACTGGCTGTGAACGGCAAGCCGGGAACAAAGAGCCTTGCGCTGAAGGAATGGCAACATGTGGCGCTCGTGCGGCGAGGCTCCACGGTGACGCTCTTTGCGAATGGTGTGAAAGCAGGCGAAGCAGACACACGCCCAACTCCCGCCACATCCATGGTGATCGGCGGCGATCATGCGCGTCAATCGCTATTGGAAGGCAAGGTGGATGAGGTGACCTTGTTTTCGCGCGCTCTGACAGATGCGGAAATCACTGCCTTCCACCGCATCGTCGCGCGCTGAAGCATCACGATTGTGGCCCGCAATATCCGAGTCCGGCGCCGATGGGCTTGGCTCAACGCGTGACCGAGGTGAAACGCATGTTCGAAAGCTGAATAGCTGAAGACCGCTGATGGCTGTTATTCAATCGTGCCGTAGTGCCCGCATCGGATCAATGCGAGACGCACGCCACGCCGGGATGCCTGCTGCCGCCGCGGCGGCTGTAGCCAGCAGAGCGACACTCAGCACCAGCACGGCCGGATCACTGGCCTTCACTCCGAAGAGTTGGCTCTCCACGTACTTACCACTCAGCACTGCGACGATCACACCTGCCGCGATTCCGCCCACGATCATGAGCATCATTTCGCGCAGCACCATGCGGATCACCGCTTGCTGCGCCGCGCCAAGTGCCATACGAATCCCAATCTCCCGCGTTCTCCTCTCCACCACAAACGCAAGCACACCGTAGAGGCCCACTACGGCGAGCAGCGTCGCAAGCAGAGCGAATCCCGTCGAGAGAAAGGAGAGGATCCGTTCGTTGCTGATGCGTGCGTTCAATTGTTCGTCCATGGTGCGCATGTCGGAAATGACAAGGTTGCTATCCGTCCGGCGCACGGCTTCCCGCAGCGCACCCATCACCAGACGAGGATCAAGGTCCGTACGAGCGTAGACCGTGATGGCGCCGACAAAGCGCATGTACTCGCCGCCACCCATCAGCAGGAAGGTCTGTTTTGGCACTTGCCCTCGGACATCCTCATAACGCGCGTCGCCAAAGACTCCAATGATTTCTGTGTTCGGCGTACTTGCTCGCCCCTGCGCCATCATGCGGCCAAGGGGATGTTCCCTCTTGAAGTACTCGCTCGCCAGTGTCTCATTCACCAGCGCGACACTTCTGCCGCCCCAGTCCGACCATCGGAAATCGCGCCCCGCCTTCACGGGAATCCCCAGCGCATCGAAGTACCCCGGCGTGACGGAATTGAAGTAGCTGAACGGCGGTTCACCATTCTTCGTCTCCACCCCGGGCAGCGTGATCGAGCTATCCCAGCGCCCGCCGGTGAACAGGCGCGACGAGTTGGCGCCCACGGCCTTCACACCCGGCACCGCGGTGAGCGACTCCATGAGGGAGCGAATCACCTGCCCCTTGCGATTCGCGTCATAGACCGTACCGGGCCGAACACCGAACATGATCACGTTCTCCGTTCGCATTCCGAGATCGACATTCTTGAGGTTCTGAAGCGTGCGCGCGAACAGACCCGCGCCGGCAAGCATCAACACCGAAAGTCCCACTTGCATCGCGACCAGCATTTTTCGCAGGCGAACGTGCCCGGTGCCGCCCACCACCGCGCCGCCTTCATCCTTCAACGTGGACGCGGGCATCGCGCGGGATGCCTGCCATGCCGGCGCCATGCCGAACAGCAACGCGGTCAACACAGTGACACTGGCGGTGAATGTGAGCACGCGCCAATCGGGCATTGCGGAAAGCGACAGATTGGCCGGATCGAACGGGAGCAGATGAACCAATCCGCTCGCCAGCCAAGCGCTGATCAGGATACCCGCCGCTCCACCAGCAATCGCCAGCACCATGCTCTCGATCAGCAACTGGCGAATGATCTGCGCCCGCGACGCACCGAGTGCGGTGCGAATCGCAATCTCCTTTTGACGCGCCGCCGCGCGGGCCAGCAACAGGTTGGCAACGTTGGCGCATGCAATCAGAAGCACAATGGCGACCAGCCACTGCAGCACCACCAAGGGACGCTCGAAGCGCTGCCGCAATGGCGATTGGCCCTGTGATGCTGGCACCAGTGAGAAGGTCTGCTTCAAGAACCGCTCACGCAGATCAGGGAATTTCTGGAACAGCGAACCATTCAGTTCTACTTGCTGCCGCTGACGGTAAAGCACTCGCAGCGATGCCTGCGCCTGATCCAGCGAGACGTTGGGCTTCAGCCGCCCAAACAGGTAGAACCACGCGTAACGCTCGTTCTCAAGCTCATCCCACGTGGGAGTGATGGCCGTCTTCATCATCACGGGCACCCACAGGTTTGTGGGAATGCCGGCGGATGTTCCCTCGAACGCCGTGTCCGCGATTCCAATCACCGTGAAGGGCGTTCCGTTCAGGCGTATGGTTGACCCGACAACATCCCCTCGGCCCGCGAACCGGTTCTGCCAGAAGTTGTATTGCAGCACTGCGAAAGGATGTCCGTTCTTCAACCGGTCATCATCCGGCGTGAGCAAACGTCCGGCATGCGCGCGCACACCGAGCACTTCGAAGAAATTGCCCGATACGAGCCCAACGCTCACCATCTCGCCGCGATCGTTGGCGATCAGGCTTGCCTGCTCCAGGCGCTGTCCCGCCAGCCCGCTGAACACGGTGTTCTGTTCCCGCAGATGCTTGTACAGAGGGTGACTGAACGTGTGGATTCCATCCCCGCTGTTCGAGCCGAACCGCCCGCCCTCCACGCGAAGCTGCACGAGTTCCCGCGGATTGCGTACTGGCAAGAGCCGGATCAGGATCTGGTCCACCAACGTGAAGATCGCTGCATTGGCGCCGATACCCAGCGCCAGTGACACCACTGCCACTATAGTGAACACTGGCGATTTCCGGAACGTGCGAAGAGCGAATTGCAGTTCGGCCATACCGCTGCAATACGGAGTCCGGCAGCGCTGGTTTCACCGTAATCGCAACAGTTACAAGTGCAACGGCACCGCTCACCAGTTGCCTTGAAGTTTGTAGTGCCAGTACTGGCGGCGGATGGGATTCCATTCGATGTTCAGACTCGTAATTGCGGCACAGATGTCTGGCATCGCTTTCACCAGCCCGTCGATTTCCTTCTGAAAGTTCATGTAGTGGATCACGTCGGCGTCGCCCCAGTGGCTGTGGTTCGCCTGTTTCAACGTAACGAAAGGTGCCCGATGATCCCCACGCAGATCATTGGTGCGCCCCACTTCGCTCACGTAGATATTCGTGAGGAGAATCACACAGAACTCCTCCACGCGATCGTACTTGTTTCCCATGGGAGTCCAATCGAGGATTCCGCGCATGATGCGAAGCGCGTGAATCAGCTCGTGTAACAGCACATCGTCCGGCCGCACAATCCCGCTGCGGTCCCATTGTTCACGGAAGAACGTGTTGGTGTACGTTTGGGGCTCAAACCGGATGACGACATCGGATCCGCCGGCAGCGCAAGCTACTTTCAAACACTGGTTTTCCTTGCCCGTAGTCACGATGTGTGCGGATGTCGCCGCTACCGAACCCACCAGATGCGGCACGATTCGCAGTTGGCGCGGGCTTTGATTGATCGCTTTGATCATCGCGCCGCCCACCTTGCTGCTCTGCTCCAATTGGCGCATCAGATCCTGAACGTGCCGCTCATAGATCTCCGCCTTGTACGGCCGAAGACCGAACGTGTCCTGATTCCCTTGATAGGCGCCTGCCTGCTCCAGCCACGACCCGTCGATCACGATGTTTCTTCCCCAGTTACGCACGCTCTTGTTCTCCTTCCCGCAGGGCGTAAAGAGAGGCCAGTCCCTTACATCAACGACGAAGATTCGTAAAGTTTTCTTAAGCCACACCGGCAGGCGGCCGCCCCTTTTGCACTTCTTAAGGTTCACTCGCGGCAGTTGCCAGCAAACTGATAGTGGCGATGAACACGCGAACCACATTCCGTCTACTGGCAGCCGTTCTGAGCGCAACGTGTCTGATGGCGCAAAGCAAAGGCACTTCCCTGTTGGGAACCATCACCGCGCTCCGCGTGGAATCGGCGGAGTTCGACATCAAGCTCGACACGGGCACCATAGCGAGTGCGCAGTTGAGCGGTGACACCGTCTTCCAGCGCGTCGCACCAGGACAGAAGGATCTCTCGACCGCGGAGAAGATCGAGGCCACCGGCCTGGCAATGGGCGACCGGGTGCTGATCACCTTCCTCCCCGATTCGAAGATCGCGCGGCGCGTGATCGTGATGTCGGCCTCATCGATTGCGAAGCGCAATGATGCCGACAAACAGGACTGGGCGAAGCGCGGACTCTCTGGCGTTGTCGCTGAAAAGAAGGGGAACGAGATCACACTCAAGCTTCGAAGCTTGATGGGCGAAACTCAGTCCAAGGTCATCGTCAATGGCGAGACTTCTTTCCGCCGCTATGCAACCGGTTCGGTGAAGTTCTCCGACGCGAAACCCAGCAGTGCCGCCGAGATCAAGATCGGCGATCAATTGCGTGCCCGCGGACAGAAAAGTGAAGACGGCGCGCAGGTGACTGCCGAAGAAGTAGTGTTTGGGTCATTCGTGACAAAGGCGGGCGAAGTGGTGAGCGTGGATGCCGCGCAGTCCGTGATCACGGTGAAAGAGACGGGCACGGGGAAGACGCTGCTGGTGAAGATTCAACCGGATTCGCAGATCAAGCGAATGCCATCGTTTCCCGGTGGCGGCCCAGGTGGTCCTGGCTTTCCCGGCGGCGCTGGACCGGGTGGCGGCGGACCTCCTGCCGGTGGATTCGGCCCTGGAGGCCCAGGAATGGGCGGTCCAGGAATGGCCGGACGTCCCGGTGGTGCGCCAGGCGGTCCAGGCGGAGGGCCTGGCCGCGACCTCTCCCAGATGTTCGAGCGCCTTCCCGCAATCAAGTTCGATGATCTGAAACCCGGCGAGACGATCGTGGTCTCAAGCACGCTGAGTGCGAAGCCGGAAGATCTCACAGCAATCATGATGGTGACCAACGCGGAACTTCTGGTCCGAATGGCAACCATGCAACAGGCACAGCAAGGGCAAGCCGCGGGCCGGCGCGGCGGCATGGGAATGGGAGGCCCTGGCATCGGCGGGGGCCTGCTCGAATTCCCAACCATGATGCCCTAACTACCGAAACTTCCGAGCCGCGAGGAGCAATTATCATGACCCGAATACTTCTGAAGCTGTCTGTGTGTCTGGCCATTGCGATGTCGACGATTGGCAGTGCGCAGACGCCACAAGGCGCCAGCCTGCAAGGCACCAGTCTCCGTGGCGTCGTCACCGACCCGTCCGGCGCCGTAGTGCCCGGAGCAATGGTACAAATCTTCGGCCCTGGAGGACAGAAGCGCACACTCACCAGTGAATCCGGTGTCTACGAATTCGTATCGCTCACTGCGGGGAAGTACCGTGTGCGGACCATCGCCAAGGGCTTCACCGTGATCGACCGGAGGGATGTCGAAATCCGCGGAGCGATGACCCTCGACACACAACTCATCATCGAAGCGCAAGCGCAGGTGATCAACGTGGAGGATGAAGCGAACAATGTCACCACGGACCCGACGCAGAATGCAAGCGCACTGGTGCTGCGTGAAAAGGAACTCGAAGCACTCTCCGATGATCCCGATGAATTGATGCAGCAACTGCAGGCCATGGCTGGACCCTCGGCGGGTCCGAACGGCGGGCAGATCTACATCGACGGGTTCACCGGCGGCAACATGCCTCCGAAGGCCTCCATTCGCGAAGTGCGAATCAACTCCAATCCGTTCTCTCCCGAGTACGATCGCCCAGGCTTCGGACGCATCGAGATCCTGACACGGCCGGGTTCCGACAAGATCCGCGGCTCCGCATTCTGGCTGTTCAACGATCAAATTCTCAACGCACGGAATCCGTTGCTCACCCAATCCACCCGGCCTCCGTTCCGGCAGAACTTCGGAGGCTTCAATCTCAGCGGTCCCATCAAGAAAGGGAAAGCTTCCTTCGGTTTCGATTTTGAGCGCCGCGCCATCGACGAGAACGCCTTCATCCTCGCCACAACGTTGGATAGCAGCCTCAGTCCACAGCAAGTGAATCAGACCGTGCTGACGCCGCAGTCGCGAACAACCATCAGCCCGAGGCTTGACTTCGCGCTGAACACAAACAACACGATGGTGATTCGCTATCAGAACACCCGCGTGAGTGAGGACAACAACGGCATCGGCAACTTCAGCCTCGCCAGCCGCGCCTTCAATCAGCGCGACTCAGAGAACACGCTTCAGGTGACGGAGACCTCGATCCTGGGTGCGAAAGCAGTGAACGAAACGCGATTCATGTTCTCCCGGACCAACCTGAATCAGTTCGGCGACAGTTCCCAACCGGCGATTAGCGTTCAAGGCGCTTTTGAAGGTGGGGGCGCACAAATTGGCAACTCGAGCAACCTGGTGAAGCGTGTGGAATTGACAAACATCACCACCTACACGCACGGCACTCACACGCTGAAATGGGGCGCGCGTCTCCGGCACTCGAGTATCGACGATACCTCACTCAACAACTTCGGCGGCACCTACACGTTCTTCGGCGGTGCAGGCCCGATGCTGGATGCGAACAACAACCCACTAGCGGGTACGTCCATGCAGTTGACCGCGCTCGAACGCTACCGCCGCACCCTTCTCGGCCAGCAACTGGGATTGAACACGGCGGCCATCCAGGCCCTCGGCGGAGGCGCGTCGCAGTTCAGCTTGAATGCGGGCACGCCGCTCACCTCGGTATCTCAGTTGGACGCCGGCATCTTTTTCAACGATGATTGGCGCCTCAAACCCACACTCACTTTGAGCTACGGCCTTCGCTACGAAGCGCAGACGAACATCGGCGACCGGACCAATTTCTCGCCACGCGTGGGTCTGGCATGGGCCATCGACGGTGGTAACGGGCGGCAGGCCAAAACTGTGCTTCGCGCAGGCTTCGGCACCTTCTTCGATCGCCTGAATGAGAACGCGACGCTTCAGGAGTTGCGCTTCAACGGATTGACGCAAGCTTCATTCCTGATCCGCAATCCCGACTTCTATCCTCTGATTCCGTCTCTCGGTTCGCTGGAGAATGGGCGGCAGCCACAGCAGTTGCGCTTCGTGGATGATCAGTTCCGCGCTCCCCGGCACTATCAGGCGAGCCTGGGCATTGAACGGCAGGTGAATCGATACTTCCGGTTGAGTACCCAACTCATGGAAGCTCGCGGCACGAATCTCCAGCGCCAGCGAAACATCAATGCTCCCGTCAATGGCGTGTACCCCTATGGCGATCCGCAGATCCGTCTGCTCACCGAGTCGAGCGGCTACAACCGGACGCGGCAAGTGATCGTCAGCCCGAATCTCAACTACAAGAAGCTCTTCCTGTTCGGCTTCTACTCGCTCTCCTACGGCAAGAGCAACGCGGAGGGACTTCCGGCGGATCCAAACAATCTGCAGGCGGAATGGGGACCCTCGATCTTCGGCGATATCCGCCACCGTGTGCTCGTCGGCACCAGCATTCCGATGCCATGGAGTCTCAGCGTGAGCCCGTTCTTCGTGGCCAGCAGCGGCGCACCCTACAACATCACCACAGGCCGCGACACGAACGGCGATGGCTTCGCACAGGAGCGTCCCGCGCTTGCTGGCACTGGAGTCTGCTCCGGCACGGGCCTCGTGTATGCAGCGGGCTTCGGCTGCTTCAATCTCAACCCGGCGGCCAGCGATAGCATCATCGGACGCAACATTGCACGCGGCCCCGCCAACGTGACTTTGAATCTGCGGCTCGCAAGAACGTGGGCCTTTGGCAGCAGAAGTGAAGGACGAGAGGAGAACGGTCTTCCTCCCGGCATGGGCGGTCTTCGCGGCGGTGGTCCTGACGGTGGACGCGGGCCGGGCGGCGGTGGACCAGGTGGCGGTGGCCCTCCGATGATGGGTGGCATGGGCCGCGGGCCTGGCGGTGGCGGTCCCCCTCCGGGCATGTTCGGTGGCAACTCCGGAAAGCGCTATGCGATTACGCTCTCGGTCGCCGCGCGCAATGTGATGAACACCGCGAACTATGCTGCGCCGAGTGGTGATCTCTCCTCGCCGTTCTTCGGGCAATATCGTTCGCTTGCGGGATTTGGACCGTTTGGCGGAGCGAACACCTTTAACCGGCGACTGGATCTGCAACTTCGCTTCACGTTCTGATCGCAAGCTGGCAACCAGGGAGGTCGCGCGCGAACGTGTCGAGTACTAATATCGAGTTGATGAGTGCAGCGAACACGCCGGCGCAGGCAGCCATGTCTCTCCTGCTTATCGACGACGACATTGACCTCTGCGGTCTGATGAAGGACTTCTTCCAGGAGCAGGGGATCCGTGTGGAGACGGCAAACGATGGCCGCACTGGTCTTGCTCGAGCACTGAGCGGTCAGTTCGACTTGGTCCTTCTGGATGTCATGCTGCCCGCGCTCGATGGCTTTCAGGTGCTGCGCGAAGTTCGCCGTCAATCGAACGTCCCGGTAATCATGCTTACGGCACGGATTGAGCGGCCTGACCGTGTGGCTGGACTCGAAGGCGGTGCGGACGACTATCTACCCAAGCCGTTCGACCCCGATGAGTTGCTTGCTCGGATTCGTGCGGTGCTCCGGCGTGCCGATCCGAACCGGCGCGGGCAATCGTCAACAGTTCGCGTCGGTGAGTTGGAGGTGGATGCGACAAAGCAGTCCGCGTTGGTTAGCGGCAAAACGCTCGACCTTACGGCGATGGAGTTTCATATCCTGGATGTCCTGGCGCGCTCAGCCGGGCGTGTCGTGAGCCGCGATGAGATCTCTACCGTGCTGTATCAACGCGAGGCCACGGCCTACGAACGCTCGCTCGACGTACACATCAGTCATCTGCGAAAGAAGATGGAAGCGCCTGGCGCACCAGTAATCAAAACGGTGCGCGGCGTTGGCTACAGTCTGACTCTCACGGAATCCGCATGAGATCCCTTTACGCGAAGATCCTCGTCTGGTGCGTGCTGATGACCGCTCTTGCGGGTGCGGCCTTTTTCTTCATCAATTCCCGAGCGATGCGCAGCCGCGGAAATCCGTGGTCCCGCATCAACCGTTTCCAGATGGAGCAGGCGATCCTCATTTACGGCAACTCCGGCAAGGAAGGCCTGGAGGAGTACGTCGAACGTGTCAATCAGTTGTTCGGCCCTGAGCATCATCTCCTCGATTCGCAGCATCGGGACATCCTGACCGGAGGGGACTTCTCGGAGTACGCCCGGCAGTCCGTGGAGATGGATGGCCTTCCGCCCCCCATCCGCGGCCGCTTCGTGCTGAGCCGGCGCAGTCCCGATGGGCGCTTTACGTGGATGGTGATCGCATCGCCACGAGAGCCCTGGAACTTTCTGCCCTACTATGGCGTGCTGCTCGCGATCATCGCGGTGCTGCTTTGGCTTTTGACATCGAGACTCGTGGTTCCGCTTCGCAAACTCGCCAATGTGATGGATGGGTTTGGCGCCGGCAATTTGAGTGCACGATTTCTCGATTCGCGCCGTGATGAGATCGGATCTCTGGGAAACTCGTTCAATCAGATGGCCGACCGTGTCCAGACATTGCTCGTCGCCGAACGCAGGCTGCTGCAGGATGTATCGCATGAATTGCGCTCCCCGCTTGCGCGGCTAAGCTTCGCCGTCCGGCTTGCGCGGACCGCGCCGGATCGGGATGCCGCGATTGATCGCGTGAAGAAAGAGATCGACCGGCTGACCGAACTCGTTTCGAGCCTCATCGAAGTGACGCGCGCGGAGGGTGATCCGGCGGAACGTCCGTCGGACCCGGTGCGCTTGAACGAATTGCTCGATCGGGTAAGCGCGGATTGCCAGTTGGACGCCCAATCAAAGAACTGCAAGGTGAGCTATCAGGGACATGCCGACGTGAATGTGTCGGGCAATGAAGAGTTATTGCGCCGCGCGGTGGAAAACGTGACACGCAACGCGATCCGATACGCACCGCCCGGGAGCGAAGTGCAGGTATCCATGGAGGCTGCCGCAAAGGATGCCGTGGTCCAGGTTCGCGACTTCGGACCCGGTGTGCCGGAAGAGAAGCTCAGCCGCATCTTCGATCCGTTCTTTCGAGTGGAAGCGTCGCGCGACAGCATGGAGGGCGGAGTAGGTTTGGGCCTGGCGATCGCCCGCCGCGCCGTCAGCGTGCACAACGGCAGCATTCAAGCCCGAAATATGAATCCTGGTTTGTGTGTGGAGATGCGTCTGCCGCTGGTGGTGAACGGGGTTTCGGAAACAGTGTCAGCGGACAAAAGATCAAGCCGTCAGTAGGGATTCAGCTAATCGGCGAATGTCTGCCTGCAGCGCACGAAATGCGGGCAAGGCATCGAGCCTGGAGTAGTCGCCCGTGTAATTCGGTATGCCGTGGACGCGCGCCTGAGGGCGGAACTGAGCACTGAGGCGCCTCCGATTCAAACCACTTGCTTGCCGGAGCAGTCCATAGAGCAGGCTTTTCGGATCGGGCACATCCTCCAACCGGTGGACGTCAGGGAGACTAAGAGGGTCCTTCCCTTTGGGATTACCAGCCGCACGCCGGATCGCTTGCTCGTCGGCCAGCAGCCAAGCCTCGGTCATTCGAACAGGCACCACCGGGACATGGAGCGTGGGAATTCCGCGAGCGGCGGCAGCGATCTCTTCCCGGCGAAGACTCGACGGAAAGCCCTCGGCATCGCGATGCACAAACAGCGCATCGCATGGATATAGGTCCATTGCAGTCTCAAGACGATGAGCGAGATCTCGCTGTGGTGCCAAGCGGCTGAAATCAGCCCACTGTGGTTCCAACACGGTGAATCCGGCTCGCCTCAAGGACCAGTTCAGTATAGGAATCAGCACCTTGTCCGAACCACCGTCGGCAACCAAGGTGTAGGTCATGACGCGGCCCCTGGAAACGGGAGCAGGTACTGCTGGAGATCCTGACGATCTACAACTCGCGGCCTGCGGGCAGGATGCTGCCGCCCAACGGGATTCAGGTATGCCAGCAAGACGCCCTTCGGAATCGTGGATCCTCCGTTGTCCTGCGTGCGCCACGTACCGGGAAGGCAGCGCAGCCGCAGTGCCCGGATGGTGGCATCGCCGCTCCTTCGCTCGGCTGCGTCGGCATAGATTAAGCTTTCGTCGGGTACTTGAAGGACAACAGATGGAGAATGCGTATTCACAATCACCTGCCGCAGTCTCGCACCGGTCTCCTCATCACCGTCGTCCTCTGTGACGTCAGCGGTCAAGTCTTGCAGCAGTTCGAGCATCGCTGGAATACGTTCGACATGGATACCATTCTCTGGCTCTTCCATGCAGATCACCCCCTGGGCATTCGGGTCAAGTGACAGTACCGTAAGCGCCAGGAATCTGAGGGTACCGTCAGAAAGCGCTCGTGCGGGATGTGCAGTCTTGTCAGCGCCGATTGCATAGAGCGTAAGGAGTTGGCGCCTCTCCTCACGATCCACATAAACAGAGCGCACATCACCAATTAGCTGCGACACTCGATTGGCTACTTCCGCGTAAACTGCTTCGGAATCCACTCCAGGACCGTTCGCCAAGTGAAATAGGGTTGCGGGAAGATGCGCTCCGTCAACTCCGAGTTCGGCTGGCGCCGTGAAGCTGTCCGGTTCGCGAAGGGCTGATGGCTCCAACTGCAACAGCCTCCATGACTGCATCTCACGGCGCACCAGTGTTGCAGTTGGCGACTCTGCGGAATTCGCAGCGGAAAGCACAGTTCTCGGCAGCGTGGCAGCAAGAAGAGTTTGTGGCTTACCTCTGCTCACCCGATCCGGATGCACCGACACTTTACGTTCGGGTCCTGCGCCCTCTGTGGAGATATACCAGGCGGTACGGCGCGAGTTCTTGATTGCCGCCTTCCGCCAGGAGATCGAATGGGGAAACCCCAAGTGACGAGCGGCATCTCGGAGAGTGATGTGCTTCAGTTCTTCCCGAACCAACTCAAGCGAACCAAGCGTGCGCCCGGCATCCACCGATCGGTATCGCAAGCTAACCGAGTATTGAACGAAAGTGCTGCTTGCTCGCGCAATCTGCCCGAGATCGTCCGTTCCCTGCTCCGGGATGATCATCTCGGCTTCAAAGGCCATCTCCTCTGCATAGTGGTCGCCAACATGATGGAACAGACCGCGTAGATCACCAGTTCGACCTCCCAGATCCCGCACCGAGAGAGCGGCATCCAGGATTGTGCCACTGGCCAGCGAACTCAAGAACTGA